>JBILWM010000047.1:0-21940 GCA_044369905.1 Terrimicrobiaceae bacterium | reverse complement strand
ACTACGGATCAGAAGGTTTGAGGTTCGACTCCTCATGGCTGCACCACTCTCCCCCAACCTCTGACACGCGGGAATGTTTTTCGCTCTGTTAATCGGAATTCCGCTTGTGTGCCACTTTTTGAGTTGTCCGATTGCGCTTACTCGAAGCGCAGGGCTCTGGCGGGCGGGATGAGTGAAGCGCGGCGGGCGGGGAGCCAGGCGGCGAGGAGGGCGGCGGGGATGATCCAGAGGGGGGTGGAAAGGATGACGGCAAGTGGGTAGCGGAGCTCAATGGTCCAGCCGAAGAAGGCTTTGTTGATGACCCAGGTCAGGACCATGGCCATGGAAGCACCGCAGAGGAGGCCGACGAAAGCGGAGAGCAGGCCGATCATGGCGGCTTCTGAGAGGATGAGTCCGCGCACTTGGGCACAGGAGGCACCTTGGGAGCGGAGGATGCCGATTTCGCGCTCGCGTTCCACAACGAGTGTGGTGAGGGAGAGAAGGACTCCGGCTATGGCGACTACCACCGCAATGGCTCTCAGGACGGATGTGACGGCGAAGGTTTGGTCGAAAATTTCCATCACGCGCCGGCGCAGGTCCGAGTTCGTATAAATCGAAAATTCCCCCTCGCGTCCGAACGCCGCTCGAAAATCCTCTGCGAATGCTGCCGAGTCGGCGGGATCGCGCAGACTGATTGAGAGGGAGTGGAGCCGCTCGTCGTTCCAGAATTGGCGGAAGTTCGGACGGTCAATCATCACCAGCCCGCTATCGCGCGTGAAATCCTTGATGACGCCGACGACGCGGAATGTAGCCGGGCCCTTTGGGGAGGAAAATGCCAGCATGTCGCCTGGCTTCGTGCCATGCCGATTGGCAAAGCTCTCGGAGACGGCAACCATGCCAGGTTGATGGAAGAGGGCACGCGCATCGGGAGGACCTGCGACGAAATCCAATTCGCCGCGCGCGCTACCTGCGATGATGGCGAGATTGGCGGTTTTTTCATCCCATGGCACCGGCATTTCGCGAAAAGTGGCGAGTTCCTTGACCCGGACATCGCGTTGCACCCATTCGACGGCGGCGGATGGCAGGAAACTCTGGAGGCCGGCGATTTCATTGGCCGCAGGGGCGATGAAAAGATCGGCGACGAGCGTGTTTCCGAGCCAGGAAGTCACACTGGCGCGGAAGGAATGGATCATCACAGAAACGCTCACCGTCATGGCCACAGCCACAGCCAGTGCGGCGATGGTGACGGCATTTCGATGCAGGGAGCGGCCGAGGTGCTGGGCGGCAAGGCGGACCATCCAGCCCGGCCCGCGAACAAAACCGACCAAGAGATTTACCGACGCTGGCACGAGCAACGAAAAACCGGCGATCAACAAGGCAACGGAGGCGAAGCCGAGAAATTTTCCTCCCCCGTGGAGCGCGCCCCAGGAGAGCCCAGCGGAGAGGAGAAGGGCGACAGTGCCCCAGATGCCCCAGTGGCGGGATTCATGGGAAAAAGAGTCTCCTCGGGATCCTGGGCGCAGGACGAGAGCGGGGTCGCAGGCTGCGGCTTCGGCCGCTGGACGCCATGCGGCAAGGAGCGAGGCTCCAAGGCCCACGGCAAAGGCCAGTAGAACTTGGGAGGGGGCGAGAACAGGCCGCTCAATGGTTACCAAGGCATAAAGGGAGGAAACGGTCTGACTCACGGGGGCAGCGAGAATTCCGGCCAAGGGGCCTGCCAGCACGAGGCCGAGCGAGGTGCCTAGGAGGCCGCAACAAAGGCCTTCGCCGAGAAATAGCGCCATCACTTCGAGCTTCGTTGCCCCATTTGCCCGCAGGATGCCGATTTCATGACGCCTGCGAACGACAGTGGCCGAGAGGCTGTTGTAGATAAGATAAACTCCCACGACCATGGAGACGAGGCTGAGGGCGGTGAGGTTGAGCTGAAAAGCGGCGAGCATCAACTCGGTCTCGGCACCCCGCCGCGCGGGTGGGCCGATGATGGCATCCGGCGGCGCCAGTTTACGAAGGGCGGCAATCACGGCATCCATCGCAAGCGGATCCTCAACGCGAATCTGAATCGAAGTGAGGCGACCGCTCAAATCCAGCAATTGCTGCGCCCAGCCGATATCCATCGCGGCAATGCGGGGATCAGACGCCACTGCGGCGTCGTCTGTTTTCAGATCAAAACCATGGCGCAGGATCACGGAGCGGCCAGCCGCAAGAACGCGGAATTCATCTGGCAAATCACGCCCAGGAGGCAGGGCGATGACCTGCGGCTCGCGCAGCCACATTTCCAGATCAAGCGGCTCACCAGCCGGGTCTTGTAGTTCAAAAACCCTGAGGCTGGAGCCTGTGAAGGGATCCACTCCGAGAATGCGCAAGTAGTCGCCGGGAATATCCGGGAGAGTGGCGATCCCTTCGACAAGAGGCGTGGCGGAGGTAATGCCGGGTGTTTTGGCGACCAGTGGAAAAATCCCTTCGGGCAGGTCGCCCCGGATTTCGAGATTGGCGCGACCGGCAACGAGGCCGACGGCATTTTGGAAGCTCGCGAGCGCGCCGCGATTCGCCATTTGAATCGACAGGAAAACGGCAACGCCGATGGCTATGCCGAGAATGTTGAGCAAAGGCAAAAGCGGATGCGCGGCCCATGGACGGATGATCTGCCTCCAGAAAAGAGCCGCGAACCGGGGAGTCATTCGGGATTTTTCACCGCAGCGCGGTGCAGGGCCTCTTGAAGATGTTTAATGGCGGGAGTGGAAATGATTTTTTCGCCATCCTTCCCGTAGACATAGAACGAGTCCATCGCCACATCCATCTCGGTTGTGATGCGGGAGATTTCGATGCGAAGCCCGCAGTCGCCCATGGCCCGCAACAGGTCGTAGAGAAGCCCGAGTCGGTCGGGGGTTTGAATATCGATGAGTGTGTAAACCGGGTGCGACTCGTTTTCGATTTTGATGCCCGTGGGCAGGTCGAACTCCTGCGAGAGGCGATAAGTGAGAAGACGCGTCTCCTTGCTCAGAAGCGGGCGGAAATCGTAGTCCTCGTGGTGCAGAGCCTCGGCGAGATGCTTCTCCACGGCCACAATATCGCGCGGACTGGTGATCGGCATGAGATTCGTTCCAGCAACGCGGAAAATGTCGAGGGCGAGGCTGTCTGTGCGGGTAAAAATATCGGCGCTAAGAATATTCAACCTCACCGCCAGAAAAGCTCCTGCGATGCGCTCCAGAAGGCGGGGGCGGTCCCATCCACACACCCAGACTTCGGTGTAGCCCTTCTCTGGACGCGGCATCCATTTGAAAACCGGGGAGAGAGCGGTGTCGTTGTCGGCATCGCGGTTTTCAAAAAACTGACGGAACAAGCGCATGTGCTCGGCGACTTCGAGCGGTTCATACATTTGAAAATACCGCGTCGGCATGAACTGGAAGTGGGCGTCCGCCTCATCGCGGAAAGCCTCGCCGAGCATTTCGAGAACCATGGATTTCTGAGCTTGGCGGTCGCGGCGACTCTGCTCCATGGCATCGACACCGCCTTCCAGCCATTGACCGGTGCGGCGATAGAGCGTCCAGACAAGGCCCTCTTTCCAGTCGGACCAATTTTGATCACTCGTGCCCATGCCATCGGCGAGCGTGAGAAGCATGAGCGCGTCGAGATTTTTGCGATTGCGAATGATGCGACCGAACTCCTCGATGGTGGCGGAGTCCTCGAGATTCCTGCTCTGGGACATCTTGGAGAGCAGATAGTGGGAATCCACGAGCGTCAGGAGCATGCGACGGCGGTCGGGCGTGAGCTGCAGGCGGCGTGCGACTTTATGGGCGAGCACCGCGCCTGTCTCCTCGTGGTGGCGCGTGTTGGCGGCCTTGCCAACATCATGGAGAAGGATGGCAAGATAGAGGATGGATGGATCCTCAAGCTTCTGAAAAATCTGCCGGTAGCCGGCGAGTTTTTTTTCGGCGGCAAAGAGAACGCGGTCCAGCTTCTCGATACAGACAAGCGTGTGCTCATCCGCCGTGTAGCGGTGGTAGAACTCATGCTGGACAAGGCAATCAAGCGCTCCGAACTCCGGTATGTAGCGGCCGAGGACTCCCAGATCGTGCATGAGGCGGAGTGTGCGCCCGACCTCACCCTTCCGGGCCAAGATGGCAAAAAATGTCTCCCGGGCGGCAACGGCGTATTGAAAGGTGCGATCGATGAGGTGCAATCGACGGCGGATGAGATCCACAAGCTCGGGGTGGAACTCAAGCTGCCGGACCTGCGCATGGTGGAAGGCCCCCATGAGACGGTAGGGGTCGTCGTTGAAAATATCCCGCGACTCGGGCTCGATGCGGCCGTTGCGAATAATGAAACGATCGAGCTTCTCGGGTTTCTGGCGGACACCAAAGAGACTGAAAATGCCCTGCGGGCGTGTGATCGGTCTGGCCTCCATTTTTTGGAGAGCGTCTTCCGTCACGAGATAAATCGTTCTGGCGTGCCCGTAGTAATCGCGCATGAAGGCCTCGACCTTGCGGAGGATGTTTTTCTGGGGGTAGTTGAATTCAATGGCAACGCGGCCTTGGAGCTGGAGCGTCAAGACATCAGCTGAGCGTCCATTGATGTATTGCATGGCGGCGCGGGTGCGCAGCATGAAGTCGTAGCTTTTTTCGAGGCGGCGTCTGTCAGCGTCGCGGAGGATTTTGGCTTCGACGAGCTTGGCTGTTGTGTTGACGCCCAGCTTGAATTGGGAAATCCAGAGCAGGCTTTGGTAATCGCGAAGCCCGCCGGTGCCACTCTTGATGTTCGGCTCCTGCATGAAGACGGTGCGGCCGTGTTTTTCGCGCAACTCAGCCTGGTTGGCGAGGCGCCAGGCGATGTATTGATCGGCCCGTCCGCGAACGCACTCCTCCTGGAACCGTTCTTTGAAGCGATTGAAAATCTCGCGCTCGCCGGCCAGCAGACGGCACTCGAGCATCGAAGTTTTGGTGATCGGATCCTCGTTGCATTTTTCCACAGCCTCGCTGATCGAGCGCGTGGCGTGCCCGACCTTGAAGCCGATATCCCAGAGCGCAACGAGCGTCTGGCGGATGATCTCCTCCACCTCCTTGTCCACGGTGGTTTTGTCCTGAAGAAAAAGAATATCCACATCACTCATGGGAGTGAGTTCGCGACGGCCATAACCACCGAAGGCCAACACAGAAAGACGGCCCGCGAGGGATTTTTTTGCGACGCGGCGCACGACATCCTCAAAAAGTTCGCGGAAGAGAATATCCACCATGTCGGAGCGCTGGCGGGCGATCTCGCGTCCCCCACCCCCGGCGTCGTGCCAGGCGCGCAGACGCACCTCCTCTTCCTTGCGGAAGTTTTGAAAGAGGACGACCGGATCGCTGTTTCCGGCGCGGGCGCTCTTGGAGAGTTCCAGAGCGGAATTTTCGAGGGTGTGAGGTTCAGGCGGCTGACTCATGGTGCGGGCGGACGGATCACAATTTCGACACGGCGGTTGATTTGTTGTTCTTCGATCGAGCCTGTCGGAGGAGCCACAAGGCGCGACTCGCCGAAGCCGCGCGTTTCGATGGAATCGGCCGGAATGCCCATGGAGGAGATCAACCATTCCTTCACGGTCTCCGCGCGGAGTTCGCTCAGGCGGAGATTGTATTCATCCGGCCCGAACGAATCGCTGTGGCCTTCGATGAGAAAACGCGAGCGGGGATTGCGCAGGAGGAGCTGGCCGAGTTTTTGCATGCTGGAAATGGCACCGGGTTGCAGACGGTAGGCGTCGTATTCAAAAAGCAAATCACCTGGCAGCAGAATGGGCGCGGTCTCGGGCGTAAGGGGACCGGTGCGGGCAAGAAGCTCGTCCAGGTTTGTGAATCCACGCCCGTCAGCAGGCTGTGCAGGCTGGATCTTTCCCGCTTCGGCTGTGGCGACTGGCTGAGGGAGGGCTGCCAGTGGATCGCTTTTCAGCGCGGGCATTTCCTTGAGCATGTCCTCAAGCGGTGCATCCGCCGCCATGGGAAGAGAGCTGGGCATCGCCATTGCGGGAGTCACAGGATTACCGATGACCGGCTTCTCATTGAGGATAGCCGTGTCCAAACGCGGAGGATTTTTGGCATCCGGCGCTTGGGACACACTTTTCTCAAACGAGAAGGTTTCCTCAGGCAGAGGAATGGAAATAGGCGACACACGAGTCTTGGTGTTCTCCTCCCGCTCAGGCTCAAGGAGGCGCGGATCGATTTCCACCCTTTCAACCTGAAAAGTGCGCGGGACGATCTTTTCGTAAAACTCCTCGCTCATGCGATCCACCGGAAAATGGCGCGACCAATTCCAGAAAAGAAGGTGCAGCAGAATCGAAACAATCAAGGCCGGCCAAAGCCAGCGCCCCCACGCATCGCGATTGGCCGCTGGTTCTTGCTTGGTGAGGCTCCCCCGACGGTTCATTGCAGGCAAACTATAGATGGCGACGACGGATTTCCATCAAAGAAAACAACTGCAAGCAGACGCAGGACTTCTTTTTACAACACACATTGAGGGAGAGCTGATGAAAAGGATGCGCCCCCTTGGCTTCACGCATCAGATCAAACCCTATGCTTCAAAACCTCTGATATTGTGCGGTGATAAGGAATGAAAATACCGCCTTTCAAATTGCACCGCACTTCCAAAAAAGATGAGATAATCCCCATACCTGCTCAACGCCTCCAGTCCTGAAATGAACGAATCCGAAAAAATTGAGTTCAAGAAAAGCCTCGCCGAGCTTGGCGAGGGCCTGAATTCCTTGGCGGCCATACTCAACAAGCATGCTGCTGGCGAACTCTGGTTCGGAATCAAAAACGATGGCACGCCAGTTGGCATGGAGGTCACCGAAACTACCCTGCGGAAGGTATCGCAATCCATCGCCGCGCACATCGAGCCAAAGATCTTTCCGGAAGTTTCCAATGTGCTCTTGAGTGGAAAATCCTGCATTCGCGTCAGTTTCTCTGGAAATGAGAAACCCTACTACTCACATGGTCGCGCCTACATGCGCGTTGCCGACGAAGATCGCCAACTTTCAGCCAAGGAAATCGAGTCCATCATCCTTCGCAAGAACCGCAGCCACCGCAGTTGGGATTCGGAACCGATCCCAGACGCCTCCTTCAAGCCCGATGCCGCCAAGGTCCGCGCCTATGTCCGCAAGGCAGGTCTCCCATGGACCAACGCCCCAACCGCTCTCCAGAGCCTCGGCCTTCATGTCGATGGCCACTACCTGAACGCCGCGCGCGTTTTCTTTGCAAAGCCGCCCGCACTTGCACTCCGCTGCGCTGTTTTCGCCACTTCCACCACAGCGACCATTATCGACCAGCACGATTTCAACGGCGATATCCTCACCCTTATCGAGGAAGCCGAAAAATACATCCTCAAGAACATCCGGATCGGAATGAAACTCGATGGCCTGGCCCGAGTCGATGTCCCCGAGATCGACCGCGAAGCCTTCCGCGAAGCCATCATCAACGCTTTTTGCCACCGCGACTACCGGGATCCCGACGAAGTCCGCATCGCCATTTTCCCCGACCGTGTTGAGGTGCGGAATCCCGGCAGGCTCATGGAAGGCGTCACCCTGCGCACACTCAAAACCGCAAAAGTCTCCCGCCGCCGCAATCCACTTATCGCCGACCTGCTCCGCCGAATCCACCTCATCGAAGCCTGGGGCCGAGGCATCCCTCTGATTCTTGAAAAAGCCCCCCATGCCCGTTTCTCTGAAATCGCAGGCGTCTTCATCACCGAGTTTCCTCGTCCATCGGTCTCCACAGGGCAAGTCACGGCACCAGTCACGGCACCAGTCACGGCACCAGTCACGGCACCAGTCACGGCACCAGTCAGCGATTATGTGGGGAAACTACTTCACCTTCTCGGCCAACGGGAGCCGCTTGGAAATGAAGACATCCGCTCAGCGTTTGAACTTAAAAGCAGACGACGGCTGCGGGAAACCTACCTTGAGCCCGCACTCTCGGCAGGCTTGATTGAATACACCATTCCCAACAAACCCAACAGCCGCCTGCAAAAATACCGCCTCACGGAAAAAGGCCGGGAATTCGCCACCACAATGAATCCTCCGGCCAATTTTGAAGTTTAAAGGCAGCGTTTTGAATGGAGGATAAAATCCAATTTTAGAAATGAGCTGCAGTCCTGCACTGAATGTCAAAACGGGCCTCTTTTCCCAATCGCTCTTACGCGAGAACAGAGCGACCCTCAGAACGCCGCTTGTGAGTCTGGCATTCATCACCAGCAGTCACGCCGACCACCGCGCATTTGTTAAGATCGAATTACGATTTGCTCGCAAGACACTGGCGGATGGGGGGGGATTCGAACCCCCGATACCTTTCGGTATACACGCTTTCCAGGCGTGCGCAATCGACCACTCTGCCACCCATCCATTAGCGGGAGGCTGTTGATAACCGAGAATGGCGGGGTTGACAACCGTAGCGTTTGTTTTTTTCGCGGGGTGAAGATCGGGCGACTGCGTGGAATCAGGCTTTCAGCACGGCCTGTCTCTTCAATGCATCATTCAGCATGACGAGGTAATCGGCGCGGGCGATTTCGCGGGCGCCGAATTTTTCGAGGTGCGGGGTCACCCATTGCGTGTCGAGCAGGAGGAATCCGCCGTTGCGCATCAATTCGACCAGACGGCAGATCGCGACCTTCGAGGCTCCGGGAACGCGGTGGAACATGGACTCCCCGAAAAATGCACCGCCGATTTGCACGCCGTAGAGTCCTCCGGCGAGTTGGCCGTCGCGCCAGATTTCGACCGAGTGGGCATGACCGAGGTCGTGCAGCGCGGTGTAGCTTTGAAAAATCCCATCGTCGATCCAGGTTTCCTCACGCCCGGCACAGCCCAGCATGACTTCTTCGAAAGCGGTATCGATGCGCAATTCCCACGCTGGATCCTTGAGCGTCTTGCGCGTGCCATGCGGGATTTTGAACTCATCCAGCGGAATGATCCCTCTCGGATTTGGCGAGAACAGGCGCGTCTCGCCATCCACCGCCATGGGGAAAACGCCCATGCGGTAGAAATCCAGTAACAACTCTGGAGGAATCATGTTTGCCATGGTGGGGAGGAGGGAATAGCCTTCGCCCCTTATGAAAGGCGTCTTCTTCATTTTGTCATTACAAATTTTACTCCTCCTGGGCGGTTGCGCGATTTCCGAACAATCCGCGGAGGATGTCGGAGAGCAATTCCAAGAGGGAATCCAGGGCCGTGGAAAAATCGTGCCAAACAACGCCCTCTCCGACGACTTCGGCCCCGAATTCAGATAACAACACGCCATGCCGCAACAACCCGCCGGAGATAAAATCCTCATTCTGGATTTCGGTTCCCAATACACACAAGTCATCGCCCGCCGCGTTCGGGAATGTCAGGTCTACTCGGAGATCGTCCCCTACCACACCAAAGCGTCCGCCATCGCCAAGCTGAAGCCCTCGGGAATCATCCTCTCGGGCGGTCCCGCGAGCGTTTACGCGCCCAAGGCCCCGCAGGTGGACCGCAAAATCTACGATCTCGGCATCCCTGTGCTCGGCATCTGCTACGGTATGCAACTCATCGCCCACGGACTCGGCGGCAAGGTCGAGCGCTCGACCGAACGCGAATACGGCCCGGGAAAACTCAAAGGCGACGCGAAATGCGCCCTTTTCCACAAACTTCCGGCAACACTGGATGTCTGGAACAGCCACGGCGACAAAATCACCAAACTCCCCACCGGCTTCCGTCCGCTTGGAAAAACCGAAAACTCTCCACACGCAGTCATCGGCGACACCAAGCGCAACATCTACGGCCTGCAATTCCATCCCGAAGTCGTCCACACACCACGCGGCGGCGAGATCTTGGCCAACTTCGTGCACCGCATCTGCGGCTGCAAATCCAATTGGACGATGGAATCCTTCATCGATCGCACCTGCCGCGAAATCCAAGAGCAAGTCGGCGATGGACGCGTCATCCTCGGCCTGAGCGGCGGCGTGGACTCCTCCGTCGCAGCGGCACTCCTGCACAAAGCCATCGGTGACCGCCTGACCTGCATTTTTGTGGACAACGGCCTCCTGCGCGCCAACGAGCGCGCCGCCGTGGAAAAACTCTTTGCCGGCGAGTTCCGCATCCGCATGAAAACGGTGGATGCCTCGAAGCAATTTCTCACAAAACTCAAAGGCATCACCGACCCCGAGAAGAAACGCAAAATCATCGGCAACGAATTCATCAAAGTCTTCGAAGCCGCCGCGAAGGATCTCAAAAAAGCCGACCCTGGCCACTACCGATTCCTCGCGCAAGGCACCCTCTACCCGGATGTCATCGAGAGCGTTTCCATCTCGGGAAATCCCGCCGCACTCATCAAGAGCCACCACAATGTTGGCGGTCTCCCCGAGCGCATGAAATTCGAGCTCGTCGAACCCCTGCGCCAACTTTTCAAAGATGAAGTCCGCCGCGTTGGCGAGGAACTCGGCCTCTCCAAGGAAATCGTGCACCGCCAGCCTTTCCCTGGCCCAGGCCTGGCCGTTCGCATCATTGGAGAAATCACAGCAGAGCGCCTTCGCATCGTGCGCGAGGCGGATGCCATTGTTATCGAAGAAATGAGAGCCTCCGACTGGTATTACAAAGTCTGGCAATCCTTCGCCGTCCTCCTGCCTGTGCGCTCCGTGGGCGTGATGGGAGATGAGCGGACCTACGACTACACCATCGCCCTCCGCATTGTGAGCAGCCACGACGGCATGACAGCCGACTGGGTGCGCATGCCGCAGGAAATCCTCGCCCGCATCTCAGCCCGCGTCATCAACGAGGTCAAAGGCGTGAACCGCCTCTGCTACGACATCTCCAGCAAACCACCCGCCACCATCGAGTGGGAGTAATGCCAGTGTCACTTTGAAATTCGGCTTTGCATCGCAATAAAAGGGGGCATAGCCGTCTCGGCCATGTGGAGACCGGTTAGCTTTCCCGCGAGCCACCCATCGGACCAAGCGAGCATACCGCCGCACACAGGCGGGACGCCTGTGCTCCTCTCCAAAATCCAAAAGCAAAGTGCTTTTGGCATAATGCCACAGGCGGCTCGGTAAAAAAACGGCCATCCCTGTAAGACAAAACTCATCCGCTGACTGCGACCAAAAATTTGGACGATCGTCCAAATTTTTGGTCGGGCCGAGGCAGCGTTTATTGGCTGCTGATGCGAATCATGCTGACTGTGGCTCCGCTCTGGGAGCCATCTTTGTTGAGGAAGGGGGTGGCGCGTATGAGGATTTTTTCGCCGTCGGGTGTGGGGAGGAGGACTTCGACGCGTTGTTCGCTGGCGAGGATGCGGCGTGCAGCTTCGGCGACGTGGGCTAGGAGGGGATGGGCGAGAGCGGTAATTTCGCGGCCGATGTCGTGGGGGAGGATGCCGGTCTTGGCTGCGGCTTTGGGCGTGAATCTCCGGATGCGGAGACTGTTATCGAGGAAGATGGTGGCGATGTCGGTGCTGGCGATGAAGTTGTCGAGGTCCTCGTTCGCTTGGGTGATATCGGCGATTTTGGTTTGGTGCTCGTTGTTGAGGGTTTGGAGTTCCTCGTTAACGGTTTCGAGTTCTTCGTTGGCGCTTTGAAGTTCTTCGTTTGAGGCCTGGAGCTCTTCGTTGGATGTTTGGAGTTCCTCGTTCGAGGCCTCGAGTTCCTCGATGGCGGCCTTGAGGCGCATTTTACTGGCGCGGAGTTCCTCTTCGAGGTCGGCGATGCGGAGCATGCTTTCCTTGAGGTCGAAGGGCGGGTGTTCAATGGGGAGGTTTTTTTCCATGTCTTCAAGAAAGACCAAAAGAAAAACCCTGTCCTGGCCGGGTGAGCGGAAGGATTCGACAAGGACATTCACGGAGCCCTGGGGTGTTTCGACGGGGCCGTATTTGAAGGGGCGGCCTTCGTTCAAAACCTTCCCGACGGCAGCGGTCAGACTTGCTGCGAAATCGCGCGGGAGGAGACTGGTAAGCTTGAGGCTGGTTCGCCCTTCGGCCAAGGCGGCATACTTCGCCGGAGCTCCAAAGCTGTAGAGGATATCCATCTGGTCGTTGAGCACGAAGCAGGTGCGACCGAGGCGCGAGAGGATGCGGTTTGTGAAGGATTCGGTGAGGCGGGGTTCGTTGGAGAGCGAGTGGCTTGGCAACACGGGCAGGCTCACGGGTTGGTCGGCTGCGGCGCGAAGGATGCCGAACTGCAACGCTTCGGGCAGGGCGCTGGGGATGGTGTTTTTTTTCCGAAAAAGGTGATCACGGGCATCCAGCGTCTCGAAGTCGTTCTGGAGCTCGCCGAGGCTTTCGCTGAGGCCGAGGGCGAGAACGCCTTCGGGGCGGAGGGCGTAGTGGAGGATCGAGAGCACGCGCTGCTGGGCGGAGGGCTGGAGGTAGATGAGCACATTCCGGCAACTGACGAAATCGATGCGCGTGAAGGGTGGATCCTTGAGGAGGTTGTGCTTGGCGAAGACGATGCGTTCGCGGACGGGGCGGCAGATCTGGTAATGATCGCCATGGCGGGTGAAGTATTTTTCGAGAAGGTCGGGGGGTATGTCGGCAGCGATGGACTCGGGGTAGATCCCCTGCCCTGCGATCTCGGTGGCGCGGCGGTCGAGGTCGGTGGCGAAGAAGCGGCAGGGCAGGTTGATTTCGCCCAACTCGCGGAGCACCTCCTCGAGAATGATGCCGATGGAGTAAACCTCCTCGCCTGTGGCGCAGCCGGGCACCCAGAAGCGGAGGGAGCGCCCGCCGGCGGAGCGCACGAGGCGGGGCAGCACATTTTTGCGGAGGTTCTCAAAGACTTCGGGGTCGCGAAAAAAACGAGTCACGCTGATGAGCATATCCTTGGCGAGATTCTCGCACTCGGCGGGGTCTTTTTTCAGAAGGGCGACATATTCCTCGAAGCTGGAAATGTGGCGAATGCCCATGCGGCGCTCGATACGGCGGTTCACTGTCTCGTTTTTGTAGGCTCCGAGTTCGAAGCCGGTATGCCTTCTGAGTAGGCTGGTGAGGCTCCGCATGGCACTCTGGTCCTCATCGATGGACTCCGCAAGGACGGGCGGAATGGAAATCTCATGGCGCACAAGCCGCACCACCTCGTTCGCGAGCTTGTCAGGAGGGAGGACATAATCCGCCGTGCCAGTCAAAAGCACACTGGCAGCCATGCCGCCGAATGCCGCCGAGGCGGGTTCCTGCACGCAGACAATGCCGCCGGCCTGCTTCAAGACACGCGCCCCCTGTGTTCCGTCGCTGCCGGCTCCGGAGAGTATGATGGCGAGGGATTCCGGTTCGCAGGCAGCGGCGAGGGATTCCAAAAGTGTGTCAATGAGGGTGGGCGAGCCATGCGCGGGCAGTGGACCTTTTTCAACAAGGCGACGGCCTTCGATTCCAAACAAATGGCCGGGAGGGAGGACATGGATTTTCCCCGGCTCAAGGCAGGTGCCGGGATTGGCCCACACAAGAGGTAGGCCGCCCTCGCGCGAGAGGATATCAACAAGGTGGCTCTTGCCTGCGGGTGGAAAATGGCTGGCAACCACGAAGGCAACCTGAAGATCGCCGGGGATCTCCGCAAAAAAGGCGCCAAGAGCCTCGACGCCTCCGGCTGAACAACCGACGACGGCGATCGGGAATTTTTTCGAATCGGGGGAGTTTGCAATCGCTGAGTTCGTGGAACCTGACATCTACGGCAGGCTACCCGAAAAATTGTTTTCCGCCATACTTTGTCTTGCAATCCAATCAGCTGCCATGGCGACGAGATGCGAAGCGGTAGTGGCGTGGAGCTTTTCCTTGATGTGTGCGCGGTGGGTCTCGACCGTCTTGGGGCTGAGGTTCAGGCGTTTTGCGATATTCTGGGTGGCGACGCCCTCGCCAATGAGCTTGAAAACCTCGAACTCCCTCGGGCTGAGTGAATCAGGGCCGGACTGCTTGTTTTTCGAGCGGTGGGAAAGAAACTCGAGCAAGTGACCGGCGATCGACTCGCTGACATAGATGCGACCGCGAAGGACGGTGTTGATGGCCTCAAGAACCTTGTCGCTGTGCTCACTTTTCATGATATAGCCGCGCGCGCCGATCTCCAGCGCCCGCCTGGCGTAACTGGTCTCGGCATGCATCGAGAGAACGAGAACGGGAATTTCTGGGCAGCGGGCGAGGAGATCCTGCACCAACTCAAACCCGCTGCGTCCGGCCAAGGAGACATCGGTGAGAACGAGATCCGGCTGCAGACGGATGGCGGCATCGAGCGCCTCGCCAGCTCCTCCGGCTTCGCCGCAAACTTCAAGCCCGGACTCTCCTGCGATCATCATTTTTATGCCCATGCGGGTCATGGGATGGTCATCAACAATGAGAATCCGCTTTTTTCGGGGTTTCTTGGTCTTGGAAGAGGGCTTCGCTTTTTTCATTTGGGAAATTGACAGTTTACGCGAACTCCGCCGGCAGGAATACGCTCCAAGGCCACGCTGCCTTGGAGCGCACCGGCACGGTGGCGCATGATTTTCAAGCCCATTCCGTTTCCGCGCGCTGGAGCAGGGGCGTCGTCCTTGATGCCGTTGCCGTTGTCGGTGATGGCGAGTTTGCCTTCGATCAAATCCAAATCGACACGGATCTGGGTCGCGTCGCCGTGCTTGATGGCATTCTGAATCGCTTCTTGGGCAATGCGGAAGAGGTTGATGGCTTTTTCGATTTCGAGCCGCTGGGAGCGGCCTCGGGATTTCACAGTGCACTTGACCTGGAAAAGGGCGCTGGTGTTTGCGGCCAGTTCGTCGAGAGCGGCGGCGAGGTTTCCCCCCTCCAACTCCAGCGGGGCGAGGCCGCGCGAGAGCAGGCGTATGTGATGCACGGCGCGTTCGATGGCGCCCGTGAGGTGATCCATCTGCTCGCGCAGCACAGTGCCCTTTCTGCGCTTCTTGGAAATGGCCTCGAGGGAAAAACGAACGCCAGAGAGTTCCTGGCACACGCCATCGTGGAGATCATGCCCGACACGGCGGTGCTCTCGTTCGCTGATGGAGATCAATTCGGACTCCAACTCCTTGCGGGCAAGAATCTCTCGCTGGAGCTCTTGATTTGAGGATTCCAGCTCTGCCGTGCGCTCGCGGACTCTATCGGCAAGGCCGGTGTTCAAATGCTGCATTTCCTGCTCGGCCAACTCGCGGGCGGTGACATTATTGGCCACCCAGAGGATCGACTTGGCATGGCCATCGGCATCGAGGAGTGCGGAGAGGTGGCATTCGCAAAAGATAAGCGACCCATCCTGGTGCAGCGTGCGGCATTTCACAAAACTGCTCGCCACCTGACCCAGCTTGAGGCGGTCCAGAAGCGCACTAAAATCCGAGCGGTCGTCCGGATGTATCAAGTCCAGACAATCAATATGTCTGGTTTTCAACTCTCGCCACGTCCAGCCGAACATGTCCTCGGCCTCGCCATTCCAGATGAGGCACTTGCCTTTTGGATCCCACTCCATCACCGCAAGCGGTGTATTATTCACATGGTATGTGAGACGCTGGACGAGTTCTTGGATTTGCCGCTCATCACGCCGAGTGGCGGTGATATCTCTTATCGTGGCAATGAATTTCGACTTTTCACCTGATCTGATGTCATGAGAGGTGCGGATGTGGAGAGTCCGCAACTTGCCCACAAGCTCGATTTGCATCTCACGATCAATCCCCGAAGCACTCGCCAAGGAATCCTTCGCAATCGACTCCCAAAGGAACGAGGAATGCTCCGGAAATCCCACTTCACGGCAAGTCTTGCCAAAGAACATCTCTGGTTCCATGCCAGTGAGATCCCGCATGCGTGAATTCACATATAAAAACCGTGCGTCGGCATCCATGCGAATAACGACATCTGGCATTTGCTCGGCGAGGATACGGAATTGCAACTCGCCGCAAGATACACATTCCGGATAGGGCAGGTGGCTATGGAGAAGCTTGTTCATGGGTGATATTCAAGTTTTTCCAAAAGCAGGCGGCGTCTTAGAAAGCCACTTTCCCACTGAAAGCTGCACGGCTGAGGAGGCGTGTAAAGATGCGCATTGCCTTGGATAAGCCGCATTCACTTACCAATCCCAATCAAAGTCAAGCAGCGAGCGGGTCGGGTTTTTAACAGAATATGGCATCGGGCTTTTCCCTAGAATGGGTGGACTCGTTGTAGAGTCGAACCTCCTGCAAACGGGCACGGAGATGGGCTCCGAAGTTTTCAATAATGTCGAAGGCGCTCTCCATGCGCTCGGAGGCCGAACCGGGGCGCCATTCCTCGATGGGAACTGAGGCGGCCCGGGGAAGTTCCCTCGGCGGCATGAGGAGCGGGATATCCCGGAGCGGGGCGCATTCTGTGGCATCCACCGAGGGATGGCTGAAGAAATCGATGCCGTTGCTGGAGGATTTTTCGCGGAGCCAGGAGGCGAAGGAGACGGCACCGGGCGTGGCATGGTCGCCGAGAAGAGTAAAGAGGGCGGTGCCGGACTCGGCGTTTTGACCCAGCCACTCATCGACCCAGAGCGGCATGTAGGCAGGTTGCTCCTCGCGACCGGAGGCTGAAACAATGACCACATCGGCCCGTGCCGCAGCCAAAGCCGATTGGGTGCGGGATTCGGAGACACCGAGCCCACTGATTTTCCAGACATTGATCTCCACAGCCGCATCGTGGGGGATCTCGCTGCGAAGAATCTCGCAGGCGCGGAGGGCGCGCGCGGCGGAGACGACATTTTCATAGAGGATCACAATGCGGAAGGGGTGGCTGGTGGAATCGGCCGTGGATGCGATTTCGGTGACTTGGTCGAGGAGTTGGTCCATTGCGGTGGTGTATTTGAGATTGGTTTTACTGGTTTGCTGAAGGCCGCCGGCACTTGCCGTGGCACGCAGGCAGATATTTCATTCCCCGCCGCCGGCCGCGATAGGGTGATCACCTCATGGCGTGCGGAGGCGCTCTGCGACTAGGTCTGAAGCCTATGCAAAACGAAATTCACCCGCACCCTGCAGCATCCCAATTGGAGATGTTCGACATCGTCCCCGACCAACCGCTTCCACCGGTGAGATTGGATGACACATCGCTCGCAGATTGGCTCCGTGAGCAATCGGAGGAAAAACTCCGCGAGCTTCTTGAAGCCCTCTCGGAATTCTACGGGGAGAGCCGCTCATGAGCACGCAGACCGCACCCGCCCAATCCGCCGGGCCTGAAATCACTATTGTCCACCCGCGCAAAAAACGAACCACCCGCGCCGAGAAGCTGGTGACGGAACTCTTCGCGAGGGCGGATATCGAAATCAATGGTGAGCGACCCTGCGACATCCAGGTGAATGATGAGCGTTTCTACCGCCGCATCCTTAAGGACGGCACATTGGGCTTTGGTGAAGCCTACATGCAGGGCTGGTGGGATTGCGACGACATCGAGGAAATGTGCGCCCGCGCCATCCACGGCCGCATCGAAACCTCCATCCGCCCGAGTCTGGGCGCGCTGGTGGAGGTGGCGTTCTCGCTTTTATTGAACCTCCAGAGCAAATCGCGCTCCCGTGTTGTCGCGCATCAACACTATGACCTCGGCAATGATTTTTTCGGCGCGATGCTGGATCCCTCGATGCAGTATTCGTGCGCTTATTTCCATGGAACGACCGACCTCGCAGCGGCGCAGGAACTCAAGATGGAACTCATCTGCAAAAAACTCGCGCTTCAGCCGGGCATGCGCCTACTCGATATCGGCTGCGGTTGGGGTGGGTTGGCGAAATTCGCCGCAGAGAACCACGGGTGCGAAGTCGTGGGGCTCACGATCTCAGAGGAACAGAAAAAATATGCCGAGGCCCATTGCCAGGGGCTACCGGTGGAAGTCCGCCTCCAAGACTATCGCGATGTGGCAGGGCAATTCGACGCCATCGCGAGCGTGGGAATGCTGGAGCATGTGGGCCCAAAAAACTACCGGCGCTACATGGATATCGCGAGCCGTTGTCTCAAGCCGGGCGGGCTTTTCCTTTGCCACACCATCACGGCGAACGAGCCAGGCATCGCGTGCGACCGGTTCATTTCCCGCTACATCTTCGCCAACTCGGCCATCCCGACCGCCGCGCAAGTCCTGCAGGCTGCGGAGCCGTATTTTGTGAACGAGGACATGCACAACCTCGGGCCCTACTATGTGCCAACGCTGCGCGCGTGGGAGGCGGGTTTCATGCGCTCGCGGGAGGAATTCCGCCAACGCTACGGCAAGGAGTTCGTGAGAATGTGGAGGCTCTATCTCCTGAGCTGCTCGGGAGCGTTCCGCGCAAGAAGTCTGCAGGTTTTCCAATTCCTCTTCTCCGCAGGAGGCATCGAAACCGCGCGCCCGCTGCGCATTTCCTGACCCGGGCGTTTGTCTTGCCCGATTGAATACAACCAACATAGTGAAATCGCTTATGAACACCGAGTCATTGCCGCCCACCGAACATCCCGTTCCCTCCACCGTCCGCAGTTGGGTGGAGGAAATCGCCGCCCTCACCCAACCTGATGCCATCCATTGGTGCGATGGTTCCGAGAGCGAGGATCTTGCCATGCGCGAGGCCATCGTCGCCTCGGGTGCGGGCCTTTGGTTGAACGCGGAGAAGAGGCCGAATTCCCTGCTCGTCCGCAGCGACCAGCGTGATGTCGCCCGCGTGGAGGAACGCACATTCATCTGCTCGCGCTCGAAAAAAGACGCCGGCCCCACCAACAACTGGGAGGCACCTGCGCAGATGAAAGCGCGCCTGAACGGCCTTGTCGCAGGCTGCATGCGTGGCCGCACCATGTATGTCATCCCCTTCAGCATGGGCCCGGTTGGCTCCCCTATCGCTCAATACGGCATCGAGATTTCCGACAGCCCGTATGTGGTCGCCAATATGCGGATCATGACCCGCCTGAGCCCGGCCGTGTATGGTGAAATCGAAAAGTCCGGCGTCTTTGTGAAGTGCCTGCACTCGGTGGGATGTCCCCTCACCCCCGGTGCAAAAGATGTCACTTGGCCGTGCAATCCCGAGAATACCTACATCACCCACTTCCCCGAGGAGCGGCTCATTATGAGCTTCGGGTCCGGCTACGGCGGCAATGCCCTGCTGGGCAAAAAATGCTTCGCCCTGCGCATCGCCTCCGCCATGGCGCGCGACGAGGGTTGGATGGCTGAACACATGCTCGTCCTCGGCGTGAAATCCCCCGATGGAGAAAAGACCTATGTCACCGCCGCCTTCCCGAGCGCTTGCGGAAAGACAAACTTCGCGATGATGGTTCCCCCACCCGACATGCGCGAGGAGGGCTGGGAAATCAGTTGCGTGGGTGACGACATCGCCTGGATCAAGCCCGGTCCCGACGGATACCTGCGCGCCATCAACCCTGAGGCGGGTTTTTTCGGTGTCGCACCGGGCACCTCGTATTCGAGCAATCCAATGGCGATGGATTCAATAACCCGCGACACCATTTTCACCAATGTCGCCCTCACCGATGACGGCGATGTCTGGTGGGAGGGAATGACAAAGGAGGCACCCGCACACCTCATCGACTGGCTGGGCCGCGACTGGACGCCAGGGCAAACAGACGCCCAAGGCAAGCCGGTCCTGAGCAGCCACCCGAACAGCCGTTTCACCGCACCTGCGAAGAACTGCCCTCTCATCGACAGCGATTGGGAAAACCCCGCCGGCGTGCCTGTGAGCGCGATGATTTTCGGTGGACGCCGCTCCACCACCATGCCGCTGATTTTTCAGGCCTTCAACTGGGTCCACGGCGTGTATCTGGGTGCCACCATGGGCTCGGAAACCACAGCCGCCGCTGCCGGAGCCGTGGGCCAAGTCCGCCGCGACCCCATGGCGATGCTGCCCTTCTGCGGCTACAACATGGGCGACTACTTCACCCACTGGCTCGAGATGCGCAAACACATCAAATATGTGCCCCGCATTTTTCATGTGAATTGGTTCCGCAAAGACTCCGCTGGAAAATTCCTCTGGCCCGGCTTCGGCGAAAACACGCGCATCCTGCGTTGGATGGTCGAACGCTGCCGCCTCGGAGCCCACGCGCTCGAAACCGCCATCGGCTGGCTTCCCGACTACTCCGACATCGACATGAACGGCCTCGAAAACACCGTAACCCCGGAGGTTTTTGCCGAAGCTCAAAAAATCGACACCACAGAGTGGCACCGCGAACTGCTCCTCCAAGACGAACTCTTCATCAAACTCTACAGCGAACTGCCAAAAGAAATCATCTTCCAACGCGAACTCCTCATGGCGCGCATTTAAGAAATCCTGCATTTTTCTGATCCTGCTGGAGCAACCGACTTGGCAAAAAGACCCGAGATCTCCGTGGGGAACAAGGATTGGTAGCCTCATGCCTCCGAAAATCTTAGAAAAAAAAAAGACCATCGTTGCTCCCGATTGGGAGCAACTTTTCAAGACGGATTATCGTTGTAACCGCTCCGCTTCAGCCAACTCAAGGGACCAATCGACTGCCATTTCCGCGCCCACGAATTTCGTGAAGGGAATGATGTTGCGTGCGACCGAAGCTTCTTCGAGGGCATCCATGTAGGCTTGCCTGCGTGTGACACGCAGAATCGTCCATGGATATCCACCGGAGGCCAGCATGGCATTCATGAGGAATCTCCCGATACGACCATTCCCATCAGAAAAAGGATGGATGTAGACAAAGAGGAAATGTCCGAGGATCGCCCGCACAGAGGCTTCCGGCTCCGAGGCGAGCGCCTGATAAAAAGCCTCCATACCATCAATCACACCAAGCCCCGGCGCAGGCGGAACATGGCTTGATCCCCTGATATAGACTGGCTTCTCGCGATACCCCGCCACATCGCCCATCGAGAGTCGTCCCATTTGGACGAAGGGCTTGTGGAGTTCCGAATACCAGTAAGGGAGATCCGACTCGACAGTCTTTTCAGGGATTCCCCCGTTGAAGATCTTGCCGATGCTTTGAAGCACGGCCTCATGGGCCATGCTGTATCCTTTGGCAGCGAGCCGGTTATTTTCCTCCTGGATCGAAGGATTATCGGGATCGTTACCGGCCGCAATACGAGCCACCAACTCCGGAGTGACCTGAAACCCCTCGATGGAGAGCGAGTGATAGGCGTCGTATTGGTAGAGATGATGCGCCTTATCCAGATAGCTCTTTGCATCGGCTTTTCCAGTCGCTGCAGGGAAGTGTTTCAGAACCATGGGACGCATTTGCTCCCAAAGAAGCCGGATCCGATCTGCATAAGGGCTCTTGGGAATGAGGCGGCTCGAAAGGAGCGGCTCGGCATCAGGGAACGGATTGGTTGCCTTCTTCCAGCCCGTGAGAGCAATGAGACCCCTGACCTGGTCCGCCTTTTCCTTGAAACCCAGCGTCTCCAGTCCGCCAAGGATTCTCATCGATCCCGCCTCGTTATCCGTCTCGATGATTCCGGAGGCGAGTTCTGCCGCCGGAGTGGTGCGCAGCAGAACCTCGGCCTGCGGCCGGTTCGTCCGGAAATAGGTCGGAGAGACCCTTGCCAATGCATAGCCAACGGGCATCAGATTCAGTCCCCGGTAGGTGGAGCGCTGAGCAGGAAGCTTCCCGGTGTAGGTCAGCAAGGAGCAGGAAATGTTGGTTTCCGCAAATTGCAGCGTGACGGTATTATTCCCCCCACGCGCCAGAAGAGCCGTTGCCTGGACTGGTGTTGCCGTCTCACCGCTCTGGAGATCCAGGGAGATTTCCGGGCTTAGGCAATAATCATTCCCCACCCGGTCCTCGAGATAGAGACTCAGGAAAGCCCAAAAGTTTCCATGCCATAGTGCCGTCTCACCACGGGGTGCATGGGGAGGAATCAGAAAATACCATCCCTTCATGATCTCCAGCAGACACCCCTGTTGGATCAGAAATGTCCTAACCCCAGCAGGCAAATCCCGGCCACGCACGACCTGCTCTCTCGCAACCTTGAGAGCGGTCTCCAAGGCTTTGGCCAATCTGGCGTGGGTCTTCATTTTTTATTGAATGCACAATAGATCTTTTTATTGAATCCGCAAAGATATTCTTATTGAATTCGCATTTGTTTGCTGATGCGCTGCGTTGATTTCGGCACTG
>JBILWM010000046.1:0-22347 GCA_044369905.1 Terrimicrobiaceae bacterium | reverse complement strand
ACGTCGCGGCCAGTTTTGGTCTCCTCGTGGTCTGGCTCACATGCTCGCCATCGACGTCGCGCTCAAAAACGACACCCTGGAGTTCCTGTGGAACTGATTTTTTGCAACTATCGGAGATGCGCCCGTTGGACTTCGCCTTCGATGCGGAGGTCGGGGCCGATGCGGCGGTAGGTGGGGTTTTTGAGTCGCAGGGCGGATTCGTTGGATGGTGCACCGTGGCCGCCCATTGCGGGTGTGGGGCCTCCGAGGAGGACAGGGGCGATGTAGAAAACGATGCGGTCGATCAAGCGGCGGTCGAGGGCTTCGCCGAGGGTTTTGCCGCCGCCTTCGATGAGGACATGCTGGACTCCGCGCTTGCCGAGGTCTTGGAGGACGGCGGCGAGGGGCTTGCCTTTGTAGATGAGGGTGCGGTCGCGGTGTTCGTCGGTGAGCAGGTGGCAATCGCTTGGGATTTGGCCCGAGCGCGACCAGACGGCGCGGAGGGGTTGTTCTTTGACGCGCAGGCCCCGGATGGTGAGTTGCGGGTTGTCGGTGCGAACGGTTTCGGCTCCGACGAGCACAGCGCTGCATTCGGCGCGGAGGCGCATGGCATCACGGCGGGCGGCCTCGGAGGTGATCCATCGCCGGTCGGGTGGTGAGGCGATGCGGGTATCGAGGCTCATGCCAGCTTTGGCCGTTACATAGGGGAAGCCGGTGGCGATCCATTTGTTCCAGGCGCGGTTGAGGAGCGCGCATTCCTCGCCGAGGACGCCGTGGAGTGTTTGGATGCCGGCCTCTTCGAGGATTTTATTGGCGCGTCCGGCGTGTTTGGGGTTTGGGTCTGTGGCTCCGAAGACGACGCGGGCGAATCCTGCTTGGGTGATGGCCTCCGTGCAGGGAGGCGTGCGGCCGTGTGTGGAGCAGGGTTCCAGCGTGACATGGAGCGTGGCGCCGCGTGCGAGGGAGGGATTTTTGAGGTTCCTGAGAGCTTCGATTTCGGCGTGGGGTTTGCCGGCTCCGCGATGCCAACCGAGCGAGAGGATTTTTCCGTTTTTGGAAATGACGGCTCCCACTGCGGGATTGGGGCCTGTTTTTCTAAGGCCTTTGCGCGCCTCGGCGAGTGCCACGCGCATGAGGGCATCATCTCCGGCGGGCTGGCTTCGGGCGCTCATGGACGGCTGGCTTAGGGCGAGGGGACTTCGTCGCAGCTTTGGCCACGAGCAGTGAGGACTCTTTTTCGGTGAGGCGGCGGCAGGCTCCGGGCGGCAGGCGGTAGTCGGTGAGGCCTCCGATGCGCGTGCGGCGGAGGCGTTCGACCTCGTAGCCCATTTCGTAAAGCATGAGGCGAATCTGGCGCTTCAGACCCTGGCGGAGGGTGACTTGAATGACCTTGGGAGCAAGAATGCGCAGGCGTTCGAATTTGGCTCGGCCACCTTCGATATGAAATCCCTTGAGAAGTTTCTCCTGATGGACGGGGTCGAAAGTCTTGTCGAGCGTGACTTCGTATTCCTTCTCGATCGTGTGGCTCGGATGCGTGAGGCGCTGCGCGAGGGCGCCATCATTGGTCATCAGCAGAAGCCCCTCGCTTTCCTTGTCGAGACGACCGACATGGAAAAGGGTCGAGTATTCCGGTGGCACCAGATCGTAAACCGTGCGTCGGCCACGCTCGTCCGAGCGCGTCACCACAAAGCCGCGTGGCTTGTGGAGGAGCAGGGTGACAGGCGTCGCGGCATGAATGCGGCGGCCATTGACTCGCACATCGTCATCCTCTTTGACCTGAGTGGCGAGATTTTCAATTCGCGTGCCATTGATAACAACCGCACCCGAAGAGATGAGTTGATCGCACGACCGCCTGGAGCCGAGACCGGCAGCGGCCAAATAACGGTTCAGCCGCATTGCGTGTGAGGAATTAATCCTCTGGCTTTGTTTTGGGAAGGCCCATGACGCGCTGGCCGTCTTTGAACTGGCCGCGTTTGCGGAGGAGTTCAACGCGTTCAAAGCGTTTCAGGACACTGCGACGGGCGGCGATGCTGCTCTTGCCTTTCAGACTGGGATGCTGGCTCATAAATTGGAAAATGGTCGGGTAGATTGGAGGCAGATGATCCGGAATGCAATCGCATTCTTTAAAAAATCTCTGGCGTGGCGGCGGAGGTCGCGCGGGCGGAATGCTGGCGCAACACTCGCGCGGCGAAAGCTGCCTTTGCATCGCAAAGACGGCGCGTGCGCGCCTGAAAAATGGGACCCCGACGGCGCGGCGTCCCTACCCTGGGGGGGGCGATTGGCGCTGCCGCGCCGGGCTTCAAAGCCAGAAACTTCGAGACTCTGGGATCATGCGCCGAGTGCGGTGAACAAGTCGGGTTCTTCTTCAGCGGGCGGCACGGGCTCGAATTTGCGTTTCTGAAGGAGAGGCAATCTTGGGTGCTCGATGCGGGCTAGTTCGTCCTCGTTGGCAGGTCTGGTCACGACTTTGAGCAGAGCGGGATTTTCCCTGTGGTCGAGAAGTGCGGAGATCACCTGACCCTCGGGCACATCGTCCCACACAAGTTGGCGGGTTTTTTCCGAGCGTTCGGCGAAGGATGTGGCGGTGAGTTCGACCTCCTCTGCGCCTTGTTTTTTCCACCAATCCAGAATTTCCGAGCGGGCAAAACCTGCCCACACGGCGGAGACGGGGCCTCGTTGAGTTGCGCCTTTCAAAAGACGCCCTGGCTTGAGGACGAGGTTTTTGTTTTTAAAAACCGAGCACATTGGTTGCTGCGGGGCGAAGGGCGGTTGATCCTTGCGGCAGGGGGCTTGTTGCCTTGCGGAAAAATTTATTTCTTCAGAGCGTCGCGGATTTCCTCCAGCAGGACTTCTGTGCGGGTGGGGGCAGGAGGTTCGGCGGGTGCCGGTGCGGGTGCGCGTTTGATTTGGTTTACGATTTTCACCAAGGCAAAGACGCAGGCGGCGATGATAAAAAATTCGATGATCTGGTTGATAAAAACGCCGTAGGTGATGACCGGTGCTCCAGCTTCCTTGGCCTTCGCCAGCGTCTCGTAGGTTTTGCCATCAATCGCCACAAAGAGATTGCTGAAGTTCACGCCTTTGAGCACGGCTCCGATGGGTGGCATGATAACATCCGAGACCAGGCTGTTGACGATTTTTCCAAACGCCGCGCCGATGATGACACCAACGGCGAGGTCGATCACATTTCCGCGCGAGATGAATTCGCGAAATTCTTGGGCGACTTTCATGGCGTGGGTCAGGCTCCGAGGAGGAGACGGGCTGGGTTTTCGAGGCAGTCTTTGACGCGGACGAGGAATGTCACGGCCTCTTTGCCATCGACCACGCGGTGGTCGTAGCTGAGGGCGAGATACATCATGGGTCGGGCAACGATCTGGCCGTTCACCACCACGGCGCGTTCCTGGATTTTGTGCATGCCGAGGATGCCGGACTGGGGCGGGTTCAGAATGGGTGTGCTCAGGAGCGAGCCATAGACGCCGCCGTTGCTGATAGTGAAGACGCCGCCGGAGAGGTCTTCGAGCGAGATGCGGCCTTCGCGGGCCTTTGTGGCGAATCCAGCGAGGCTGGCTTCGATCTCGGCGAAGGAGAGTTTTTCGCAATCCTTGAGCACGGGGACGATCAGTCCGCGCTCGGTGCCAACGGCGACTCCGATATCGTAGGCGTTGTTCGTGATGAGTTCATCGCCATCGATGCGGGAATTGATGGATGGGATAGCTTGGAGGGCGTCCACGACGGCTTTGATGAAAAAGCTCATGAAGCCGAGTTTGACGCCGTGTTTCTTGCTGAAGTCTTCCTGGAGTTCCTTGCGGAGGGCCATGACGGCGCTCATGTCGCACTCGTTGAATGTGGTGAGAATGGCCGCCGTCTGTTGGGCCATGACGAGCTGGGTCGCAATCTTGCGGCGGAGCGGGCTGAGTTTTTTGCGCGTGGCGCGGGAATCCGTGGATACGGCTTGAGTCTCTTGGGCGGGAGCAGTGGCCGCTTTCGGAGCAGGGGCTGCCGGAGGTGTTGCCACTGGAGCGGGGGCCTTGGGCGCTTCGGCCACTGGAGCAGGGGCCTTTTCCTCGACTGGTGCGGGTGCTGGAGCGGCGGGTGCGCCTGCGGCGACTGGCTCGATCTCGGCTACGACTTGACCGATTTTCACTTCCTCACCTTCGGCGACCTTGGTGTGCAGGATGCCGGAGTCTGCCGCCATCACCTCTTGGGAAACTTTATCCGTTTCCAATGTGAAGAGTAGTTCGTCACGGGACACGCGTTCGCCGTTTTTTTTGTGCCAGATGGAGAGAACGCCGGATGTGATGGATTCGCCGGCGCTCGGGATTTTGACTTCGATATTCATTGGTTAAGGCAGGATATCAGGCTGTGAAGGCCTGGTTGAGGAGTGAGGCTTGTTGTTCTTTGTGTTTTCCGGAGGAGCCGGCGGCTGGGCTGGCACTCTCGGGACGCCCGGCATAGGCGGGCATGACGCCGGAGATTTCGGCGATGCGTGGAGCAATGAATGACCAGGCACCATTGTTTTTTGGTTCCTCTTGGCACCAGACGATGTTTTTTGCGCCGGGGTAGCGCTTGAGGATCGTCTTCAGGCCTTTTTCGTTAAGTGGATAAAGCTGCTCGATGCGAACGATGGCGGTGGTGGCACGGGCTTTGTCCTCCGCGCGGGCCTTGACGAGGTCGTAGTAAACCTTGCCCGAGCAGAGAACGACGCGGTTGATTTTCTTGGCGTCTTTCACCGATGGGTCGTCGAGAATTTCCTCGAAGCGGGCATTCGTGAAATCCTCCACGCGCGAGGACGCATCCTCGGCGCGCAGCAGGCTCTTGGGCGTCATGATGACGAGCGGCTTGCGGTATCCACGGTGAATCTGGCGGCGCAGCACATGGAAATACTGTGCGGGTGTGGTGAGATTGCAGACCTGCATGTTTTCCTGCGCGCAGAGTTGCAGGAAGCGCTCGAGGCGGGCGCTGGAGTGTTCCGGACCCTGGCCCTCGTAGCCGTGGGGCAGGAGCATGACTATCGAGCTGGGGCGGCCCCATTTCGATTCGGCCGATGCGATGAACTGGTCGATGATGATCTGCGCTCCGTTGCCGAAATCGCCGAACTGCGCCTCCCAGATGCAAAGCATGGAGGGGAAATCCATCGAGTAGCCGTAGTCAAAACCGAGAACGGCGTATTCGGAGAGCGGGCTGTTGTAGACGCAGAAGGTTTCCTGTTTGGAGGAAATGTGTTTCAGCGGGATGTAGCGCTCACGGGTCTGCTCGTCATAGAGGGCGGCATTGCGGTGGCTGAATGTGCCACGGCGGCTGTCTTGGCCGGAGAGTCGAACCGGCGTGCCTTCGAGAAGGAGCGAGCCGAAGGCGAGGGCTTCGGCGAGACCCCAGTCGACGGGGCCGCCGTCCTTCCAGATCTGAAGGCGGCGATCCAGCACGGTGCGCTGGATTTTTTGCACAACATGGAAGCCTTCGGGGGCGGTGGTAATGGCTTTGACGATCTTGTCCAAGGTGCGCTTGGTGATCGCGGTGTTGCAGGGTTCGTGGGAGTAGGGTGGCTGAAAAATGGCTGTGGAGCCGGTGAGCGGGCTCTTTTTCTTTTTGCCATCGCCCGGCTTCGAGACCTCGCTGAGAGCGGCCTCGAGCTTGGCGATGAGCTTGGCTTTGATATCCGCCGCTTCTTTTTCTGGCACGGTGCCGAGCGCGGCGGTTTCTTGGGCAAATTTGGTGCTCAGCAGGGGATGGCGCCGAATGACATTGTAGAGGTCGGGCTGGGTGAAGGCGGGTTCGTCAGTTTCGTTGTGCCCGTGGCGGCGGTAGCAGTAAATATCAACCACTACATCGCGGCCGAACTTCTGGCGAAACTCCAGCGCGATCTGGGCGACTTCGACGACGGTGAGGGGATCCTCGCCGTTCACATGGAAAACGGGAGCGTCAACCATCTTCGCGATGTCGGTGCAGTAGCGTGTGGAACGGGAGTCCGCTGGCAGCGTGGTGAAGCCAATCTGGTTGTTCACGACGAGGTGGATTGTGCCGCCGGTGCGGTAGCCCTCGAGTTGAGACATGTTGAATGTCTCCGCAACGATGCCTTGTCCGATGAAAGCGGCATCGCCGTGGACGAGAATAGGAACGACTTTCTTGCGTTCCACGGTGTCTTCGAGAATGCGCTGGCGGGCGCGGGCCTTGCCTTCCACGACCGGGTCAACGGCCTCGAGATGGCTGGGGTTTGCCGCAAGGCGGATTTCGACCTTGTGTCCACCGGGCAGTTCGCGCGTCGTGTGGTAGCCGAGGTGGTATTTCACATCCCCGTTTCCACCCACCAACTCGGGAGTGAAGTTGTCTTGGAATTCGTTGAAAATGACGCTGGCCGGCTTGTGCAGGAAATTGGTCAGCACATTCAATCGTCCGCGGTGCGCCATGCCCATGACGAGCTCCAGCACGCCGAGGTTGGGAGAATTTTCCAGAATGGCATTGAGCGCGAGCATGAGGGATTCGCCGCCCTCGAGGGAGAAGCGTTTCTGGCCGACATACTTTGTGTGGATAAAGGACTCGAAGGTCTCGGCCTCGTAGATCTTGCCAAGAACTTCGCGGTGCATCTCGGCGGAATTCCGGTCGGTGCGGCGGCGGTTCTCGACGCGGCTTGCCACCCACTCGCGGATTTCGGGATTTTCAATATGGGAAAACTCCACCCCGAGCGTGTCGGAGTAGGTTTGGCGAAGGGCGGAGATCATTTCGCCCAGCGGTATCTGGCGGCCATGCTGGAAATGACGCGATGAGACAACCTCCTTCATGTCCGCCTCGGTGAATCCAAATTCGGATGGCGCAAGGAGAGGATTCTCGGGAGCGCTTGGGGCGAGGGGATTCAGATGCGATGCGGTGTGGCCGATGGACCGGTAGGCGGCGACCAAGGCGTCAACGCGGGCTTGGAGGGGAGAGGATCCGATTCCCGATGCGGCGGCCTCCTCCTCTTTTTTCAAACGGGCAAGCCCGAGTTCAAAGCCCTCGAAAAAGGCGGCCCAGTCAGGAGACACCGAATGCCGGTCGGCCTGCCAGCGTTGGTGCATTTCGTCGATCAGCGTCTCGTTTGCACGAGCGGGAACGGAGGTGTTCATTAATTTAGAAAAAATGGATGTGCAGGCTCCTCGGGCGGAGTGCGGTCAAGACTTTGAGGGGATGGCCTTGAAAGATCAAGCCATGAAAAATCAATGTCCGGTTCCGCGTGCGCCGAAGATGGCCGAGCCGATGCGAACGATGGTGGCGCCCTCGGCGATGCCTTGCTCGAAATCACCGCTCATACCCATGGAGAGTTCCCGGAGCGGATGCCCGGTCGCAACCGAGAGTGCGTCGCGCAATTTCCTCAAGCCCTCGAAAACCGGCCTCGCGGACTCGGGATTCTCCGAAAAGGGAGCCATCGTCATGAGCCCCTCGATGCGAAGGTGGGGGAGGGGAAGAAGTTCCTCCAAGGCAGCGGGAAGCGAGGTGGGGGTGAATCCGAATTTGCTCTCCTCGCCAGAGACATTTACCTCGAGAAGGATACTGGCTAAGACGCCAAACTCGCCTGCGATGCGGTTCATTTGCAAGGCAAGGGCGGTATTGTCCACGCCATGGAACAAAGCAAAGCTTCCTATGACTTTGCGGACTTTATTGGTTTGCAGGTGGCCGATGAGATGCCATTCCAGATCGTGCGGCAGGGCGTCGATTTTCGGCAGGGCATCCTGAACGCGGTTTTCACCAAAAATACGCTGCCCGGCTTCGATGGCCTCCCTGATGATTTCCGGCGGGTAGGTTTTCGAGACGGCCACGAGTTTGACCTCATTGGCGGAGCGCCCGTGCCGTTGTGCGGCGTTGGCGATGCGTTGTTGGATGATTTCGAGATTTTCGGCGACCCGGCTCATTTTCGTCAATCTTACAGCCCGCACCTTTCGCCCGCGATGACTTTTGTGTATATTGTCGTCCGAAATTTTTTCTCATTATGCGTCCTGAAAAATTCACCATCAAACTTCGCGAGGCTCTGAATTCCGCCATGGAGACGGCCTCGAAGAACGAGAATCCCGAGATCACCTGCGAGCACTTGCTTGCCGCTTTGCTGGCGCAGTCGGATGGCCTCACCCGCCCGCTCTGCGAAAAGCTCGGCGTCTCCGTGCCAGCCCTCGAAGGGCGCTTGAAAGATGCCATCGCCGCGCTCGCCCATGTCCGTGGCGGTGCCCAGCCGCAATTTTCGAACGAGCTGAACAAAGTCCTCCAAGCCGCCGAGGGCGAGATGGCCATGCTCAAGGATGATTTCACGAGCGTGGAGCATTTCCTCCTCGCGCTTCTCACCACCAATTACGCCGCCGCGAAAATGCTCAAGGACAGCGGCGTGACCCGTGACAAGCTCATGCAGGCCCTCGTCGCCGTGCGAGGCAGTCAGCGCGTCACCGACCAGGACCCCGAGGGCAAATACCAGACGCTCGAAAAATACGGGCGCGACCTCACTGCCGCCGCCCGCGCAGGCAAGATCGACCCCGTCATTGGCCGCGACGACGAGATTCGTCGCACGATGCAGGTCCTCTCCCGCCGCTCCAAAAACAACCCCGTGCTTATCGGTGAACCCGGCGTCGGCAAGACCGCTATCGTTGAGGGGCTCGCCCGCCGCATCGTCAGCGGCGATGTGCCGGAATCCCTCAAAAACAAACGACTCATCGCGATGGATATTGGCTCGATGGTCGCCGGCGCCAAGTTTCGCGGCGAATTCGAGGACCGTCTCAAGGCCTTTCTCAAAGAAGTCACCGCCAGCGAAGGCGAGGTCATTCTTTTCATCGACGAGCTTCACACCATCGTTGGAGCCGGAGCCGCCGAGGGTTCGATGGATGCCTCGAATCTCCTGAAACCCCAACTCGCCCGTGGCGAACTCCACACCATCGGAGCCACCACGCTCGACGAATATCGCAAATACATCGAAAAAGACGCAGCCCTGGAGCGCCGCTTCCAGCCAGTGATGGTCGGCGAGCCGAGTGTCGAGGACACCATCGCCATTCTTCGCGGACTCAAGGAACGCTACGAGGTCCACCACGGCGTGCGCATCCAGGATGCCGCCCTCATCGCCTCCGCTGTTTTGAGCCATCGCTACATCAGCGACCGCTTCCTGCCTGACAAAGCAGTCGATCTCATGGACGAGGCTGCATCCCGTCTCAAGATCGAGTTGGAATCCCTGCCGACGGAGATCGATCAACTCGAGCGCCAGATCATGCAACTCGAAATGGAGCGCGAGGCCCTCAAAAAAGAAAAAGACGCCGCCAGCCGCGAGCGCCTCGAAAAGCTCGAGCGCGAACTCGCCGAGGTGAAGGAGCAGGCCGCCACGCTCCGCGCCCAGTGGCTCAAGGAGAAAGAGGAAATCGGAAAAACCCAAAAAGTCGCCGAACGCGTCGAGCAACTCCGCGCCGAACTCGAGCAGGCCCAGCGCCGTGGCGACCTCCACCGCGCGAGCGAGATCCAATACGGACTCCTCCCCGACATGGAGCGCGAACTCAAAAAAATGGAGCACGACGCACCTGCGGGGGATTCCGAGAAAAAAGCCACCGCCATCCTCCGCGAAGAGGTCACCGAAGAGGACATCGCGAAGGTCGTTGCCACTTGGACTGGCATCCCCGTTTCCCGCCTCCAAGAAGGCGAGCGCGCCAAGCTCGTGAAAATGGAGGAACGCCTCATGGAGCGCGTCGTCGGCCAGCAGCAAGCCATCAAAGCCGTCTCCAACGCCGTCCGCCGCGCCCGCGCCGGCCTGCAGGACGAAAACCGTCCCATCGGCTCGTTCCTTTTCCTTGGTCCAACCGGCGTTGGCAAAACCGAACTCTCCAAAGCCCTCGCGGAATTTCTCTTCGACGACGAAGGCGCCATCATCCGCCTCGACATGTCCGAATACATGGAGAAGCACACCGTGGCTCGCCTCATCGGAGCTCCTCCCGGCTATGTCGGCTACGAGGAGGGCGGTCAACTCAGTGAGGCCGTGCGCCGCAAGCCCTACGCCGTCGTGCTTTTCGACGAAGTGGAAAAAGCCCACACCGATGTCTTCAATGTCCTCCTCCAAGTCCTCGACGACGGCCGCATCACCGACGGCCAGGGCCGCACGGTGGATTTCAAAAACACCGTTCTCATCCTCACATCAAACATCGGCAGCCAATACATCATGGAAGACCTGCCGAAAGAGGAGCGCAACCGCCGCGTGCAGGAAGCCCTCCGTGGCCACTTCCGGCCCGAGTTCCTGAACCGCATCGACGAGACGATCATCTTCGACCGGCTCGAAGCCAGCCAGATCACCCACATCGTGGACATCCAGCTCCGCCGCCTCCTCGCCCGCCTCGCCAAGCAAAACATCACCCTCACCCTCGACGAGTCCGCCAAGCTCTTCCTCGGGAAGGAAGGCTACGACCCCGCCTACGGCGCCCGCCCCCTCAAGCGCGTCATCCAACGCCAAATCCTCGACCCACTCAGCCTTGAAATCCTCGACGGCCACTTCGGCGAAGGCGACCACATCCAAGCCACCAAAAAAGACGGTCACCTCGAGTTCTCAAAAACCACAGCCTGAAAAAAGCCTTTTAAAGCGCAGTCGGGGTCCCAAATCTCAGCCGCGAAGCGGCGCCTGATTTTTTCGCTCTCCGCTGCCTATTAAATTGCATCGATGGGATATCCAGCGTAAGGAGAGGTTGTATGACCTCTCCACTCTTTGCCCTGTCCATGCCGGGTTGGCCTGAAATAGTTTTTATTCTCGTCATCGTGCTCTTGCTTTTCGGGGCCAAGAAACTTCCGGAACTCGCTCGCGGAATAGGGCAGAGCTTGGGAGAATTCAAACGCGCCCGCGATGACTTTGAGCGCGAGATTCATAAATCCACCGCCGAGCTCGAGATCAAGGAACCTGCGGAGAAACAGCCTCACAAGCCGGCTTGATCCAGTCTGGCGCATCGACATGTCGCCGCGCGGGATTTTTTGCTGGATTCTCTTTTTTTGCCTTCCGGTTCTCCCGGCCAAGGAAGTCGTAGTGGCCTACTACAATTTGGAAAATTACCTCCCCATGCCAAGGGTTGTTGATGGCAAGCGGGTGGAAAACGCTCCGAAGCCCGAGTCCGAGATCGCTGCTTTGATTGCCATGCTCAAGCGCATTCGCCCGGATGTCCTTGGAGTCGTGGAGATCGGTGACCAAGCCATGCTGGCCGATTTCCAGGCAAGACTTTCCGCCGTGGGTATGGTTTTTCCACACTCCGAATGGGTTGGCGCCCCCGAGGGAGGGCGTCACATCGCGCTTTTGAGCCGGTTTCCAATTGTTGCCCGCAATTCCAAGCCGGATGTGCCTTTTGAACTTGATGGCCGCTATCATCGCATGGGGAGGGGGATACTCGATGCCACGGTCGAGATCACGCCCAGCTATCAACTCCGCCTTGTCGGTGTGCACTTGAAGTCGCGCCGTGCCGTTCCGGCGTTTGATGAAAAAAAATTCCGTGCGCGCGAGGCCCTGCTTGTGCGTGCTCATCTGGATTCGATTTTCAAGGCGGACTCCTCCGTGAACCTCCTTCTTTTCGGGGATCTGAACGACACCAAGAACGAATCGCCCGTTAGAGATATCCAGGGCATTTCCGGTTCACGCACGGCCATGCGCGACCTTCCTTTGCGCGATGCGCACGGACTTGTCTGGACACATTTTTGGTCCGAGGCGGATGTCTATTCCCGCATCGATTATCTACTCGCCAGCGAGGGGCTTTGGCCGGAATTGAAACTCTCCCGCAGTGGAATCGGCGGCGGGCGCGAGTGGCGCCGGGCCAGCGACCACCGTCCCCTCTATACAACAATCAGCACTTCCGAATGAAAACGCTTCTCCTTCTTCTGCTCGCTGTCTCGACGGTTTTTGCCGGTGCGGATGAGGATTGGGCTGTGATTGTGTCGATGGATGCCGGGCCGTCGCGCAAGCCCGCGAGCGTGGATGAGGCGAGGGACTTCGCGAAGGTGCATTTCGCGCGACATTCCGCGCTCATCGAGAAGTTCCTGAAAGAAAATCCGGGCGATCCGCGTGTCTTTGAGGGCCGCCTGCGATTGGTGGCGATTCAGGCGGCTATAGGAAAAATGGAGGACAGGCAGAGTCTGTTGGATGAAGCCATGCGGCAACTTCAGGCTCTCGAGAGGGACAAGTCTGCGACACTCTCCCAGCGTGCGGAGGCGGGATTCCGCCGCGTTTCGCTCCTTATGCAGAGCCTGAAGGGTCAGGAATCTGACCGCCGCCGGGATCTTGTGGCGGCCGCGCGGAACTACTCGATCCGCTATGCGGGGGATCGCCGCGCACCCCGTCTTCTCGTGGAGGTGGCCACCATTTGCGACAACGATCCTGCCCTCAAGCGCGACCTTCTGGAGGAGGCCCGCCAGTCCTCGAAAGAGGATGCCTTGAATCGCCGCATCGATGACGATCTTCAAAGACTCGGTCTGCTGGACAAGTCGCTTCCGCTGAAATTTTCGACGGTCCAGGGAGGAACATTCGATATCGCCAAGCAGAGAGGGAGAGTGGTTGTGCTGGTTTTCTGGTCCGCCGAGGCTGTTCCGAGCCTGCTTTGGATGGAGGATTTTCGCCGCGCCCTTGTGAACCTGCCCGCCGAACGCATCGAGGTGGCGACGGTGAATCTGGATAAGAATCCAGAAAAAGTTTTGTCCCTCATGAAGGAAATCTCGCTCCCAGATTGGCCGACCGCCTGTGATGGCAAAGGCTGGGCCGGGCCGATGGTGCGTGAGTTTGGCATCAATGCCCTGCCCACGGTGTTTCTTTTCGACCAGAAGGGAATGCTTCGCGCCGTGAATGCAAGGAATTCCTACGAGCCATGGATTAGAAAACTCATCGCCCAACCCAACGCTCCCTGATTTTTCACTCAAACCGCCAACACCGCTCCTATCCCATGCCTGATTTCAAATACGGATCCACTCTCCCCGAGGTCTATTCTAATGCAGCGCTTCGCTACGACGGGCTTCCCGGTTTTTGCAAAAAAGACAAGTCGGGCGCTTTTGTGCCGATCAGCTTCCGTGAAACCTACGAACGCGGCTTGGATCTGGCGACATCGCTCATTGCACTGGGGGTGCAGCCCCGCGAGCATGTGGGGTTGCTCGCTGACAACCGCCTGGAGTGGATTCTTTCGGACTACGCCATTCTTCTGGCCGGAGCCGCCGATGTGCCCCGGGGCACCGACATCACCGATGCGGAGTTGATTTATATTCTCACGCATTCCGACGCCCGATTCGTTTTTGTGGAGAACAAGGCCATGCTGGCCCGCGTCCAACATTGCCGCCCGCAATTGCCCCACTTGCAGGGAATCATTGTGATGGCGCCCGAAGAGATTCCGGCGGCGGAGGGAGTTTATGGATTGGAGCAGTTGACTGCCGAGGGCGCGCGCAAACGCCAGGCGGGGGATCGCTCCGCGCAAGAACGCGCGCGCGCCGTGCTGCCGGAGGATCTTTGCACCATCATCTACACCTCGGGAACCACCGGCACTCCGAAGGGGGTGCAGCTCACCCACGCCAACATGTGCTCCCAGATCGAAAATCTCCCGCTTGCCCTGCGCCCGGGTGACCGCGCTCTCTCGATCCTGCCGGTCTGGCACAGCTACGAGCGCGCCTTTGAAATGCTCTCGATCTCCCGTGGCGTTGGCACCTACTACACCTCGCTACGCGGATTGGCGGAGGATTTGAAAACGGTCCGCCCGACCGTGATGGCCTCCGCTCCGCGACTCTGGGAGAACCTCTATCTGAAAATCCTGTCGAATGTGAAATCCGCTCCACCGATTCGACAAAAGCTTTTCCACCTGGCCTACGCGGCAACCCGCAATATCAAACGCGCGGAGCGTTTTTTCAAAGGCCAGCAATTGGACGAACACGGCCGTGCACCTCTTCAGAGCCTCAACCTGGCTTGCAAACACGCGTTGCTCTGGTTGGCATCCATCGTCCCGGCCAGGCTCCTTGATGGCATCGTTCTCAAAAAGCTCCGTGCCATCGTCGGAGGGGAGTTCCGGGGGACCATCTCCGGCGGCGGAGCGCTGCAACCGCATGTGGATGAGTTTTTCAACTTCATCGGCATCCCGGTTCTCGAAGGCTACGGAATGACGGAAACTTCGCCCGTGCTGGCTGTTCGCACTTGGAGCAATCTCGTGATCGGGACGGTGGGAAATCCCTACCCGCATACCGAGGTGCGCATTGTCGATCTTCAGAGCGGCGAGATTCTGTATCCCGAGTCCAGACGCCCCGGCGGCGGGCGTGGAATGCGCGGTGAAATCCATGTGAAAGGTCCGCAAGTCATGCGAGGCTACTACAAGGATCCCGAGGGCACGGCCCGCGTGTTGCGTGACGGATGGATGAACACGGGGGACATCGGAATGGTGACCTACAATGGTTGCCTGAAAATTCTCGGCAGGTCGAAGGATACCATCGTGCTGCTTAACGGTGAAAATATCGAACCCGTGCCGATCGAGGCGCGGCTCGTGGAGTCTTCATTCATCGATCAGTGCATGGTCGTTGGTCAGGATCAAAAGGCGCTTGCGGCTTTGATTGTGCCTTCTTTCGAGCATTTTCGGCAGGCTGGATTCACCGAATCCACTGCAGTCGAGTTGACCGCCAATCCGAAGGTTGGTCACCTGATCGACGAAGAAATTCGCAACCTCATTAACCACTCAAACGGCTTCAAATCCTTCGAGCGCATTATTGCCTGGCGCTTTGTTCCGAAGCCCTTCGAGGTCGGTGATGAAATGACCAACACCTTCAAGCTCAAGCGGCATGTCATCACAGACCGCTACGCCCACCTGATTTCGGAGATGTTTCCGAAGCAGGCGGAGTAGGGGACGCTCAGAGTGCGTTGCCGGTCTTGACCTCGATCACATCGTGCGGTGCGCTCTCGCGCAGTCCGGATGTCGTAATGCGGGTGTAGCGGGCGTTGGCGCGCAGTTGAGGCAGGTTTGCGGCCCCCAGGTAGCCCATGCCGCTTTGGAGACCTCCGGCGAGTTGGGCGAGAACTGTATCGGTGGGTGCGGATACCTCCTTGAGTGCCTCAATGCCTTCGGCTGCGGATTTGCGGTTGATGTCCTTGCCGTGCCCGTAGCGGGCTGCGCTGCCGGCCTTCATCGCGGCGTGGCTGCCCATGCCGCGGTATTGTTTATAGAATTTCCCGTTGATTTCCATGATCTGGCCCGGAGCCTCGGGACAGCCTGCCAAGAGGCTGCCGCAGATGACCGCGTGCGAGAGGGTGAGGGCTTTCACGATGTCGCCGGATTTGGTGATGCCTCCATCGGCGAGTATGGTGACTCCGCAACTTTCGGCGGCCTTCGAACAAACATAGAGCGCGGTGAGTTGGGGAATGCCCACGCCGGCGACGACGCGCGTCGTGCAGATGGAGCCGGGGCCTTGTCCAACCTTGATGGTATTCGCGCCGCACTCGGCCAGAAACTGAACACCTGCACCGCTCGTCACATTTCCGGCGATGATTGGCAGGGAGGCGAACTCGGAGCGAATGGCCTTCACAGCCTCACCGACTCCACGCGTGTGTCCGTGAGCTGTCGAGACGGCCACGGCATCCAGACCGCGTTCGACCATGGCGCCCACATGGGCGAGGAGGGAATCCTTGTCGAGTGCGCCATCGGGAAGCCTCGGCGGGCTGATTGCCGCACCGCAGATGAGGCGGAATTTGGCGTCCCTCGCCGGTTTTGTTTGCAGGGAGCGCTCCTGCGAAATCCGCTCAATATCGCTCAGGGTGAAGAGACCTTTCAGGTGATCGTCCTTGTCGACAACGAGCAGTTTGTGGATGCCGATATTGTCGGTGAAAAACCGGTCGGCCCGTGCAATGGGATCGCCGCCGAGTTCGTCTTCCCGAATTGTGAGAACCGAGGGCCTCTTGACCATCGCCTCCCCCACACCCCGCGAGGCGAAGCGGGCGCGAACGCAGTGTCCGGGCAGGAGACCAAGCAGACGCCCGGATTCATCGACAACGGGAAATGTGCTGAAGGTGAATTTTTTCTCTTCGATGAGATTCAACACATCGCCGATTTTTCGATTGGGATGGACTTTGATGGGTTCACGAATCAACCCGTGGACATGGTTTTTGACCCTGGAAACCTCGGAGAGTTGCTGCTTGGGAGGCATGTTGTAATGGATCAAGCCAAGGCCGCCATGGAGCGCAAGGGCGATCGCCATGCGGGATTCGGTGACCGTATCCATATCGGCCGAGACCACTGGCAAGTGGAGGTTCAAGCCATCGGCGAGACGGGTTTCGTAGTTCGCGTCCTTTGGCAGAATCTCGCTGTAGAGAGTGGCGAGCGACACATCGTCGTAGGTGAGGGCCAAACCCTCGCAGCCGAGGAAGAAGTCGTCAGCCGCTTTGTAGAAAAGACTATCCCAATCTCCGGCGCCGCGCGCCCCGTGTGATGAAGATTTCATACTTCATACTCCGGAATGCGGATTTTTGAGGCAAGCCGATTTTCCAAGTGGGAAAAATTGTGACACACAGAGCCCTTTACTCGCCCGCTTCAAAAAAATACCACTCACGCATGCCAAATTCCCGAATCAAAGTCGGACTCGTCCAAAATGCCTGCTCGCTCGATGTCGAAGCCAACACCGCCGCCGCCATCCGGGGTGTGCGCGAGGCTGCATCCAAGGGCGCGAACATCGTCTGCCTCCAGGAACTTTTCCAATCGGTCTATTTTTGCCAAATCGAAGACCATAAATATTTCGACCTCGCCGAGCCGATCCCCGGTCCTGCGACCACGAAATTTCAGGACCTCGCAAAGGAACTTGGAGTGGTGATCGTCGCCTCGCTCTTCGAACGGCGCGCGCCTGGCCTTTACCACAATACCGCCGCCATCATTGATGCCGACGGGGCATTTCTCGGAAAATACCGGAAGATGCACATCCCGGATGATCCGCTTTTCTACGAGAAATTTTACTTCACTCCGGGTGACCTCGGCTTTCGAGCGTGGGACACGCGATTCGGCCGGATCGGTGTCTGTGTTTGCTGGGATCAATGGTATCCCGAGGCCGCCCGCCTCACGGCTCTTCAGGGAGCGCAAATTCTTTTCTACCCGACCGCGATCGGTTGGCATCCGAAGGAAAAAGAAAAATACGGACGCCGCCAGCATTCCTCCTGGGAGACCGTTCAACGCGGCCACGCCATAGCCAACGGATGCTATGTCTTCGCTCCTAACCGCGTGGGACACGAGGCTCCAGATGGTGGCGACGGAATCGAATTCTGGGGACAAAGTTTCGCCGCAGACCCCTCGGGCGAGATCATTGCGAAGGCCTCTTGCGACAAGGACGAAGTGCTCGTGGTGGAGGTCGATCTCGAAAGCGTGGACACCCAGCGCACCCACTGGCCGTTCCTGCGCGACCGCCGTATCGAAAGCTACGGAGACATCACCCGCCGCTTCATCGATTGACCGGATATGCGTGTCACCTCAGCTGAATTCTTGCAAAGCAGTCCCGGGTTGGAGGGGTGTCCGACCGACGAAGTTCTGGAGGTCGCCTTTATTGGCCGCTCCAATGTCGGGAAATCCTCCTTGTTAAATCTTCTCACGGGCAAGCAGGGGCTTGCTCGTGTCTCGCAGACGCCGGGATGCACGCAGCTCATCAATTTTTTTAAAATTAACGGAAGCTTCCGTATGGTGGATCTGCCTGGCTACGGCTACGCCAAAGTGCCGAAGGGCCACCGTGCGGCATTTCAGGAGATCATCGCGACCTATATTGCTGACCGGCCCAACCTGCAGCGCGTGTTTGTTTTGGTGGATTCCCGCCATGAACCCCAAAAAATCGACCTTGAGTTTCTGGAGTGGCTCGGCGAGGTCGAGCGTCCATTTTCTGTGGTCTTCACCAAGACCGACAAGCTGAAGCCATCGCATGTGAAAAAAAACACGGAGGCTTTCCTGGAGGCACTCGCGGCCGTCCATGCGGGAACCCCGGATGTTTTTCTCACATCCTCGAAAACCCGCGATGGCAAGCGGGAGATCCTCGGATCCATCGGCGCTCTTCTAGAGGCGGCCGCGTGATCCCGCCGCCGCGCTCCGCGAGGTGAGCTCATGAAAATTTGACAAAAAAATGATTGCGACAATGCGACAGCCTGCTATCGACCACGCCGTGTTTCGTAAAAATTCACTGATCGCGATTGCTTCCGCCGCTCTTGGCGTAACGATCTTTGCTGTTTTGCAACAGCGGAACAGCCACCAGCCACCAGCCACCAGCCACCAGCGGATTCTGAGCTTGCTGTAGTTTCCCCCAGTCAAGTCAAAACGGCTGGTTCTGGTTCACTGGAGCCCGATACTGTATTGGCAGCAGGCCCTCATTCCACGGAAGCTGCCTCTCACTCTTCTGGGGCGGGTTCTTCCTCTCAAGAATTCTCCGGCGCTTCGCCCAGCGCCTCACTCACCTCGGAGCCGGGCGGGCAGCGTGTATCTGCACGAATTCAAGCAGGCACGCGTGTTGTCAACGGAGCGCCCAATGCCTTGGGCCTTTTTCCCCGCGTGCCCATCGCACTCGAAGAAACCGTCCAAGTCGCGGTGAGCTATCCCGGCGGCTCTGCTGGCGACCTCGTGACCGTGCAGGCCGAAGATGGCGGTTCGATCAACAGCGGGCCACCCGTTGCGCAGATGCGGCTCGATGAGGCGGGAGCACTCCGCTTCGCCTTCACCAGCACGCGCGAGGGGGGCGTCTATCGCGTCACCCTGCGAAACGGCTTCGATGAGAAACGCCTCGAGTTCTGGGGCGGTCCAGAGCCGACCGCTGCCGCCGCAACTTCGTCCGAACCCTGAAAAATTCATTAACCCAAAAAAACCACTCAACCAAGCCAACCACACCTATGAAATTCATCCCGATTCTTCTCACTGTCCTCCTTTGCCAAGGGGCCCTTTTTGCGCAAAATTGCGGAAATAAAAATCCAGGTGGTGGCGGTGGTGATGGCCAGACCGACAAGTCATCAAACGACAAAAACAAAGACTCGGACTCTCAAACCAAGCCCAAGCCCGGCCCGAGTCCTGGTCCCAAAATTCCCAAAGGCGACCCGGTCGTCCCCTACACCGGCAACGAATTCAAGCGGGTGGATGATCTGGAAATCTGGGGATCGCCGGGCCAGTTGGGCATGACTTGGAGCCGCCACAGCAATTCGCGGGCGGTGAGCGGCAGGAGCCTCTTCGGCTTGGCGCATTACTGGCGCCATTCCTTCCAGTGGGAACTCTCGGCGACATCGAACGATTCCCAGGGCCGTCGGCGGATGACGCTCATATACCCGGACGGAGCGCAGTTCAACTTCGTTGAGAGAAGCGCGGGCACTTGGTCGCCTGAGACCGGTCTCACCGACAATCTGGTGGTGGATGGCGACGGCTTCCGTCTGTCTCAGAGAGACGGCACGCAGTGCTTCTTCAAAAAGCGGGGCACGGCGGGAGCGCCCTTTTACCTCATGGAGGAAATGCGCGACGCGGTGGGAAATTCCTACCGTTTGGAATACAATGCCAGCCGCCAAGTCACCAAGATCACTGAACCCGGCGGTCGCTTTTTCAGCGTGGACTACCAGACCATCACCGGCAGCAGGCTTAACCCCTCGACTCTCGCGACTCTGGCCGCAGTGCCAGCCGCAGGCACATGGAGCGAGCTGACAATCACAAATGGCACGGCCTTCCGCTTCGTGCGGCTCGTGCAGGCCGACAAGTCCTTCGGCCAAATTGCCGAGGTGGAATTTTACGAGGCGGGCACAGATGCCAAGCTCGCCGGGCAGGTGATCTGCTCGGACTCGGCTGCCGCAGGTCAGGCGGCGATGGATGGCGTAGCCACGACCGGTTTCGTCTCGGCGGCAAAGTCCGGCGGGTTCGTGGGTCTCGACTTGGGCACGGCTAAAAAAATCGGCCGTATCCGCTTCTTGAGCGTCGCGGGCAAAGAGGCGGTCCACAAGCCCAACGGCTGGGCACTGGCGGCCGTGCGCATCGAAGGAGCCAACCAAGCCCCCGTCTCGACTATCGCGATCGCCTCCGTGCAAACCAACGACGGCCGCTCGGCCACCTACGAATACACGCCGATCGTCGATCCCACCTTGCCGTATACATTCCCGGCCCTCAGCTCCGTGCTCTACAGCGACGGCGCCCGCTCCACCTACAAGCATGTGCAGGTCTTCCCCGGCACCCGCCCGCTCGTGAGCGAATGGGACGATATGCGCTATGAACTGCGGCAGGGCCGGTATAAGAGCGTTTACCAGAATTCCTTTTCCGGTGCCGTCATGGGCTCTGTGGTCGAACAGACCAACTTGGAAACAGGGCGGCCCATCATGACCATTGGGCTCAATAACAACAATCTCCACCAGCCTAAAGTGACCCATGGCAACGGCGGCAGCGAGGTGCAAATCTACATCACCAGCCTCCCGACCGGTGCCGCCATCGTCCAAGAGATCGATGAGAACAACAACACCACCTTCTTCACCTACGATGCCAACGGCTACATGGCCACCAAGAAAGACCCGCTCGGCCGCATGACCTCCTACACATGGACCCGTGAAGGCAACCCGCTCACGCAGACAAACCCCGATGGCTCCGTCGAGAGTTGGACCTACAATGCCGCGAACCTGCCCGTATCCCACACCGACACGCTTGGGCGCACCACCACTCACACCCGCGACGAGCGCAACCGGGTGATCCGTATCGATTATCCCGATGGCACCTTCGAGAGCTTCCAGCACAACGCCTACGGCCAGATCACAGAGCACCGCCAGCGCAACGGCGGCGTGGCCAGCTCCGCCTACGCTGCCAACGGTCTCCTGACCCAAAGCACCGACCCGCTCGGAAACACAGCCACCTACGGTTACGACACCGCCGGCCGTCTGACCCGCGTCACCGACGCCCTCGGCCGCTCCACCACCATGCAATACAACGACCGCGGCCTCGTGACCAAGGTCACCAATCCCGACGCCACCTTCCGCACACGCACCTACACGACCTACGGCGACCTCGCCAGCGAGACCAACGAGCTCGGCCACACTTGGACCCACACCTACGATGTGTTCCGCCGCCTCACCTCGAGCACCGATCCCCTCGGGCGGACCGCTCGCACCGAGTATCACCCGGATGCCTATCAGGACGCCCCGCTCTCCGTCACAGCTCCCAGCGGTGTGAAGACCGCCTTCACCTACGATCTCGGCTGGAGGCTCCTGAGCCGCATCGAGGGAGCTGGCACATCTGTGGCCGCCACCACGATCATGGCCTACGACAGAGGCGACAACCTCCTCTCCGTTACCGACGCCATGGGCAAAACCACCTTGCTCACCTACGACAACCGGGATCGCAAAGCCACCGCCACCGACCCGCTCGGAAACATTACGCGCTGGACCTACGACACCGAGAGCCATGTGATCACGGAAACCCGCCCCGACGGCGGCGTGACCCGCAACGAATACGACACCATGAACCGCATGGTGAAAACCACCGACGCGAAGGGACAAGCCACCACGATGGCCTACGACGCCTCCGACAACCTGGTCGGCCTCACCGACGCGCGCGGCAATACCTACACGCGCACCTTCGACGCCATGGACCGGCTGACCGCCATGCTCTATCCCGGCGGGTCGCGCGAGCAATACCGCTACGACGCCGTGGGCAATCCCGTGGGCTACACGACCCGTGCTGGGCAGATTCGCACCTCGGTCTTCGACAACCGCAACCGCGAAATCCAAACCAACTGGAGCGACTCCACGCCGGACATCACGCGCTCGTTCGACGCCGCCGGGCGCGTCCTGAGCGAGGACAACGGCGCGGTAGCTCTCACCTATTCCTACAACGCCGCCAACCAAGTTCTGAGCGAAACGACCCAACTCACCGGCCAGCCCGCGCGCACAGTCGGCTACGCCTACGATGCCGCAGGCCGTCTGGCCTCCACGACCTACGCCGGCGGTAATGTTGCCAGCCAATCCTACACGCCACGCGGACAGATCGCAGGAATCGGCCTTGATGGCGGAACGGTTGCATCGTATGAATACAACCCCGTGGGAGCCACCACCGCCAAAAATCTGGAGAATGGAGTGAGCACGCTTTACAGCTATGACGCTGCGCAGCGGCTCATCGGCCTCGAGCACCGCCGGGGATTGGACCTCTTGGCCAAAATCGACTACACGCTCGACCGCATGGGCAATCGGCGCAGCAAAACGCAAAGCGTCCTGAACCCGCTTACGGAAAACTACAACTACGACGCGGTGGACCAACTCATCGAAGCCAAATACGGCACAGCCCGCACGGTGGGCTACCAATACGACGCCGTGGGCAACCGCCAATGGGTGAGCGACAACGGCACGACCGCATCCTACACCGCGAACTCCGACAACGGCTACACCAGCGTAGGCGGGATTTCGACGCAGACCGACCTCAACGGCAACATGGT
>JBILWM010000045.1:0-22358 GCA_044369905.1 Terrimicrobiaceae bacterium | reverse complement strand
TGAGCCAGCGCACTTTTTCCTCACCTACTTCACGTCCCTGAACTTTGATCGGCCATTGCATGGCCCCTCTTTGCTCTCAAATCGGATTGTAGTCCAGCTTTTTTTGCAACTATCGGAGATGCGCCCACTTCGAAAGCTCGAGCATCCGGCGCACAGAGCGTTCGGCTTTGGCACGAACATCCTCTGGAATTTCGATGCGAGGCTCGAGGTTGGCGAGGCAATCACGCAGCTTCTCGAGCGTGTTCATTTTCATGTAGCGGCAGTCGGCACAGGCACACGAGTCAGTCGGGCCGGGAATGAAATTCTTGTTCGGCACCTCGCGGCGGAGCCGATGTAACATGCCGCTTTCGGTGACAATGATGAAATCCTTCGCCGGATTGTCGCGGCAGAACGATACCATTTTTTCCGTGGAGCACACCTCGTCAGCAAGCAAGCGCACAGCGAGTGTGCACTCGGGATGAGCGACGACCACGGCATTCGGAAACTCGGCTTTGATGCGGTTGATGCTGTCGCGGGTGAACTCGACATGGACATAACAATTGCCGCGCCAGAGATCCATGTGGCGGCCGGTTTTTTCCATCACCCAAGCGCCGAGATTTTGGTCGGGAACAAAGAGGATATTGCGGTCCTTCGGGGCGGATTCGACGATTTTGACGGCATTGCCGCTCGTCACGATCACATCGGCGAGGGCCTTCACGCCCGCGCTGCAATTGATGTAGGCGATGACATAGTAATTTTTATCCCGGTGCTCATCGAGAAACGCGGCCAGCTTGTCTGCAGGGCAAGAATCCGAGAGCGAGCACCCGGCATCCATGTCGGGAATGACGACGGTTTTTGAGGGGCTTAAGATCTTGGCCGTTTCGCCCATGAAGTGGACGCCACAAAAAGCGATGACATCGGCATCCGTCTCCGCCGCTTGACGGCTGAGTCCCAGAGAGTCCCCCACAAAGTCGGCCACCTCTTGGATAGCGGCGATCTGGTAGTTGTGCGCGAGAATCACGGCGTTGCGAGAGCGCTTAAGATCCATGATTTCCGAAATGAGGTCGGTCGAGACGGCTTGCATGGGCGTGACGATGCGCGATCCTCGGCGAGCAATCAAGCGGGGTCTTTTGCCCTGAATGCCCCCTGCCTTGACTCGGGGCGCGAGGGGTAGTTTGATCCCGCGATGGCCACTGTCTCACGCGAGAGCGTGCGGGAAATTCTGCATGAGTTTCTCGCTGGAAAAGGACTGCGCAAAACTGCGCAGCGGGAGGCTATTATTGAGGCCGCGTTCGGCACGAACAAACACTTCACTGCCGAAGAGCTTCTGGAAATGGCGCGTGCGATCGACCGCTCTGTTTCGCGAGCGACTGTTTACCGCACGCTTCCTTTGCTTGTGCAGAGCGGACTCCTGCGCGAACTCGATCTGGGTGGTGACACAAAAATCTACGATCCGAACTTCCTGGAACATCCCACGCACAACCACTTGGTCTGCGTGGATTGCAAAAAAATTATCGAATTTGAAGACCCTAACATGGAACTCCTCGAAAACTGCATCACCCGCCGGCTGGGTTTTTCCCCGACCAACAAGATGGTGAAAATCGAAGCCCGCTGCGATGAGCTGCAATTGAAGGGATCCTGCACGAAGCGGATGGAAGCCAAAGCCTGACGAGATATGTGGAAAGGACGATTCAAAGAAGAGCAATCAGACCTCCTGAAAAGCTACGGCGCGTCGGTGCATGTGGATTGGCAACTCTACCGGCAGGACATCCGGGGCAGCATCGCGCATGCGCGGGCTCTGCTCGGGGCGGGCATACTGACTTCCGAAGAATTCCGCCAAATCGAAGCAGGCCTGTTGGAAATCCGCGCTGAAATTGAGGCGGGGAAATTTGAGTTCAGTCAGGACCTCGAGGATGTGCACATGAACATCGAGGCGGAGTTGACAAAGCGTATCGGCGCGGCGGGAGCGAAGCTCCACACTGCCCGCAGCCGGAATGACCAAGTGGCGCTGGATTTTCGCCTGTGGCTGCGCGATGCGTGCGAGGGGTTGCGAGTCGGCATTCGCTCGCTTCAGGTCTCACTCGTCGGCCTCGCCGAACGCCACAAGGACGCGATCATTCCCGGCTACACCCACCTCCAACGCGCCCAGCCAGTCTTTTTTGCCCATCACCTCTTGGCCTATGTTGAGATGCTCGATCGCGATGCCTCGCGGCTGGCCGACGCATCCACGCGCATGGACGCCTGCCCGCTCGGCTCGGGGGCGATTGCAGGATCGACGATTCTTTTGAACCGCGAGGCCGTGGCCGCCGAGCTGGGCTTCTCCAAAGTAACAACGAACAGCATGGATGCTGTCGCGGACCGAGATTTCGCATGCGAGGTGCTGGCCGATATTGCAATTCTCGGAATGCATATTTCCCGTCTCAGTGAGGACGTCATTCTCTGGGCCTCGGCCGAGTTTGGATTTATCGACTTGAGTGACCGTCACACGACCGGCTCGAGCCTGATGCCGCAGAAAAAAAACCCCGACATTGCCGAGTTAGCGCGCGGACGCACCGGGCGACTTTATGGGAATCTCATGAGTCTTCTCACGGTGATGAAGGGCCTTCCGCTCACCTACAACCGTGACATGCAGGAGGACAAGGAGGCCGTTTTCGATTCGGTCAAATCGGCATCCGAAACGCTGGCCATTTTCGCCGAGATGTTCGACGCGGCTTCGCTTCGCGAAGACCGAGCCTTGGCTGCTGCGAGCGATCCCCTGCTCCTTGCCACCGACTTGGCCGACCGATTGGTTGAAGGTGGTGTGCCGTTCCGCAAGGCTCATGAGATTGTCGGCGGACTGGTGGCCGTGGCGCAGGAAACCAAAACGCCATTGCACAAACTGGACGCGGCGGAGTTCGCGGCGGCATCCCCTGTGCTAACACCCGAAATCGTAAAGGCCACTTTCGACCTGCGCGCAGCACTCGCCGCGCGGGGCACAACCGGCGCCCCCTCGCCGGAAAACATCCAAAGGGAACTCAGCCGCTGGCGTGAACAACTCCGCTAAACGACCATCCACGACTCTCGAAAAGTTCTTTGCTTTTCGCAACCGGGGGGATGAAGCGAAGCCCTTCCTCTCCCATATAGAAGACCTGCGCTTCACGATCATCAAAATCGCGGCCGCGCTTGTGGCCGGGATGATCCTCTCCTTTGTCTTCCGCACCGAGTTGGCGTCCATCGTTCAACATCCGCTCGTGGCGGTCGATCCCCAGCGTGCGGCGAATTTGCAATCCCTCGGCGTGGCGGACTCCTTCACGATCTCGCTCGAGCTTTCCTTCTACGCCGGCTTGGTTCTTTCGTTTCCCTTGATCGTGATTTTTTTGGCCGAGTTCATTCTCCCAGCGCTCACACCCAAGGAAAAAGCGATGATTTTTCCAGCGGCCGCGCTTGGCTCTGGGCTCTTCCTCGGCGGCGCCGCATTCAGCTACTTTGTCGTCCTGCCACAGACACTGGAATTTTTCTTTAAAGATGCGCAGGCGATGAACTGGCAACCGACCTGGACCGTGCGCGAATACTACTCCTTTGCCACCCAATTCGTGATTTCCTTCGGCCTCGCTTTCGAACTGCCGCTGGTGGTTCTCCTACTGGTCAAACTTGGCATCGTCGATCACGAGCTTCTGAACCGAACCCGAGCCTTTGCGGTCGTGGTTATCTTTATCTTGGCAGCGCTCATCACTCCGACATCCGACATTCTCACCCTCCTCCTGATGGGAGGTCCGATGTATATCCTCTACGAAATCTGCATCGGGATCGCGTGGTTAATGCGGGATAAAAATCCCAAGCCTGTCGATTGATTCGGCTGGCAGACTACAAACTCTTCGATGTCCTCCACTCGATGAAGATGGCGGCGTTGGTGATGTGCTGAAAAATCCCCTCCAGCGTCACTGTGTCCAGTTCCCGAAAAACAACCCGCTCCGTGGGGCCTTGGCTCTGTTTTTGCTGCTGACTTGGCGCATTGGAAGCTGACTCTGATTGAGTCAGCGGCGAAACAATCCGACCGGCAATTTTTTGAATCGCGCCTCCTCCCGTCGATACCTTGGTGGCTGTTGGCGCGGATTCATACACCATGATATCACGACCAACTTTTTGAAATTTCTGTTTGGATCGGCCATACAAATTGTTCGCCTGCTTGTAGCTGTTCACATCCGAAGAGAAAGTGATCTTTCGTTTGCTGGAGCCTTCCAGATCCAAGATCAAATCATGGGAACCCACGCCTTTCACCAAGGCTTTTTGCAAAACACCGGTCACCGTAATGCGTCGGTCGCGCAGCGCCTTGCCAACAAGCGCCGGAAATTTGTCTGTGATTTCTGCCAACTCAACTGCAGAGACGGTCCACTTGGAGACAAATCGTTCGACTTCCTTTTCCGGAGTGAGTTTTTCAGGCTCGGGAGACTTGAAAAAATATTCCCACGCAAAAAAACTCGAAATACCAACCACCACTGCCAGTAAAAGACCTTTGCTCATGTTCTTTGGGAAATTACTCGATTTCGACCCTCTTTTATCCCCCCGCATTCAACAATCAATGCTAAAAAGCCGCTGAAAATCATTTCGCAAAAGAAAAAACCTTGCATGAGTCGAGGGAAGTGCCGGCGGCGGGACTCGAACCCGCACACTCCTTTCGGAATAAGGGATTTTAAGTCCCTTGCGTCTGCCATTTCGCCACGCCGGCAAGGCGGACTGGGAAGGACGATATCTTCTGGCTGGAGGGAATCTCAGCAAGCGTAAAATGCGGGAGTCGCATTTAAGAAGCGCGCAGACCAAGGAGATCGAGCGTATCGGGTGCTTGCGGTTTTGATTTTGCAAATTACGATTCGCGCTCCATGAATTCGCCTGCGGCCTCCTTTCAAAAAATCGGCAAATACCGTGTGAGCTGCGGGCACTTATTGCCCTTCGGCGTGAGTCATGTTCCCGGTGGTGTGAATTTTTCGATCTTCAGCGCCAATGCGACCGGATGCACGCTGGTTCTCTTCCAAGCCGGCCAGGAAAAGCCGATGGCGGAACTCGCATTCCCCAAAAACTACCGCTTGGGCCATGTGTGGGCGATGGTCGTGAACGATCTGGAATTTGAAAATCTCGAATACGGCTTTCGCATGGAGGGACCCTCCAGCGCGCGGGATGGACATTATTTCGACTCGTCGAAAATCCTGCTCGACCCCTATGCGCGCCAGGTCGTGGGACGAGAGGAGTGGATGGCCCAACTGAAAGCCTCCCGCAAGCCGGTCTTCCGTTCGCGGGTGCCTGTGGGCGCGGGCTTGCTCGAACCGAATGGCATCGCGCATGTGCCTGTGAGCGACCTGATCATTTACGAAATGCACCTGCGTGGATTCACGCGCCATGAGACTTCGAAGGTCAAAAATCCTGGCACATTTGCCGGCTTGGCTGAAAAAGTGAAAGACCTTGCGAAGCTCGGCGTGAACTGCGTCGAGCTCATGCCGGTCTTTGAATTCGACGAATCTGAGAACCTCCGCACGAATCCGACAAACGGTGAGACACTCTGCAACTACTGGGGCTACAGCACGGTGGGGTTCTTTGCACCGAAGGCCAGCTACGCTGCGGCCGGTTCCCAAAGCATGCAGGTCGCCGAGATGAAGGAGATGGTGCGCGCACTCCATGGCCAAGGCATCGAAGTGATGCTCGATGTCGTCTTCAACCACACGGCGGAAGGCGGCGCAGACGGACCGGTTTTTTCGTTCCGGGGCATCGACAACAAAACTTGGTATATCCTCGATGAGAAAGGAAATTTCGCGAACTACTCGGGATGCGGAAACACGGTGAACTGCAACTACCCGGCGGTGCGTGAGTTTGTGATCAACTGCCTGCGCTACTGGGCCTCGGAGTATCATATCGACGGCTTCCGCTTCGACTTGGCCTCGATCCTCGGCCGCGACAGCCAAGGCAGCCCGCTGGCGAATCCCCCGCTGCTCGAATTCCTCGCTCACGACCCCGTGCTGGCCGATTGCAAGCTCGTCGCCGAGGCTTGGGATGCCGGCGGGCTCTATCAGGTGGGAAATTTTCCGAGCTATGGGCGTTGGATGGAATGGAACGGCAAATACCGCGATTGCGCTCGGCGTTTCCTGAAAGGGGATCCCGGCCAGGTCGGAGAAATGGTTCAGCGCATTCTGGGATCACCCGATCTCTACGCGGCCGCTGGACGCAAGCCCACGGCGAGCGTGAACTTCATCACCTGCCACGACGGCTTCACGCTGCGTGATCTTTTTTCCTACAACGGCAAACACAACCTCGAAAATGGCGAGAACAACCAAGACGGGTCCAATGACAACTTGAGCTGGAATTGCGGTTCCGAGGGCGAGACCGACGATCCAGCCGTCAACGCCCTGCGCCTTCGCCAGTGCAAAAACGCGATGGCCCTGCTCATGGTCAGTCAAGGCGTTCCCATGATCTACATGGGCGACGAAAGCGGACGCACCCAGCGTGGAAACAACAACGCCTACTGTCATGATGCCGATTGGAATTGGTTGAATTGGGAGCCCGATGCCTTCGGCAAGGAAATGCTCCGCTTCACGAAATCTATCATCGCCTTCCGGAAAGCGAACCCCTCGCTCCGGCAGCCGAATTTTTTAAGCGAACTCGACCAGATCGGCAGCGGCTACCCGGACATCAGCTGGCACGGCGTTCTACCTTGGCATCCCGATTGGTCTGCAAACAGCAGAACCATCGCATTCATGCTCTGCGGTCGCCACGGACAGGCCCTCGGCGGCAACCACCACTTCATTTATGTGGTCTGCAACATGTATTACCAGCCGATCACCTTCGGACTTCCTGTGCTGCCGAAGACCCTGCAATGGCATCGCTTCGCGGATACAAGCCTGCCCGCTCCGGACGACATCTGCGATCTCGGCGGCGAAGTCCTTCTGCCCTCGCAAAAAAGCTACGAAGCCAAGGAATGGTCGATCTCCATTCTGATCGGCAAGTAAGCCGATGAACGGGAGCTTCGTCGCTACCATCCACCTCCTGACCACCTTCGCGATGGCGGGCCTGATCTGGTTTGTCCAAATCGTCCACTACCCGATGATGGCCAGCTTTGACCGGCAAAATTTCGCCGCGCATGAGAAACAACACTGCGACCGCACCGGTTGGGTGGTCGTGCCCCTCATGCTTGGCGAGATTTTTACTTTTGCACTCCTGCTTTTGGAAGGCTTCCGCTCAAGTGCATTCCTCCTCAGCGGCCTGCTTCTCGGAGTGATCTGGGCCTCCACCTTTTTCCTCCAAGTCCCCCTGCATCGCGCGCTCCTCCAAGGATGGAATGACAAAGCGCACCGGCAACTGGTCGCGACCAACTGGATTCGCACAATAGCGTGGACCGGAAGGGCTATTCTCCTGAGCTGGCTTTGGACAGCCTGATCCTCTGGCAAAACAACTGATCTCGGCCTGCTTAATTTTGTCTATCATCTGTCCGGCGCTCACAGAGACGCCGCTACAGAACCCGCGCGGCAGCGCGCAAATCCTTGGCGGGCCGACCTCCGGCTTGACCCAAATAAACTCGGGAGCCACCGAACCACTTCCGGACACCACCTACCAAAAAACCTCCCAAATCTCGCCCTGCCCTCTTAGCGAAATCAGGATGCCGCAGGGAGGAGGGATTTGCCGCCCCGGGCGCTGGCCCGCCAATCGGTCTTGCAAACCAATCCCGCTCTTATAATCTTCGCGACTCCATTATGACATTTGCCACTCTCATTCTTCTCGCACAGGCAGCCCCTGGCCAACCGCAACCGAACATCCTTGTTTCGATGATGCCGTTGATTTTCATCTTCATCATTTTCTACTTCCTGCTCATCCGCCCTCAGCAGAAGAAGGCGAAAGAACACGCCAAACTCGTGGATTCCATCAAAACCGGCGATCAAGTCGTAACCAACGCCGGCATCCACGGCGTAGTCGCCAATGTGAAGGAGAAAACCCTCATCATCAAAATCGCAGACAATGTGAAGGTGGAGTTCGACCGGGCCGCTGTGGCAGCCGTCGAGAAATCCGCCGACAAGGAATCCGCTGGTTCCTAATTTTAAACTCAGGGCCACCACCCGGCCCGCTTCCCGCTTCATACGATGTCACCCGTCCTGACCTTTTGCTTCGGCCTCCTCCTTCTTGTGCTCTTCGGCTGGTATTTTGCCAGCGACCTGCCCTCTCGCAAACGCTGGCTGGGACTGGTTCTGAGCGTTTTGCTCGCGGCCTTCTGCATCGAGCAAATCACGCCTCCGGATAAAAAAATCCGGCTCGGTCTGGACCTTCAGGGCGGCACATCTTTCCTCATCCGCCTCATTCCCCAGACAGAGCGAGGTATCACCCCCGACCTGCTCGATCAGGCGGTGGAGGTCATTCGCAAGCGCGTGGACCAATACGGAGTCAGCGAACCAGTCATCACACCGCAAGGCAAGGACCGCATTCTTGTGCAGATCGCTGGCCTCGATACGCAGCAACTCGATGAGGCGAAATCCCAACTCCAGCGCGTGGCCAAGCTCGAATTCGCCATCGTGGACGAAGGCGGCCCCGCCCGCGTGGAGCGCATCCAGAAAGGCGAGGAGGTCATGGACCCCTCGTTCGTGCTGAAAACCTACCGCCCCGACAAGGACAAGACTGAGAGCACACAAATCCTCGTCAAACGCCGAGCTGCTCTTACGGGTGAGTATGTGACCCGAGCCTTTGCCTATTTCGACCAACAAGGCTACGGCGTTTCGCTCGAGCTCAATGCCGAGGGTGCCAAACTTTTCGACGAAGTCGCCCGCCAGAACAAAGGCCGACAGATGGCGATCATCCTCGACGGCGAAGTCATCTCCGCGCCCGTCCTTCAGAGCGACCACTTCGGCGGCCGCGCCCAGATCACCGGCAATTTTGACGACAAGGAGGCTCGCGACCTCGCCAGCGCGCTCGAGAACCCACTCCGCGTGCCGGTTCAGATCGAGGAGACCCGCAGCGTCTCGCCAACTCTCGGTGCCGACTCCATTCGAAGCGGCGTCATGGCCGGTGTTACCGGACTTGTGCTGGTCATGTTCGCCACACTTCTTTACTACCGATTCGCAGGCCTGATTGCGGTTTTCGGCCTGCTCTTGAACATCCTGCTGCTCCTCGGAACGATGGCGATGTTTAACTTCACACTCACCCTGCCGGGTATTGCAGGCATCATCCTGACGATCGGTATGGCGGTGGATGCCAATGTTCTCATCTACGAGCGCCTTCGCGAGGAAATGGCTGCAGGCAAATCGCTTTCGACCGCACTCACCGGCGCCTACGACAAGGCATTCAGCGCCATTTTTGACGCGAATGCGACCACCCTCATCACCGCGCTCATCCTCTTCTGGCAGGCCACCGGCTCGGTGAAGGGATTCGCCGTCACGCTCACACTCGGCATCATCGCTTCGATGTTCTCCGCACTGCTTTTCACCCGCACAGGCTTCCGCTGGATGGTCGACAAGTTCGGCCTCACAAAAATCACAATGCTCGACCTCGTGCCGAAGCGAACCTTCGATTTTCTCGGCAAACGCTGGATCGCACTTATCATCTCGCTGATCTTCATCGGCGGCTCGGTGGCCGTCTTCGCCGTGCGCGGTGAGAAAAATTTCGGCATCGATTTCCGTGGCGGTGACCTGCTCATCGTCGATTCCTCCAAGCCCGTCAGCGTTGCCGAAGCCCGAGCGGCCCTGGACGATCCAGCCGTGGTCATCCAATTCGAACGCGAAGGCACGAAGGAAATGCTTACCTTCCGCAGCCTGCAGGGAACCTCCAACGAAATCCTCGCCAAACTCCAGAAGGCATTTCCGGAAAGCGGCATCGTGGCGTTCGGGCAAGACACCGTGGGACCCCAAATCGGCCTGGAATTCGCCAAAAGCGCCCTCATCGCGCTCGTCCTGGGAATGGTCGGCATCCTTTTCTATGTCACACTGCGCTTTGAGTTTTCCTTCGCCCTCGGGGCCCTCGTCGCACTCCTGCACGATGTCATCATCACTTTGGGCGTCTTTTCGCTCATCGGCGGCGAGCTTTCCCTCGTGATGGTCGGTGCCATCCTGACCATCGCCGGTTATTCGATCAACGACACCATCGTTGTCTTCGACCGCATCCGCGAAGGCCTAAAAAATGGGGAGCGCGGCACCGTGCAAACTCTCATGAACACCAGCATCAACGAGACCCTGAGCCGCACTATCCTCACCGGCGGCACCACGCTCCTCTCGGTGGGCGCGCTCTATTTCTTCGGCGGCGCCGTGCTGCGTGACTTCTCGTTCGCGATTCTGATCGGCATCCTCGTAGGAACCTACTCCTCGATCTACATCGCCGCGCCAGTCGTCCTCTGGGCCTCGAAGCTGCGTGGCAAGAGCGTGCGCCGCGAGGTTCTCGAAACCGAGGCCCTCAAAAAAGCCTAATGCCTCGCAACATGGGGCCGAGTGCGCTTGGCCCCATGCGAGTTTGCCCACACGGCCGCGCCCCGCGCGCCTTGGAATCGGTATTGCCCAGAGGCCCCGAAATCTGATTTAAACACACCACACCCATGACCACGCCATTCAACACCCTGCGCTCCTTCGATCTCGGTAACGGAAAAACCGGCCAACTCCACTCTCTACCCGCTCTGGAAGAAGCAGGCGTCGGCCCGATTTCCAAACTCCCCGTCAGCATCCGCATCGTTCTCGAGTCCGTGCTCCGCAACTGCGATGGAAAAAAAGTCCAAGCGCGTGATGTCGAGACGCTCGCGAACTGGAATGCGAAGGCTCCCGCCGAGGAGGAGATTCCTTTCGTCGTCGCCCGCATTGTTTTGCAGGACTTCACCGGCGTGCCCCTCCTAGTGGACCTCGCTGCCATGCGCACAGCGGTTAAAGGCCTCGGCGGCAACCCGGCCATCATTGAGCCCCTTGTGCCCGTCGATCTCGTCGTGGACCACTCGGTGCAAGTTGATTTCTACGGCTCGGCCAATGCGCTCCAACTCAACCTCGACATGGAATTCAAGCGCAACCGCGAGCGCTACCAGTTCCTCAAATGGGGCCAGCAGGCATTCAAAACCTTCGGCGTCGTGCCTCCCGGCATTGGCATCGTGCACCAAGTGAACCTCGAGTATCTCGCGAAAGGCGTGCTCAGCGCCGGCGACCTCTACTATCCCGATACGCTCGTCGGCACCGATTCCCACACGACCATGATCAACGGCCTCGGCGTCGTCGGCTGGGGCGTGGGAGGCATCGAAGCCGAGGCGGGAATGCTCGGCCAACCCGTCTATTTCCTCACGCCGGAAGTCGTGGGCGTGAACCTCACCGGCCGCTTGCGCGAAGGCGTGACCGCGACCGACCTGGCCCTCCATGTCACCCAGCTCCTCCGCGCTGCAAAGGTGGTTGGAAAATTTGTTGAATTCTACGGCGAGGGCGCGGTCACACTCCCGCTTACCGACCGCGCGACCATCGCAAACATGGCTCCCGAATACGGCGCCACCATGGGCTTCTTCCCCGTCGATGCCGAATCCGTCAACTACCTCGCCGCCACCGGCCGCACGCCAGAGCAATGCCGCGCGTTCGAGAATTACTTCAAGGCGCAAAACCTCTTTGGCATGCCGAAAAAAGGCGACATCGCCTACAGCGTGGATATCGACCTCGACCTCTCGACCGTCCAGCCCGGCGTCGCAGGCCCCAAGCGCCCGCAAGACCGCATCAATGTCCCCGATCTCAAAAACACCTTCACCAGCCTGCTCACGAAATCCGTCGCTGAAGGCGGTTACGGCAAGGCAGCGAACGACCTCTCCAAGACGGCTGCGGTCAAACGCAACGGCTTGCAAAGCGCCGACGAGGCCGAAATGGTCAATGACCGCCCGACGCCGGATGCCATCACTGCCGCCCACGCCAAAGGCGACCTCCACCTCCGCAACGGCTCGGTTCTGATTGCCGCCATCACAAGCTGCACAAACACCAGCAACCCGAGCGTGATGATCGGTGCCGGCCTCCTCGCCAAAAAAGCCGCCAGCCGCGGCCTCCGCGTTGATCCGGCTGTCAAGACCTCGCTCGCTCCCGGCTCCCGCGTGGTGAAGGATTACCTCGAGACCACCGGCCTCCAGCCCTATCTCGACCAGCTCGGTTTCCAGATCGTCGGCTACGGTTGCACGACCTGCATCGGCAACTCTGGCCCGCTCGCACCTGAGATCGAAAGCGCCATCGTCGAAAATGACCTCGTCACTGCCGCCGTCCTCTCGGGCAACCGCAACTTCGAGGCCCGCATTCACCAAAACATCCGCGCCAACTTCCTCATGTCGCCCCCGCTCGTCGTCGCCTACGCGCTCGCGGGCCGCGTGGACATCGACCTCACCAAAGAACCCATCGCCAAGGACAGCACCGGCGTTGATGTTTTCCTGAAAGACATCTGGCCAAGCCTCGAGGAAATCCGCAATGAAATGCAGGCCGCCCTCAAGCCCGAGGTTTTCCAAAAACTCTACACCGGCTTCGCAGACCAGAATCCGAAGTGGAACGAAGTGCCATCCAGCGTCGGCCAGATCTACGATTGGGACGCCAAGAGCACCTACATCCAAGAACCTCCCTTCTTCGAGAACTTCGGCATGTCCGCCGGAACCATCTCCGACATCAAAGGCGCCCGCCCTATGGGCATCTTCGGCGACTCGGTCACAACCGACCACATCTCACCCGCCGGCGCCATCAAAGCCAGCTCGCCCGCTGGAAAATACCTCGTCGAAAACGGCATCGAAGCGGTGGATTTCAACAGCTACGGCAGCCGCCGTGGCAATGACCGCGTCATGACTCGCGGCACCTTCGCCAATGTCCGCATCAAAAACCTCATGATCCCCGCGAAAGCCGACGGCACCCGCGTGGAAGGTGGCCTCACGATCCACCAGCCCACTGGCGAGCAAATGAGCATCTACGACGCCTGCATGGCATACCAAGCCGCCGGCACCCCGCTCATCGTCTTCGCCGGACAAGAATACGGCACCGGCTCCAGCCGCGACTGGGCCGCCAAAGGCACCCGCCTCCTCGGAGTCAAAGCCGTCGTCGCCCAAAGCTTCGAACGCATCCACCGCTCCAACCTCGTCGGCATGGGCGTCCTCCCGCTCCAATTCCCTGAAGGCGTTAGCGCGCAAACGCTCAACCTCGACGGCACCGAAACCTACGACATCACCGGCCTCAGCGACAGCATCCAACCCCGCCAAGATGTCACCCTCACCATCACCCGCAAAGACGGCACCAAAGTTGAGCAAACGGTTAAACTTCGCATCGATACCCCGATCGAGGTCGACTACTACCGCCACGGCGGCATCTTGCCGTTTGTGCTCAGGCAGTTGATTACTGAAACGAGGTAGGGGAAAAGACAGTCTCTCACGGAGGCACAAAGACACGGAGATGAAGGAGAATGAGATCGGGAGCATTATCGTGGATTCGGCCGTGGAGTTGCATCGAAACCTTGGTCCCGGTTTGCTCGAGACGGTCTATGAAGTGACCTTGGCTCGCGCCCTCGAGCGACACGGCTTGGCAGTCCAGAGGCAAGTAGCCGTGCCAATCGAATACCAAGGAGAGACTTTCAGCGAAGGCTTCCGCGCCGATCTCATTGTCGAGGGATTGGTCATCGTGGAACTGAAGTCCATCGAGCGCGTGACTCCAGCCCACAAAAAGCAGTTGCTGACCTACCTCCGCCTGACCGGCCTCAAACTCGGCTATCTTCTGAATTTCGGCGAAGCGCTCATGCGCGACGGAATCACCCGAACCATCAACGGCTCCATTGATCCCTAACCTCCGTGTCTCCGTGCCTCCGTGAGAGAAAAAAATCCCAACCTTAATCCACCAGATTCAGCAAGCTTGAAGGTGCCATCTTCGCGGAATGCGCACTTGGTCATGGCATCCGATTCCGATTAAATTATCACACTCCTTATGCAATGGATCGCCCCATCTGAAAAAGACACAGCCACTGCGACACTCGAAAAACGCCTCTGGGACGCTGCCGACCAGTTCCGCGCCAACTCAGGCCTCAAGTCCCAGGAATACTCTGCGCCCGTCCTCGGCCTCATCTTTCTGCGTTTCGCTGAAGTCCGATTCGCCGCCAAGCGAGCCATTTTGGAGCAGGCCAGCGCCTCCGCCCGCCGTGGCTCACGCGTGGACGAACCCGCCGCCTATCACGCCGAGGGCATCCTGTTTCTGCCCGCCGAGGCGCGGTTCGATGACCTGCTCAACCTCCCCGAAGCCGAGAATATCGGCGCGAAGGTCAATGCCGCCATGCGCGACATCGAGAAGCACAACCCGCAACTCGCCGGCGTCCTGCCCAAAACCTACAACCTCTTCACCAGCACCCTCCTCAAGCAACTGCTCAAACGCGTCTCGGAGATTCCCGCCTCGCTGGACTACGACGCCTTCGGCCTCATCTACGAATACTTCCTCGGAAACTTCGCCATGACCGAGGGGCAGAAGGGCGGGGAATTCTTCACGCCCAACTCGCAGGTCCGGCTCATTGTCGAAATTCTCGAGCCGTTCCATGGGCTCATCCTCGACCGCGCGTGCGGGTCCGGAGGCATGTTCGTGCAGAGCGCCCGGTTTGTGGCGGCGCACCAGAAGAACCCTTCCTCTGAACTCAGCATCTACGGCCAGGAGCGGGTGGATGCCACCGTGCGTCTCTGCCGCATGAACCTCGCCATTCACGGACTGGAGGGCGACATTCGGCATGGGAACAGTTACTACGAGGATCCCCACCACAGCACGGGCCGCTTCCATTTCGTCGCCGCGAACCCTCCCTTCAATGTCAACGAAGTGGACAAGGAACGCTTGGCCTCCGAAGTCGGGCCCGGGCGCCGTTATCCCTTCGGCCTGCCCCGCACGGATAACGCCAACTACCTTTGGATTCAGGAATTCTATTCCGCGCTCAATGAGCAGGGCCGTGCCGGATTTGTCATGGCCAACTCCGCCTCCGACGCCCGCGGCTCCGAGCAGGAAATCCGCCGCCAGCTCATCGAAAGCTGCGCCGTGGACGTGATGGTCGCCGTCGGTCCCAACTTTTTCTACACCGTCACGCTCCCCTGCACGCTGTGGTTCCTCGACCGTGGAAAAACGAAAACGCCACGCGCCGACACCGTCCTGTTTATAGACGCCCGCCACATCTACCGGCAGGTGGACCGCGCGCACCGCGAATGGTCACCCGCGCAGATTGGCTTCCTCGCCAACCTCGTCCGCCTCTATCGCGGCGAAGCCCTCGACTTCACCCTCGGCGACGACGAAGCCGCGACCAAGCTCCAGGAAGTCTTCGGCGCGAAACCGGGCTACGCCGATATTCCGGGCTTATGCAAAGCCGCCACGCTCCAGGAAATCGAAGCGCAAGGCTGGTCGCTCAACCCCGGCCGCTATGTGGGCGTGGCCGCCGGTGAAGCCGTGAGCGACGAGGACTTCAAGGAACAACTCGAAACGCTGAACGAGGAACTCGAAACCCTCAACGCCGAGGCGCGTGACCTCGAACAAACCATCGCTGGCAATGTGGCTGAAATACTCGAAGCATGAACACCGAGATCGTCCAAACCCTCACCACCACCTTTGAAGCCCACGCCCAACAGACCGAAGGCGGCATCGAATACTGGCTCGCCCGCGACATCCAACATCTCCTCGGCTATGACGAATGGCGGAATTTTACCGCCGTCATCATCAAGGCCAAGACAGCCTGCGAGGTTTCAGGCCATTCCGTCCGGGATCATTTTGTTGACGTCAACAAAACGATCCAGATGCCAAAATCTGCGCAGAAGGAGATCCCTGACATCATGCTCACGCGCTATGCCTGCTACCTCGTTGCCCAGAACGGCGATCCACGGAAGCAGGAAATCGCCTTTGCCCAGACCTACTTTGCCATTCAGACACGGCGGGCGGAACTGATCGAGCAACGATTGCTCGAAGCCGAGCGCGTTTCCGCTCGTCAAAAGCTCTCTGCCACCGAGAAGGAACTCTCCACCGTCATCTACGAACAAACCGGCGGAAACGAAAACTTTGCCCTCATCCGCAGCAAGGGCGACCAGGCGCGCGACCTCGAGCAAACCATCGTCGGCAACGTGGCGGAGATTCTGTAGGCGTGACGATGGAAGCAACCCGCAAGCCTGTCGGCGAATTGCTCGATGCAGTCCCACGCCAGCCGAAAATCAAACGGTCTGCTTATCAGGACAGCGGGCGTTATCCAATCGTGGACCAATCGCAAGCGGATATCGCGGGCTACACGGACGATGAATCGTGGCTCTACCAAGGCGAACTGCCTGTGGTAATTTTCGGCGACCACACTCGCGTTTTGAAGTTAGTGAATTTCCCGTTCTGCGTTGGCGCGGATGGCACTCAGCTTCTCCGTCCTGTCGCGGGCAACGACATCCGCTACTTCTACTACGCACTGAGGAATGTTGACCTGACGAACTACGGCTACGAGCGCCACTTCAAGTATTTGAAGGAGGAAGAAATCCCCGTTCCCCCGCTGCCGGTGCAACGGCGGATAGCGGGCATCCTATCGGCCTACGACGAGCTGATGGAGAACAGTCAGCGGCGCATCCGGCTCTTGGAGGCGATGGCCCGCGCCCTCTACCGCGAGTGGTTCGTCCACTTCCGCTTCCCCGGCCACGAAAAGCACCCCCGCGTCGCCTCCCCCCTCGGCGACATCCCCCAAGGCTGGGAGGTGAAGTTGGTGAAGGACATTCTTTCCAGGCGTGCCGCCGGCACGGTGTATCGCGACGAGGAAGTGAAGGTAGAAGGCAAGATTCCAGTGCTTGACCAATCCACAAACGAGCTGCTCGGATTCCACGACAACGAACCCGACCACCTCGCGTCTCCCACGATGCCGATGGCAATCTTCGGCGACCACACCTGCAAGATGCAGCTTCTTATCGAGCCATTTTCCGTTGGACCGAATGTCGTCCCGTTTGCGGCAGGCCGAGAGTTACCGACCGCCTACGTCTTCTTTGCGGTGAGCAGTTTGGTCCAAACTCAGGAATACAAACGGCATTGGATACCGCTCAACGCCAAGGAAGTCATTGTTGCTGACCTTGTGCTGGCGCAGCGTTTCGCCTCGCTGATTCAACCGATGCTCGTCGAGCAAGCGACCATAAGAAAAGCCATTCGCAATTTCCGCCGGACCCGCGACCTGCTGCTGCCGCGTCTGCTGTCGGGGCAGGTGGAACTCAAACCCAAATCCCAATGAGCGAACCCATCAACATTTACTGTGACGAGAGTTGCCATCTGGAGCACGACCGCCAGCCGTTGATGGTGCTCGGGGCGGTGTGGTGTCCCACGGACAAAACGGCGGACATGGCCAAGCGGTTGCGCGAGTTGAAGGCGAAGCACCGGATGCCGGAGCGTTATGAATTGAAGTGGACTACGGTTTCCAAGGGCCGGGAGGCATACTTTCAGGATGTGCTGGATTATTTCTTCGATGACGACGACCTGCATTTCCGCGCGCTGATTGCCGCCAAGGAAGGATTGCGCCACGATGAACACGGGCAGTCGCACGACGAGTGGTATTACAAGATGCTGTTCGAGATGTTGAAGGTGTTGCTCGACCCGGAGAAGCGTTACCGCGTTTATTTTGATTACAAGGACACACACGGATCGCGGCGTATCACCAAGCTACACGAGGTATTGAGCAACAGCCTTTACGATTTCTCCCGTGAAATCGTGGAGCGGGTGCAACTGGTGCGCTCGCATGAGGTGGAGTTGATGCAGCTTTCCGACTTCCTCATTGGCGCGGTCTGCTATCTGAATCGCGGACTGGCACAAAATCCCACGAAAGCGGCGCTGGTTGCGCGGATGAAAGAAAGGTCGAAGCTTTCTCTCACGCGCACGACATTGCTGCGGGCCGAAAAAGTTAATCTTCTGAAGTGGATGCCGCAGCAACCATGAATATGAGCGCGATCCCGAACTGGTTGCCCCCATTGGTCGAGCTGTCCAGCCATGGCGGGGATTGGGATCGCTACGAAGTGGCGGTGTATGAGTTTTTCCGTTCAGACTTCATCGTATCCGCACCGCAGTTTCGGGGCAAACGGGTGGGGTTGAAACGGCATCCGGTGATTCAGGGCAAGGAGGCAACTTACTGGCACTGCATCTCGGAAGGAAAGGTCGAGGTGGATCGGTTGCCGGATATGCGCCGATGCGAGCGCATCCGATGGCCGCGTCCATGTATTGAGCACGAGGCCGAATTGAAAGTCTGGGTGGAAGCGCGGAACGGCGAAGACCGCATCCATCTCTGGTTGGAGTCAGAGGGTTATTTGGTCGTGCTGGCAGTCCGCAAAGGTTACGTCATCCTGTGGACGACATTCTTTGTGAAACATGAACACGAGCGGAAGAAGTTCAACCGGCGATATGAAGCAGCCCAAAAATGCTGATGCCGCCCTTAGGGACGGCATCGTAACTCTTTCTGCCTGCCTTGCGACATATGGCAGATGAGATGTGGGAACCTATACCACGATTTTCAAATGAGCAAAGCCCGATATTTGATCTGGAAGAAAGCGACCGGGACTTTCGCCGCCTTGGCATCTGGATTTCAGCAATTTGGGTATTTTGTGGGTATTTGATGGAATGAGCGCCCACGCCTACACCGAAGACCAGCTTGTCGAGCAGCCCGCGATCGGGTTGTTCGCGGAACTTGGTTGGCAGACGGTATCGGCCTTGGAGGAAACCTTCGGCGCCGCTGGGACATTGCTGCGCGAGACGAAGGGTGAGGTGATGTTGGTGTCCCGTTTGCGTGAGGCGCTGGAGCGGTTGAATCCCGCGCTGCCGCCCGAGGCCATCACCGCCGCCGTGGATGAATTGACCCGCGACCGTTCGGCTATGGGGCTTCCGGCGGCGAATCGGGAAGTCTATCGACTTTTGAAGGATGGCGTCGTCGTGTCGATTGCCGCGCCAGAAGCCCCACCCTCACCCCCGGCCCTTCTCCCAATGGGAGAAGGGAGAGCAGCCGTTCCCTCTACCTCTGGGAGAGGGACAAAGGGTGAGAGTCGCGGCGGCGATGGTTCGCGGCGTGAGAGCGGAGGCCAGCGCACCGAGCGAGTTCGCGTCATCGACTGGGAAAACCCCGCCGCGAATGATTTCCTGCTGGTCAGCCAGTTCAGCGTCACCGGTGCGCTCTACACCTGCCGGCCGGATTTGGTCGGCTTCGTCAACGGCCTGCCGCTGGTGGTCATCGAGCTGAAGAAGCCCGGCGTGCCCGCGCGCGCGGCGTTCGATGAGAACCTGACGCATTACAAAGCGCAGATTCCGCAGCTCTTTTGGTTCAACGCACTGATCATCGCCTCGAACGGCACGGACAGCCGTGTCGGCTCGCTCACGGCGGATTGGGAGCGGTTCTTCGAGTGGAAACGCATCGAGCGCGAGGACGAGCCGCGCCGGGTGTCGCTCGAGGTGATGCTGCGCGGGACTTGCGATAAGACGCGCCTGCTCGATTTGGTGGAGAATTTTACGCTGTTTTCCGAACACAAGGCCGGGCTGGTGAAGATCATCGGGCAAAACCACCAGTTCCTCGGCGTGAACAACGCCATCGCCTCGATGCTCGAAGCGCGGAAACACGGGCACGGCCGCGGCGGCGTCTTTTGGCAAACGCAGGGCAGCGGCAAGAGTTTCTCGATGGTATTCTTTGCGCAAAAGGTGCTGCGCAAGCTCGCGGGGAACTGGACCTTCGTGGTCGTGACCGACCGCGTGGAGCTGGACGACCAGATCGCCCAGACATTCAAGGCGTGTGGTGCCGTAAGTGAAGCCGAGGGTGACCAGTGCCATGCCTCCAGCGGCGCGCATCTGCGGGAGTTGCTTCAAGGCAATCACCGCTATGTCTTCACGCTGGTGCACAAATTTCAGACGCCGGAGAAGCTGACCGACCGGCCCGATGTGATCGTGCTAACGGACGAGGCCCACCGCAGCCAATACGACACGCTGGCGTTGAACATGCGGTCGGCGTTACCGAAGGCGATGTTCCTGGCCTTTACCGGCACGCCGCTGATCGCAGGCGAGGAACGGACAAAGGCAGTCTTCGGCGATTATGTCTCCATCTACGACTTCCAGCAGTCCGTCGAGGACGGCGCGACCGTGCCGCTGTTCTACGAAAACCGCACGCCAGAGTTGCAGCTCGTGAATCCGGACCTGAACGAGGACATTTACAACCTCATCGAAGCAGCGGAACTCGACCCCGAACAGGAAGCGAAGCTCGAGCGGGAGTTGAGCAAGCAATATCACCTCCTCACCCGCGAGGATCGGCTGGAAACCGTGGCCAAAGACATCGTGAGGCATTTCCTGGGGCGCGGCTTTGCGGGCAAGGCGATGGTTGTCTCCATCGACAAGGCCACCGCGCTCAAGATGCACGACAAGGTGCGGAAGCAGTGGCTGGCGGAGCGCGGGCGCGTGGAGGGGGAGTTGGCCCGTCTTTTCAAAGTCAAAGACAGGGGCCCCGAAGTGCTCGCCCAGGTGCAGGAGCTCAACCGGCGTCTGGAAGTGATCAAAACAACAGACATGGCCTTGATCGTTTCGCCTGGCCAAAACGAGATCGAGCAGATGAGGAGGTTCGGCCTCGACATCGTGCCGCACCGAAAGCGGATGAACGAATTCCAGCCGCCGCTCGATGAGAAATTCAAGGATTCCAGCGACCCGCTGCGGCTCGTTTTCGTCTGCGCCATGTGGCTAACCGGCTTCGATGTGCCAAGCTGCTCGACCGTGTATCTCGATAAGCCGATGCGCAACCACACGCTCATGCAAACCATCGCGCGGGCGAACCGGGTTTTTCCGGGGAAACACAGCGGCATGATTGTGGATTACGCCAATGTTTTTGCCTCGCTTGAAAAGGCGCTGGCGATTTATGGCGCGGGGAAGGACGGGAAGAACCCCGTCCGGGATAAGGCGAGTCTCGTCGCCGCCCTGCGGCAGGCGATGGAGTCGGCCACGGCGTTTTGCACACGCCGCCATGTGGACTTGCCGAATTTGGAGAGCCTGCCGCTGCAAGGCTTCGACCGCATCGGGGCACTCGATGATGCGGTTGAGAATTTGATTTCACCCGATGCCTTGAGGCGGGAGTTTTTTGGTCATGAAAAGCTGGTGGGCACACTTTACGACGCCGTGAAGCCGGATCCCGCCGTCATCGAGTTTGCGCCGCGGCGGACCTTGCTGGCCGAGTTGGCGCTCAGGATCCGGCAGAGAACCAACCCCTCCCCGGTCCCGATCGATGGAGTGCTTCGAGAAATTTCCGGCTTGCTGGATGAATCGGTGTCCGGCGTCGAGATTTTGGCTGAACCGGGGAGTGGCATCGACCTTTCCAAGATTGATTTCGAGGCTCTCGCCAAGCGCTTCGCAAAGTCGTCGCGCAAAAACACGGAATTGGAATCCTTGAAAGCGGCGATCCGACCGGTGCTGGAGCGCCTGGTGCGCCTCAATAAGACGCGCGCCGATTTTGCCGAAAAATTTGAGGGACTGATTGAGAGCTACAATGCCGGCAGCCGGAATATCGAGGAACTCTTCGAGGAGTTGCTGAAGCTCAGTCGCGACCTTAACACGGAACAAACCCGCTATGTCCGGGAAAACCTCACCGAGGAGGAGTTGGTCATTTTTGACATCCTCACACGGCCTGCACCGGAATTGAGCCCCGACGAACGCACGGAAGTCAAAAAAGTTGCCCGAGTCGTTCTGGAAAGGCTGAAGGGTCTCCTTGTGCTGGATTGGCGGAGGCGGCAGGGATCACGCGCCCGGGTGGAGGACGCCATCAAGGATGCGCTCGATTCGGGCCTGCCCCGCGCCTACGACAAGACGCTTTATGAGAAGAAGTGCTCGGCGCTCTTTGAGCACATCTACGAGAATTACCCACATAGCGACGCAGGGGTTTATGCCAAGGCGGGATGAGGTTTTTCAAAAACGTGTGCAAAGGTAGGTCGGGGTTTCCATTGAGTATTTGGGCGAAACATTCAATGAGGGTTTCCGGGCAGATCTCATCATCGAAGGAAAAGTCATCATCGAACTGAAGTCGATCGAACGCGTCACGCCAGCCCACAAAAAGCAGTTGCTAACCTACCTCCGCCTTACCGGCCTCAAGTTGGGCTACCTGCTGAATTTCGGCGAAGCGCTCCTGCGCGACGGAATAACCCGAACCATCAACGGCTCAATCGAACCCTAACCTCCGTGTCTTTGTGCCTCCGTGAGATGAATTTTCGGAATTCATCCCTGCGTTCGCCCAACGGCCCGACCTCAAGACGGCGTCGCTTTACCAATATCACCCCACGGCGCGTCGCTTTGGCCGTTCCTACAGAAAAAGGGGTCAGAGAAGATGACATGAAAGCCTTTTGCAGCCTCGCTCTGCGGTCATTTTGAGCTTCCGAAGCGCATAAAATCGATGTTGTAGAATGGGAGGCTATGAGTCAAACCACACAACAAGCAAGCGGTCCGTTTTAT
>JBILWM010000044.1:0-22647 GCA_044369905.1 Terrimicrobiaceae bacterium | reverse complement strand
GAGCCAGCGCACTTTTTCCTCACCTACTTCATGTCCCTGAACTTTGATCGGCCATTGCATGGCCCCTCTTTGCTCTCAAATCGGATTGTAGTCCAGCTTTTTTTGCAACTATCGGAGATGCGCCCTTGGGCTCTTTTCACCGGGGTTGGACCTTTAAATTGTTTTACCTCACCATCCACCTGAGCGGGATACTCCGCGACGCCATGAAGACGACTTTCAGTGGTGGCAGACCCTTCTAAACAAACTACGATTCAAACCTATCCTGCAAACCTCATTTTCACATGGCCAAAAGTGACTTCGCAAGTTTCGCTTCTTGTTACAGCCATTCTCGATATCGATACTGCTTCAGAAAAACCGGCCTCCAGCTCCACACATGATCACACGCTTTACGATTACCAACTTCAAGCGGCTTAAACACGCCGAAATTGACCTCGGCAATGCCGTCGTGCTTATCGGCCCCAACAATTCCGGCAAGACTTCCGCCTTGCAAGCCATGACGCTCTGGGATCTCGGCTGGCGGCGGTGGAGTGAAAAGAGGGATGACAGCACCGCAAGCGAGCGAACGGGTGTCCCGATCAATCGCCGAGATTTGTATCCGATTCCCATTCCCAGTGCGCGGCTTCTTTGGACAGATCTGCACACGCAAAATGCCGGTAGAAAAGACAAGGAAAAGAGTCCCGGAAAAATTTATATCACGCTCACGGCCGAGGGTATTCATGAAGACAAACCTTGGACCTGCGCGCTGGAGTTTTATTATGGAAATGAGGAGTCGTTCTACTGCCGCCTGAAGGACAGTTCTGATGGCAGAGTGCCAGAGGGGGCGCGCCGCCATGGCATGGTCTTCCTCCCGCCAATGTCCGGCCTCACAGACCGCGAGCATCGCAAAGAGCCCGGCGAAATCAGCGTTCTCATCGGCGAAGGCCGCACGGCCGAAGTCCTGCGCAATCTCTGCTGGCAGCTCTCATCGCGAGAAGACAGGTCCGCTTGGACAACCCTTGTCGAGCACATCCACAGCCTTTTTCACATCAGACTGCTGGATCCAATTTATATCAAGGAGCGCGCTGAGATTTCGCTCGCCTATCGCGAACAGTCCGGCGTGGAACTCGACCTGTCATCTTCCGGCAGGGGGTGCCAGCAGGTGCTTCTCCTCCTGAGCTACATGCTTGCCAACCCAGGGGCTATCCTGCTTCTTGACGAACCCGACGCCCACTTGGAAATCCTCCGGCAACGCGATGTCTACAATCTCCTCACCGACATCGCTGCCGAGCAAGGCTCGCAAATCATCGCCGCCAGCCATTCGGAAGTCGTCTTACAGGAGGCCGCCGAGCGCGATGTCGTTGTGGCCTTTATCGGCACCCCTCATCGCATCGACACCCGCGCCCGTGGACAAGTTAAAAAAGCTCTCGAGAGCATTCGCATGGCGGACTACTACCTCGCCGAGCAGAAAGGCTGGATGCTTTATCTCGAAGGCTCCACCGACCTCGCCATCCTCAGGAGTCTTGCAGCAAGGATGCGGCATCCGGCGGCTGCCATACTTCACGATTCCGTCCCGGCCATCTACATCGGCACCAACCAGCCCCAGGACGCAAGAAACCACTTCCAAGGGCTTCGCGAAGCCAAGCCGGACTTGGCAGGGTTTGCCCTCTTTGACATGCTCGACAAGGAACTCCACTCTGGATCGCAGCTCACCGAAAGCATGTGGTCACGAAGGGAGATCGAGAACTATCTCGTCACGCCCGAGAGCCTTCGCGCTTTTGTCCAATTAGGCCTGCGCACCGACGACCTCATCGAGGAGGCCGAACGCAAGAATCGCCTTTTCATTCTGGAGACCTGCATCGCCGAACTTGTGAACGCACTCCGCCTAACAGGGAAACCCGATCCATGGGGCCCAGATATCAAGGTCACGGACGACTTTCTCGATCCTCTCTTCAAGCTCTTTTACGAACGACTGGGCACTCCACAAAGGATCTACAAGCGAGACTACCATGCCCTCGCTGATGTCATTCCGGTGGATGAAATCGCGCCCGATGTCTCCAAAATCCTGGACGCCATTCTCGAAACGGCCAAACGCGCCAAGCCAACCAAGTAATTTCATGCCACGCGAAGCCCATTACGAACTCACCGATACCGAGAAGCGCGACCTCATCAAGCTCATCGAGCAGGGCAAGCCCCTGCCGGAAAAATACCGATTCCTCCTCTTCGAGGACAAACGCGAGGTGGAGCTGGTCTGGAATGGCAAGACCCGCGAAGTCTGCACCGCCATCCTCCCCTTCCAGACCCTCGAGCACATCGACGAACCCCGGAAGGAAAAAACCGCAGAGTCCGAACTCGCCCTCGACACCGGCGGCAGGCAGGTGAAGGGCTGGACGAATAAACTCATCTGGGGCGACAACAAGCTCATCCTCTCCTCCCTCAAATCCGGCGCGCTCCGCCGCCAGATCGAGGACGCCGGCGGCCTCAAACTCATCTACATCGACCCGCCCTTCGATGTCGGCGCGGATTTCTCGATGGATATCGAAATCGGCGGTGAGACCTTCCACAAGGAGCCGAACCTCCTCGAACAAATCGCCTACCGCGACACTTGGGGCCGAGGCGCGGATTCGTTCATCAGCATGATTTATGAACGGCTGATTTTGATGAGGGATTTACTACATCCCGAGGGGAGTATTTATGTCCATTGTGATTGGCGAGTAAGTCCGTTTATCAAACTTGCACTTGATGAAGTTTTTGGGCGCGAAAACTACCGTAACGAAGTCATTTGGCGATATCGCCGATGGACTGCTGACTCAAACAACTATCAGCGAATGCATGATACGATTCATTGGGTAACAAAATCCGATAAATGGATATTTAATAGGCAATACGAACCGTTTTCAGAAAAAACCATTGTAGCACAATTCAAGCGAAAAGTCGAAGGAGGACGAGCTGTTCAGGATAAAACGCAGTTGATGGAACGCAAAGGAGACGGTGTATCGAAGCATGATGTTTGGGAGATTGCATTCATACATCCTGTTGCTTTCGAGAGAATTGGTTACCCAACCCAAAAGCCAGAAGAGCTTTTGGAAACTATTATAAGAGGTCATACCAACGAAAGCGACCTTGTTGCCGACTTCTTCTGCGGCAGCGGCACGACCGCCGCTGTGGCGGAAAAGCTCGGGCGCAAGTGGATTGCCACCGATCTCGGCAAGTTTGGCATCCACACCACGCGCAAGCGGCTCATCACCGTTCAGCGCGAGCTGAAGACGGCTGGTCAGGCTTTCAGCGCCTTTGAAGTCCTGAACCTCGGCCGCTACGAACGGCAGGCGTATCTGAATGTCTCCGGGCGGCTGAGCGGGAAGAAAAAGGAAGCCGCCTTGGCGAAGAAAGAGCAGGAATTTCGCGACCTCATCCTCAAAGCCTACCGCGCCGAGCCGTTGCCCGACGCCGCCTTCTTCCACGGCAAGAGCGGCGGGAGGCTCGTGGTCGTCGGCCCGATCAACCTGCCCGTCGGGCGGTTGTTTATCGAGGAAGTCATCACCGAATGCCGCAAGCGCGGAGCCTCACGGGTGGATGTGCTGGCGTTTGAATTTGAGATGGGTCTCTTTCCCGCCGTGTTGGACGAGGCGAAGCAGAAGGGCATCGAACTCGCGTCCAAGACCATACCTCCCGAGGTCTTCGACCGCCGCGCCGTGGAAAAAGGCCAGGTGCGCTTCCACGACATCGCCTACATCGAGATCACGCCGCGCTACGATGCAAAAAACCCGCTCGTGCTCGCCGTGGAACTCACCGATTTCTCGGTGTATTACTCACAAGGCATGGCCGACTCGATCGCCGCCGAGTTGAAGGCCGGGAAGAGCGAAGTCGTGTGCGAAGCAGGGAATCTCATCAAGATCAGCAAAGACAAGCAGGGCAACGAAGCCCGCGAGGTGCTCACAAAGAAGTGGACCGATTGGGTGGACTACTGGGCGGTGGATTTCGACTACGAGAGCCGCCGGGAAATCATCAAGGTGCCGAGGCGCATGGGCGTGGAAGGCGAACTGCCCGGCGTGGTGAACGCGGGCGAGGAATTGATCGACTTCGAGGAGCGCTGGACCGGGGCCTATATCTTCGAGAACGAGTGGCAGAGCTTCCGCACCCGCCGCGACCGCGACCTCGAACTCCTCTCGGCGACACACACCTACACGAAGCCCGGCCGCTACACGATCGCCGTGAAAGTCATCGACATCTTCGGCAACGACACAATGACGCTCGTGCCGGTGACTGTAGGGTGAGGCGGGAGGCGCTTTCCTGCCCTTTGTCGCTTGGACTTTGGTATTCCGTAAATCCGATTCTAGGATACGATGGCTGGCGTTGAAATTGGACAAAGAACCATGCATTCACCAGAAAGCCCAGATCCACTCACTGCCTTTGAATCGGATGCCCCGGCGCAGGCTGTCGTTGCTTTGCTGGGCAAAGGCAAGTGGCGCCAAGCGAGGGATGAGGCCAAGGTGCTTTGCAAGAAAGACAGGAACAAATACCTGCCGCTCCTTGTGGCAGCAAATACCGGGCTTTTTCGCGATTTGCTGTCCCGGAATTTATCGACGGATGCAAAAACGGTGCTGGAGAATTTAAAAACACTCTGCCCGAAGGAGGTCGTCGAGCGCCTCGAGCGGGAGATGGTCTCCAGTCAAGTTGCGCATGCAGTTGGTGGCGCTGCCCTCCCTGCTGCGGGACTGAATTTACTTTGGGAGGGGGTGAAACACTTTGCGGCCGAGGGGGCGTCTGGAGCAGATGCCACCCACCCGGATTGGCTTCTGGTCGATTCGGTGGTGACAGCTTTCACTCCCGCGCCGGATGAAAACGGGGACGCACTGGGTAGCCGATTGGCGGCCGAGTTGGCCATGGTCCATGCCGCCTGCAAAGCCGTTTCGGAGGGGCGCATGGAGGAGACGGTGGATGTCTTGCGCCCGCTGCCGGCGAATTCCGTTTTCCGGCACTGGAAGATTTTTCTTCGAGGTGTGCGGCATTTTTTCCGTGGAGCAAAAAAAGAAGCCGAAGAGTGTTTCTCTCGCTTGCCTCCGGGCGGTGCGTGCGCCACGGCAGCTGCCACAATTCTCAACAGGTCGCATCCCTCGCAAATCCCCGCAGTCAGCAAAACCGCATGGATTCTTGCCACGGTCGGAGAAGCCCCCGCGAAAGCGCGCGAAATCCTCACGGCCGACGAGTGCTGGAGAAAAGGAAACTGGAACGGCGCGAAAGACGCCCTCGCGAGGGTGCTGGGGAAAGATTTTTCCATCAAACAGCAGGGTATCGAGAGAGCGTTCAGCGATGACCTATTCCGCTTCGATTCCGAGGCATCCCCGACAGAAACCAAGCGACTCGATCAAATCGCAGACTTTTTTTGTCAGCAGCGCGATATGCTCAGGACTTCGGAAATTCATTTTTCGGTGTGGCATAGAATGCTGCTGGCCGATGCCGATTGCATGCCGGATGCGAGCTTGGAACGCGAATTTGGCCACTTGCTGATGATGTCATCGGATTTTTTGGGGCCAAACACTCTTCGGGACAGTATCATTTACGAACATTTGGGGGATCTCTTCGCAGCCAACACCGCCACCCTCCAATCGACATTTCTCGGTAGGAATATCTACAAGGCTCGCGATGCCGAACGCGCGCTCAAGGCCTTCACCCGGGCCACTGAATCCGCTCCGGAAAACGAGTTCGCCTGGGTCAAACTTTTGATCCTGAATGAAAAGTTGGGCAACAAATCCCGGGTCAACCAACTTCTTGACGAGCTCGTGGTGCGGTTTCCCCTAAACAAGGATATTCTCGTCAAAGCCGGAACCCTTGCCATTGAGCGCAAGGCTTTCGGCAAAGGGATTGACTACCTGGAGGCCGCCCATCAACTCGATCCCCTGGATGCCGAGCGTAAGACGCAACTCATCGCAGGCCTCGCCAAATATGCCGTCCACCGCCACAAGAAAAACCAAAGCACTGTCTCGCTCTGGGAGCGCATGGAGCCTCTGCTGGACGCCTCGCCGGATTGTTGGGATTTCAGGCAGGCGAAGTGGGCGATGGATACTTTGCGTCTCGCCTTGGAAGGCAGGGTGGACTCCGCAGCTAACTGCAGTTCCCTGTTTTTTGAATTTTTCATCAGCCGCGAGGTCAGCTTCATTCTGCGCGACACTTGGCGGAAGCAATGGCTCGAAACACCCATCAGAGCAGCCGGGTGGATCAGCCTGCTTCGTATCTATGATCTCGCCGACATGAATCCGGATTTTCCGAATTGGCAAAAGACTGAGATGGAGCACGCACTTCTCGAAAAAATCAATGCCCCGGAAGTGAAAAGGAGCATGGAAGTGGATCCTCGGTCCCTTTTTAGCTTCGTGGGCTTGTTGCTGGATTGGGATGGGGATCAGGGAAGAGGACAGGAACGGTTTATCGGAAAATGCCTCTCCAAGCTTTCCAGCACACTCCGCAAGTTGCTTAAAGAAAATTTGATTTCAAGCGAGCCGCGTGTCGATTTTTGCCTCTGTTGCGCGGATGCGATTCAGCGCCGCAAAAAGCCAGCCGGAATCGTGGAGGATCTGAGGAAAATCGACGACGAGGCGCTGGCGCTCGGACTCGATGATGTGCGGCAGGCGGTGACAAACTTGAGAAAACATCTCAAGATCGAGCCGGAGGTTTTCATTCCGAAAAAAAGATCGCCCCGGCGCATCGTGATACCTCCAAGGCAACCGGACCCGTCCAAACAACCGGACCCGATTGATGAAGGCCAACAACTGGAATTCGACCTTTAAATGAACCCGTTCCTCATATTGGATGTGACACCAGACTCGACCGACGAGCAGGTGAGAGCCGCTTACACGCGCCTCCTGCGAAAGTATCCGCCCGAGCATTTTCCCGAGGAGTTTCAAATGATCCAGGAGTCCGCCAGCAAGCTGCGCACCGCACGCGACAGGTGGAGGATGTGGTTTGATCCAGACATGCAGGAGGCACAATCTCCGCTGGAGATACTGCGGAATTTTCAAAAACTCCCAGAGCGAGTGCGCCCGCCTGGCTTTGAAGCTTTCAAGAGCCTTCTGCGCGACTCCTGCGCAGCGACCCAAAAAGATAAAAAATGAACGACTTCTCCGAAGAACACAAAAACATACGGCAGGACGATGAATCCCTTCTCGAACCTGCGGAAGAATCGTTGAGCGAGTGCCTTTTCGAACCCACTGAGGAATCCCTGAGCGAGGGATTGGCACCACTCTTTGAAAACCTTGCCGGTCAGATCGCCGCCTCGGATGCCGAAAACCGCCGGACCGCCCGGCGTTTACTGGAGGGCCTCAAGGGCTTCGGGTCTGTTTTGGATGCCATGGCCACAACACTTGGCGACCTACACACCGGGGTCAGAAATTTAAAGGTCCCTGCGGACGAGGCGACCCCGTGCGCTTCCAACCATGCCCCCGCTTTCATCGAACTCTCCGACCGATTGGATCGCATCGCGGCAGCACTGGCAAAGGAACCTGCTACGGAAAAAACATGGTGGCCCGCGCACCGCAAAACCCTCGAGGCTTGGCGCAACGACCGCCGCCTTCTGGCCGAGTCGTTTTCGCTTTTGGAGGGGCAAAAAAACTCCATCCTCCAATCCCTCGGCCTCTCCAGGATTCGTTGTGCAGGCCAACCTTTTGACCCGTCTTGCATGACGGCCGTTGAGGTCGTGGCTAACGCATCACACCCGGATCATACCGTGCTGGAGGAGATTCTGCCCGGCTGGCGCGATGCAGTCAGCGGGGAAATGATCCGTTTCGCGCAAGTCCGCGTCTCCCGCACCGCTTGAAATTCGATTTCCAAAACCATCCATCAAAACACCACCATGCAAACCATTTCAGAGCCCATCGTAGGCATAGACCTCGGAACCACCAACAGCGCTGTGGCCGTCGTCACAGACACAAAAATCGAAATCATCCCAGTGCAGGGCGACCCGACCATGCCGAGTGCCGTGGGGCTTGATCCGCAAGGCAGGATCATCGTCGGCAAAGCCGCAAAAAACCAAGCGGTATCAGCCCCGGAGAATACCATTCTCTCCATCAAGCGCCTCATGGGAACCGATGAAACCACCGCCCTCGGCGACCGCGCCTACCGCCCCGAAGAGATCAGCGCCATCATCCTCCGCGAACTCAAGCTCGCCGCCGAAGCCCACCTCGGAGTGCCTGTGACGCGTGCCGTCATCACCGTTCCCGCATTTTTCAACGAGCGCCAACGCCAAGCCACGCAGGACGCCGGCCGCCTGGCCGGGCTGGAAGTGATGCGCATCATCAATGAACCCACAGCTGCCGCGCTCGCCTATGGCGCCGGCGAGCCGGGGCGTGCCCCCGAAAATATCCTCGTTTACGACCTCGGTGGCGGCACATTCGATGTCTCGCTGGTCTCTGTGGAGAACAATGTCGTCGAAGTCCGGGCCAGCCATGGCGACACGAAACTCGGGGGCGACGACTTCGACAACGCCCTCACCAACGCGGCTGTGGAACGATTCCTGAAGCAGGACAATACCAGCGCCGATTCGATTTCCGCCGCAACCCGGCGACGCCTCAAAGCCGTGATGGAGGACGCCAAAATCACACTCAGCGACCACGAGTTTTCCAAGGTGAGTGAGGATTACCTCACTCCCTCCGCACACCTTGTCACGGAATTCACCCGTGACCAATACGAGGCACTCATCGATCCCTGGCTGAAAAAAACACTCGTGTGCATGCAACGAGCACTCTCGGATGCCGGGCTCACCGCTTCGCAGGTTGACAAGGTCATGCTGGTGGGCGGAGCCACACGCACCCCGCTTGTGCAGCAACTGCTCGAGGAGAAACTCCACAAACGCGCACAACACGAGATCAACCCCGACCTCATCGTGGCCATGGGAGCTGCCATCCAAGGCGCTGCTCTCGCAGGCAAGCCCTCCCCCGCCATTCTGGTAGATATCTCCGCACACACCTACAGCACGAAAACGATTAATCGGTATAATATCCATAGCAGGAGCTTCTTCGAATGTGCGCCGATCATTCCCCGGGGCACCCCGCTGCCCACCAAAAAATCGAAAGTCTTCTTCACCATGGAGGACGAGCAGGAATCTGTCGTCGTTGAGGTTTATCAAGGTGAGCATCCACGGCCCGAAGACAATTTCAAACTGGGCGATTTCCTGATGGATGGACTTGCCAAAGTCCCAAGGAATAGCGAGGTTGTGATTGAATTCCAGATCGATCTCAACGGCATGCTCAAAACCACTGCCACCGAGAAAATCACCGGCCTTTCAAAGTCCCTGACCATCGACACCAAAGGCGAACACAGGATCAACCTCGACGCAGCCCGCATCAACCTCGCTGCCATTTTTGAAGAGGAACCGGTTGACAACGACGCGGAAGATGAGCCCACACCCGACTCCCCTGCCCTGCAATTGAGCGGCCCCAAGCCTGCCTCGGCCTCGAAGGAAATCCTCGCCGTTGCAAAAAACCTCCGCCAACGCGCCACCAAAGCTCTCGATGGCCAAATCTCGGAAACCGATGCCAATTCGATCCGAGAACTTCTGGAGTCGATCTCCACCGCCATTTCAAACTCTGAGTGGGAATCCCTGCAGACCAACCAGGACAAGCTCAGCGACATTTTGTTCTATCTAGAGGATTGAACGAACGGCTTTCACGCCCAAATTGAAAGCTTGTTGCGCCCGCAGGCAGAAATTGATTTTCCGACCCGTTCCGCCTTTACTTCGCGATCCATGCCACTTCGTTTTTTCAATACGCTGACCCGTCAGGTCGAGGACTTCATACCGCGCGAGGCGGGAAAGGTGCGGCTCTACACCTGTGGGCCGACTGTTTACAATTTCGCCCACATCGGAAATTTCCGCGCCTACATTTTCGAGGATTTGCTGCAACGCCATCTCGAGTATCGGGGATTGAAGGTCGATCGCGTGATGAATCTCACGGATGTGGATGACAAGACGATCCGGGGTTGCCGAGCTTGCGGCATGGCGCTAGCGGACTTCACAGCACCATTTAAGAAGGCGTTCTTCGAGGATCTCGACACGCTCCGTATCAAACGGGCGGATCATTTTCCCGAGGCCACGGCTCCCGAGCACATCACTCGGATGCTGGAGATGATCTCGACGCTCATCAAAAAAGGCCATGCATACCGCGCCGAGGATGGCTCCGTGTATTTCCGCATCCGCTCGTTCGCCAACTACGGCAAGCTCGCGCACTTCGATTTGGAGGAACTCCGCGACGGGGTTCGGGTCCACAACGACGAATACGAAAAGGAAAATGTCGGCGACTTCGCACTCTGGAAGGCGTGGGACGAAGCAGATGGCGATGTGGGCTGGGAAAGCCCGTGGGGACGCGGGCGGCCGGGTTGGCACATCGAGTGCAGCGCCATGGCGACAGGCATTCTCGGGCCCGAACTCGACATCCACTGCGGCGGTGAGGACAACATTTTCCCGCACCACGAGGCCGAGATCGCGCAGAGCGAGTGCGTGACGGGGAAAAAATTTGTGCGCCTTTGGATGCACTGCCGCCACCTGCAGGTCGAGGGTTCGAAAATGGCCAAGAGCGCGGGGAATTTCTTCACCCTGCGCGACCTCATGGAGAAAGGCTGGAGCGGACGCGAGGTGCGCTACGCGCTCATTTCGGTCAAATACCGCGAGCCGCTCAACTTCACTTTCGAGGGCCTCGCTGCTGCGCGCAGCGCTCTGCAACGCCTGGATGAATGGGCGACGCGCCTTCAGGAACTGGCGAAGGGCGCATCGGGCGAAAACCTCATGGAAACGGGCGATGCCTTCGGCGAGGCGTTGGATGACGACCTAAACATCTCGGCCGCCTTGGCCGTGATTTTTGACATGATCCGCACGACCAACCGCCGAATGGACGAAGGCACGCTTACACCAAATGAGGCCATGAGCCTTTTGAAATGGCTCGAGGGTGTGAATTCGGTGCTGGGCTTTGAAGCCGAAGCCGGGGCAGTTCCCGCCGCCGTTGGCGAACTCCTCTCCCGCCGCGCCGAGGCCCGTGCTGCGAAGGAATGGAAGCTCAGCGACACGCTCCGCGACGAGATCCTCGCAGCAGGTTGGATCGTGAAGGACACCAAGGAAGGCCAAAAACTCACCCCGGCACCGCGCGGAGGCGCCTGAGAATGATTGACCACAGAGGACACAGAGAGCACAGAGGTTTCATTTTTTAGCCCGCACAGTCAGTTTCATTCTGTCACAAAATCCAACACACCATGTTTTCCATCGACGAATTTTTTGATCTCAGCCACTGCGAACACCAGGCCCTTTTTGAGAACACCGAGCATATCTGGGATGTTCTGCCGAAGATCGCGACTTATCTGCAGTTCCGCCTGAAACCCGGTCTTCATGGCCGCCTCATCGGCAAGCCGTTCGTGAGCGGCGCGGTATTTGTCGGCAAAGGGACAGTGATCGAACAAGGAGCCATGATCAAAGGTCCTGCTTGGATCGGCGAGAACTGTGAGATTCGGAATGGGTGTTACATCCGCGAAAATGTGATCCTCGGCGACGGAGTTGTGGCCGGGAATTCCTCGGAATTTAAAAACTGCCTCGTCTTCGACAAGGCCCAGATTCCGCACTTCAACTATGTCGGCGACTCGATTCTCGGCTACGAGGCCCACCTCGGTGCAGGAGTCATTCTCTCGAATGTGCGCCTCGACAAGGCGCCTGTGACCATCCACTCAGCCGAGGGCCCTGTCTCCACCGGCCTCCGGAAATTTGGCGCCCTCATCGGCGACCATGCCGAGATCGGTTGCAACAGCGTTCTCAGCCCCGGGTCCCTCGTCGGGCGGAACAGCGTGATCTACCCCGGAAGCCAATGGCGGGGACACCTCCCGGCAGGTCACATCGCCAAACTGCGGCAGGATTTTTCTGTCGTCCCGAGAAAAAATTAAGACAAAAAATGCCAGCGCTCGCACGCTGGCATTTTGCAAGATTTGGCAAAGGAGTTTTCTCAGACCGAAAGGGTCATCGAGTAGTCGAAAAGCTCGCCGTCCTTGAAGAAACGCTTCAGTTCGACAGCTGCGCTTTCGGCACTGTCCGAGGCATGGGCGATGTTTTTCATCATCGTCGTTCCAAAGTCGCCACGGATCGTGCCCTTGGCGGCCTTCGTGGAGTCGGTTGGCCCGAGAAGCTCGCGCACGCGATCCACGGCATTGTCGGCGGCAAGAGCGACAGCGATGAGAGGTGTGACACCCATGAAGGCTTCCACTTCGGGGAAGAATGGTTTCGTGGCGATGTGAGCATAGTGCTCGCGCAGGAGGCTCGCATCGGCACGGAACATTTTGCATCCGCGAATCTGGAAGCCGGCGTCCTCAAAGCGCTTCAAGACCTCGCCGGCCTTGTGCCCAGTGATGCAGTCGGGTTTCAGAAGAATCAGGGTTGTTTGCATAAGGCGTGAAAATCTAACCGCCGATCTGCCGACGAAAAGCAGATTCTCTCGCAGCGGTTCAGCCACAAACGAAAGATTCGCCATACAGCCTCTGGGCAACTACATTTCAAACCGTATGAAAATTCGTCCATTCTGCGGCTCGAGCTTCCATTTCAGTGAAGTGGATTTGAGCCTCTCGACGCTGTGGAAAGAAGCGAAAGCATGAAAAAACGCTCACGGGTCACGCGATTGGCGAAGTTCGTCTTAAGAGGCGGACGCCGCCGGGTCGGTCCTGCCGGGCTTTTGCAGCATCCCCCGCGCTATGTGTTATTCGATTTCGACGGCACGCTAGCCGATACCTTTTCCGTAGGCGTGGAAATTTTGAATGTGTTGGCCGAGGAATTTCGCTTCCGTCCACTTCCACCCGAGGAGGTCTCCCTCGCCCGCGAACTCTCCACGCGCGGGCTCATGAAACATCTGGGCATTCCCCGCATGAAGCTGCCTCAGATTTCCAAACGCGGCACCGAGGAGATCGGCAAACGCATCGACTCGATCGTTCCTCTGCCGGAGATGCCAGAACTGGTCCGCAAGCTGCACGCACAAGGATTCCGCCTTGGCATTCTCACCTCGAACTCCGAGGCCAATGTGAACGCGTTTTTAAAAAACCACGATCTCGAGATTTTCGATTTTGTCAAAAGCTCATCAAAGCTCTTGGGCAAGGCCAGCGTGCTGCGGCGTCTCATGCGGGAACTCCACCTCAAGCCCAGGCAGATTTTTTTCGTCGGCGACGAGCTGCGCGACATCGAGGCCGCCCAGGAAACGGGTGTGCACATCGCCGCTGTGACCTGGGGCTACAACAGCACCCCCGCCCTCACCGAAGCGGCACCGGATTACCTTTTCACAAACCCCTCGGAAATCTCCGACCTTCTTGAAACCACGCCGATCAAGGTCGATGTTGGAGACAAATGATGGCTTACACGGGAGGCCTTACGGCAGCTTTCACGCTCGGATTCTTCTATTTCGTAGGAGCCGTTCCCGGTGGCGTTGCAGCGGGCCTGCCAATCTGGCTCGCCGCTTTGACGGCATGGCTCGGATACACGGCAGGAGCCGCCGTGATGCTTCTGCTCGGTGCCCCCGCCAGAAGCTGGGTTGCCAGAAAACTGCACATCCCCCTCGAGCGCGATCCGAACAAATGGATCTGGAAAGCCTGGTCGCGCTTCGGACTTGTTGGCCTTGGCCTGCTCGCGCCACTCACCATCGGTCCACAGACCGGATGCATTCTCGCACTCGCCGTGGGTGAACGACCGCTGAAAACATTCCTGAGTCTCTCGCTCGGCGTGATCCCCTACTGCCTCGGTTTCGCCATAGCCATCGGTTGGGGGGTTTCAGTGGTTAAGGGATGATCAACCGCCGGCGGCGCATTTTTTTAAAACCACGAAGCGGATTGTGAAATTGCAAGGTGGCGGGTTTTCGGGTGAGCTTTCCGCACTATGCAACCACACCAAGCGCAAGACCCCACGGCCTTCTCGATCAACGCTACGGCGAGTTTGTTTTCTGAAGCAGAGCGGCAACTTGCCGAGGAGTTGATTTCCGATGGCCAGTCGCACCTGTTCATCGATTGGGATGCCCCGGGCGTTTGCGACAAAGAAAAGAAGAAATTCATGGCGACATTGCTCAATGCCCACCGCGCCTACCCCGGTGGCTTGACAGCCTACACCCGCAATGCGCGCCGGCTTTTGGCCGAGGCGGCATCCGGCGCGAATCCCTTCGAGGGCTGCACGCCGGCACAACCGGACCTGGTTGATCTATCGACCTTCGGCTCAGCCTACGACGCCGCCGAAGCCGAGGGATTGCGTTGCTTTGCGGAATCGGCGGTGGTTCTCGTTGCTGGAGGCCTGGGCGAGAGGTTGGGATATCAAGGTATCAAATTGGACATTCCGGTGGAGGTCACAGAAACGACAAGCTACCTCGCGCACTACGCGTCAGTCATCAAGGCGGCCTCGAAACGCCTCGGCCGCCGCATACCGCTTATCATCATGACAAGCCGCGACACGGACGAGGGAACACGCGCCTCGCTCGCAGCGAATCAAAATTTCGGTTTAGAGGAAGGCCAAGTTACAATCCTCCGTCAGGAACTTGTGCCCGCGCTTTCGGACATGAATGCCAGCCTGGCTCTGGAAAAGAAATACGAACTTCTTCTGAAGCCCCACGGCCATGGTGATATCCACACCCTCCTGCACACAAGCGGCACGGCTCAAAGACTGGCCAATTCCGGCGTGCGCTACCTGCTTTTCATCCAAGACACGAATGGTCAGGTCTTCAATGCAGCGTTTGCAGCAATCGGGGTTTCCGAGCAGCGTGGCTATGATTTCAACTCCATCGCGGTAAACCGCATTCCCGGCGAGGCTGTGGGCGGCATAGCCCGCCTCGTCAGAAGCGGTGCCCCGGATTTGACGATCAATGTCGAATACAACCTGCTCGATCCCCTCCTCCGCGCTACAGTGAGCCCCGAGGGCGATGTGCCAGACGAAAAGGGTTTTTCGAAGTTTCCGGGAAATATCAACCTCCTCGTTGTCCGCCTCGCCCCCTACCTCAAGGTTCTCGAGTCCTCCGGTGGCGTTGTGGCGGAGTTTGTGAATCCCAAGTTCTCGGACAACACCCGCACCAACTTCAAAAAGCCCGCCCGCTTGGAAACTCTCATGCAGGATTTGCCTAAAAACTTCACATCGGGTGAAAAGGTCGGCGTCACCGTGTTTGATCGCGTCTGGTGCTTCAGCGCTTGCAAAAACAACCTCACCGACGCCGCCCAGAAAGTCGCTCAAAATGGCCCACCCGAAAGTGCCTCCAGCGCGGAAAACGACTTCTACGAAGCCGGGCGTGCGAAACTCCGAGCCGCAGGAATGATGGTGAAGGACGGTCCCCGCCAAATGCTCCGAGGAACTCCGTTCACCTCGGGGCCGCGTGTCATTTTAAGACCCTCCTTCGCTCTAACTCTAGCTGATGTGCGCGAAAAAATCCAAGGCGGCCACATCTCGGGGGATGCCACTCTCATCCTCGAAGGCGATGTGCGTTTGGAAAATGTGACCGTGCCTGCGGGAACCGCTCTCGTGGTTCATGCACAGGATTCAAACCCGACTGCGCTGAAAGATTTCACCGCCCCGCCAACGCCCCGCTTCGTGATTCAACCCCTCACAGAGGAAGAAATGACCTCCGATAGAGTTCCTGAGTATTTGAGGATACGAGGTTATCGGATCGTTAAAAGCGATGACATTTCTTGAAAAACACCCACTCCCACTCTTTCATTTTTCGACGAAAATTTACAACGCATACAAATCTTCATCCGTAGTAAGAACTCGTTAACCTTCCCTTAAATCATGTCCACCGAATCCAAATGCCCCTTCAACCATGGTCAACTCCTCGCGAAAACCGCCGGCGGCGGCACAACCAACCGCGATTGGTGGCCGAATCAGCTCAACATCCGCATCCTGCACCAGCACACCTCGAAATCCGACCCGATGGATGCGGATTTCGATTATAAAAAGGAATTTCAAAGCCTCGACCTCGAGTTGCTGAAAAATGACATCGCCGCAATCATGACTGACTCTCAGGACTGGTGGCCGGCGGACTTCGGTCACTACGGCCCGTTCTTTATCCGCATGGCTTGGCACAGCGCCGGCACCTACCGCACGGGTGATGGTCGTGGCGGTGGAGGAAATGGCAGCCAACGCTTCGCTCCTCTCAACAGCTGGCCCGACAATGGCAATCTCGACAAGGCCCGCCGTCTGCTCTGGCCGATCAAACAAAAATACGGCCGCAAAGTTTCCTGGGCCGACCTCATGATCCTCGCCGGCAATGTCGCCTTGGAATCGATGGGTTTCAAAACCTTCGGCTTCGCTGGCGGGCGCGCCGACATCTGGGAACCCGAGGAGGACATCTACTGGGGCACCGAAGGAAAGTGGCTCGAGGACAAGCGCTACACAGGCGACCGCGAATTGGAAAACCCTCTCGCCGCTGTGCAGATGGGCCTCATCTATGTGAATCCCGAAGGCCCGAACGGCAACCCTGACCCCTTTGCATCGGCGCGGGATATCCGCGAGACTTTCGCTCGCATGGCGATGAATGACGAAGAGACCGTCGCCCTTATCGCCGGTGGACACACCTTTGGCAAAACACACGGTGCGGGCGATGCCAAACATGTCGGTCCCGAACCCGAAGCGGCACCCATTGAGGAGCAAGGCTTCGGTTGGAAGAGCAGCTTCGGATCTGGAAAAGGCGCTGATGCCATCACGAGCGGACTCGAAGTAACCTGGACGCAAACACCGACGCAGTGGAGCAACTATTATTTCGAAAACCTCTTCGGCTTCGAATGGGAACTCAGCAAGAGCCTGGCAGGCGCGCATCAGTGGGTCGCCAAGGGCGCTGATGCAACCGTTCCGCATGCCTACGACAAGTCGAAGCGCCTCGTGCCAGCCATGCTCACGACCGACCTCGCGCTGCGCTTTGATCCGGCCTACGAAAAAATCTCCCGCCGCTTTCTGGAAAATCCCGATCAGTTTGCAGACGCCTTCGCCCGCGCCTGGTTCAAGCTTACGCACCGCGACATGGGCCCGCGCTCGCGCTATCTCGGAGCGGATGTCCCCTCTGAGGAACTCATCTGGCAGGACCCAATTCCCGCCCTCAACCACCCGCTTGTCGGCGCGGCCGACATCGCCGCGCTCAAAGGCAAAGTCCTCGCATCCGGCCTCACTGTTTCCGAACTCGTCGGCACAGCCTGGGCCTCCGCCTACACATTCCGCGGTTCCGACAAGCGCGGCGGAGCCAACGGCGCCCGCATCCGCCTCGCCCCGCAGAGGGATTGGGAAGTCAACCAACCCGAGCAACTCGCTAAAGTCCTCAAAACCCTCGAAGGCATCCAAACCGAATTCAATTCGACCCAGTCGGGTGGCAAAAAAATCTCCCTCGCCGACCTCATCGTCCTCGCCGGTTGCGCGGGCGTTGAGCAAGCAGCCAAGAATGCCGGTCACACGCTGACCGTTCCATTCACTCCTGGCCGCATGGACGCCTCGCAAGAGCAAACGGATGTCGAATCCTTCTCCGTTCTTGAGCCAGTCGCCGACGGTTTCCGCAATTACCAAAAGAAAAAGTTCGCGGTATCCGCCGAGGAACTTCTCCTCGACAGGGCGCAACTGCTCACGCTCACCGCGCCTGAACTGACCGTGCTTATCGGTGGCCTGCGCGCCCTCAACGCCAACTTCGAAAACTCCCGCCTCGGCGTCTTCACCAAGCGCCCCGGCGCACTCACGAACGACTTTTTCGTCAACCTCCTCGATATGGCGACCGAGTGGAAACCTGTCTCTAAAGACTCCGATGTCTTCGAGGGACGCGACCGCAAAACCGGCGACCTGAAGTGGAACGGAACCCGCGTCGATCTCGTCTTCGGCTCAAATTCCCAACTCCGCGCCGTCGCCGAAGTCTATGCGACCGCAGATTCCGAGAAGAAATTCCTTCAGGATTTCGTTGCAGCCTGGAACAAGGTCATGAACCTCGACCGTTACGACCTCGCATAATCAGAGCATGGGAGGATGGTGCGCGATACAGGGTTCGAACCTGTGACTTCTTGCGTGTGAAGCAAGCGCTCTACCGCTGAGCTAATCGCGCGGAGTCGTTGTGGGTCGGTCGTCTTCAGGAATTCTGAAAAGACACCGCCGTTGAACAGTTGAGAACCTACTTCCTGCTGCGCCGCAGAGGCAAGCGGATTCGCCTCACGGCGCGAGGACACGCAGTTTTTGCGAGCTCACCGAAAAGAGGCAGGGCAGCATGCCAGCCACCTCGCCGTCGAGTTCAACTGGCACATCACCCGAACTTGTAACCCTCAGGGTGCTTGTCTGGAAATATTCCACATCCGGCAACTGCGGGTGTGTGCCAAAGGCTATGGCCTGAAAATAGCGCACGACATCCCAGTGGCTCTGGTTTTGAAAGACCAGCACATCGAGCAGTCCATCGAAGAGGCTAGCCCGTTTGAAAACAGGAAACGGACCGCCGTAAAGCCGGCCATTTCCGATGAGCGCGAAGGAACCCTCGCTGATTCGCCCGCCTTCGGCTTCCAGCATCACGCGGGATGGCTTGTGCGCGGCGACTTGAACGAGAGTGAGAAGGTAACTGAGCGGGCCGAGCGCCCTTTTGGAATCGGCTGTGGTTTTGCGGACGACCTCGGCGTCCAACCCCACCCCGGCGAGCTGAATGAAATGCGTGTCGTTGGCTTTGGGGAGGTCGACTTCCACGACCTTGCCTTGTTCGATGATACTCCAAGCACGCTCGAGGTTTCCCTGGGGAATGCCCAACTCCGTGGCAAAAACATTCATCGTGCCGACCGGAAGAATTCCAAGACGCACGGTGGAGCCGCCGATGCCGTTGACGACTTCATTGAGCGTGCCATCCCCTCCCGCTGCGATGACGACCTCGAATCCTTCCCGAACGGCCTCCGCCGCGATGCGGCGGGCATCACCGGCTTCCGAGGTGAGGCGCATGGACGCATCGCCCGAGAGCGCGGCGATTCTCTCACGGAGACGACTGGCTTTGTCGCTGCGGGCGGCAGGATTCAGAATGACGAGCGTCTTATTCACACTTCACTTTCAAAGGAAGAGCGGTAGCTTCATTTTGTGCATTCGATTGCCAAGCCAATTCTGATCATCGCAGGGATAATATTTGCCCTCTACGCAACGGCTGTCCTGTGTCTGAACATCTACCTTCAGTCCAGCGGAGTGCAGTTCAAACTCCGCCAAGCCGTTGTCCGTGCCACCGGAATCGAGCCCGTGATCAATAAGACATACTACACCCCCTGGTCGGGCCTCACCGTTTCCGGCATCAAAATCCCACAAACTGGAGATGCGAAAAAGCCTTTGCTCTCGGTCCGCTCCATGAAATGCAGTGTGAGCCTGAGCTCGCTCTTCCGTGGACAGATTTTACTCAAAGACATCACCTTCGAGCAGCCTTCACTTCTGCTTGTTCAGGGACAGAGCGCCATCTGGCCAGGCGGTGCTGCCATGCCATTCCAAAATCGCGAAAAAAAGGCAGCTCCAGCGAGTCAACAAGTTCAGCTCACGCAGCAACCGACTCCTCCTCTTTCACCAAGCCCAGACGCAGGGTTGCCTGCGGCTCCCACCCCGCAACCCAAGGAGAAACAAGAAACAAAAACTGCCAAACCTGTCCTTTTCGAAAATGTCCGAATTCTGGAGGGGCATGCCGCACTTTACCCTGCACAAGGCGGTCGGGCGATCCGCCTCGATGGATTGTCTGTTGACGGCAAGGTTTCAGCCGACGGCGTGGCCCGCGGATCATTCCGCATCAAAAGCGCCACCCTTTTCGAATCGGTGCGTCAGAAGGACATCACTGGTCAGTTTGAATACCACAACGGCGACCTCAAAATCACAAACCTGCAGGCGGCATGGGCGAATGGAACCGTGAAGGGAGACTTTGAAATCTCCAACACGCCAGAAGCCTTCTTCACCGCATCGCTGACGGCTGAGAATGTGGCCCTGCAAAAACTCGCCGAGGACGCAGGCTTCACCGCCGAGGGAACGCAAGGCCTCCTCTTCGCCAAAGCCAACCTCCAAGGCATTCCCGGCCAACCGGAGTCATTCACCGGGGAGGCCACGGCAAATCTCTCCGAGGCCCGCATGCAGCCCATCGATCCGCTCCGTCAACTGGGGGAACTTCTGCGCATCAACGAGCTTCGCATGCTTGAGCTTCGAAACGCCCAGACGGCACTGACTATCCGCGATGGGAAAATCCTTGTGGACCGCCTGGAACTTGAGACCGCCAACCTCCTCATGGACGCCAGCGGACAGGCCCTTTTCGATGGATCTCTCGACCTCGACGCCCGTTTTCATGTGACTCAGAAGCTTCTCAAGGAATCCCTCGGCTTCATGGGTTCGAAATTCCAACCCTCCGACCGCGAGGGCTACGCACACATGCCGTTCTCGATCACCGGTTCCATGTCGCGACCAAAGAGCGACCTCCTCGACAAATTGGTAGGTATCCGACTGGGCGACGATGTCGGAGGGCTCCTGAAAAACCTCCTCCGCATGCCCAAGAGAGAGAAAAAGAAAAAAGACAACCAACCCGCCGCAACTCCCGCGCCGACGAACTGAACACCCTATGCGAATCATTGCCGGCAGCGCGGGCGGCCGTCCGCTCAAAGCCCCACCCGATGGACTCCGCCCCACGATGGACCGCGTGCGCGCGGCCATCTTCTCCAGCCTCGGTGACCGGGTTCCCGGCGCACGCGTTCTCGACCTCTTTGCCGGCTCGGGCGGCATGGGAATAGAAGCCCTAAGCCGGGGCGCGGAGTCCGCCGTTTTTGTGGATGAAAACGACCGCTGCGTGCGTTGCATCCGTGAAAACCTCCGCATGGCTCAAGTCGAGGCCGTGGTGCAGACGATGGATGCCTACCGCTTCCTCGACCTTTATGCCGAGGAGGCCTCGTTCGACATCATTTTTGCAGATCCCCCGTATGCCAAAAAACAAGGCGCCACCGACCATGCGGCTGCATTGGCAGCCTCGCTCAAGCTCGCCTCCGCACTCAAGCCCGACGGGCTTTTTGTCCTGGAAAAACAATCCGGCGGTCCCGCCCTTGCCGAATCCTGTTTTGAAATCCTTCGCGCCAAGCGCTACGGGGGCAGTGAAGTCCTGTATCTCGCCAGAAAATGATTGGTCCGGTTCGATTCCTCTACAACCTCCTCTTCCCTGCAGCAGTCCTGCTGATGCTTCCCGGCTTCCTTGTGCGAATGATCCGCAGGGGAAAATACCGCCACAAATTCGGCCAGCGGTTCGGCATCTACTCACCCGGTGTTCGGCAGAAAATCGCGGGCACGAATCGGGTTTGGATTCATGCAGTGAGCGTCGGAGAGGTGAATATCGCCCTCAAGCTCATCCAAGCTCTGCGCGACACAGACCCCTCGCTGGCATTCGTCCTCTCCACCACCACTTCAACCGGCTTCAAACTCGCCGCCTCACGCAAATCCACATGGCTTGAGCCAATCTACAATCCGCTCGATTTCCTCCCTGTTGCTCGCCGCGCGGTGCGTCTTATTAAACCCAGAGCCCTCATTCTTGTGGAAGCCGAAGTCTGGCCAAATGTCGTTTGCGAAGCCCGCCGCCTCGGGGCCAAAGCCGTTCTGGTCAATGCCCGCCTCTCTCCCCGCTCCGAGAAACGCTTCCGCGCCGCCCGTCTCATCGCCGCGCCGTTATTCAATCAACTCGACGCACTCTGCCTGCAGGAACCAGAGGATGTCGCGCGGTGGACATCCTTAGGCGTGAAGCCGGAAAAACTCCATGTCACCGGCAGCATCAAATTCGACGACTCGGCCAACGCCCCACGGCCTGTGCGAAATTTCCGCCCTGTGTTGGATGCGCTGGGCGTTGCGGCGGATGCGCCCGTCCTACTTGGCGGCAGCACCTTCGACGGTGAGGAGGAAATTCTCGCCCGCGTTTTTATGGAACTCCGAAAATCCAGACCCGATCTGTTTCTGATCCTCGTGCCCAGACATCAAGAACGCGGCGACTCGGTGGCCAACCAGATGGAACGCATGGGACTCAAAGTCGCCCGCCGCACACGGCCTGACACCAACTCAAAACCGGATGTCCTCCTCGTCGACACGACCGGCGAGTTGGCAAGTTGGTATCTCTGCGCAACCGTCGTCTTCATTGGAAAAAGCCTCTGCGATCGTGGGGGACAAAACCCCGCCGAACCTATCACCGCAGGAGTTCCAGTTATTTTCGGCCCCCATATGCGAAACTTTGGCTCGCTTGTCCAAGGTCTCCTCCGCTCACAAGCGGCCATAGAGATTCGCGATGAAGCCACTCTGCAAGCAGCCGTTGAGTCGCTTCTCTCAGCACCCGAGACCCGCGCAGCCATGGTCGAGCGCGGAGTCCGCTGCCTCGAAGTCCATCGCGGCGCCACAGCCCGCACGGTCGCCCTACTTCGCGAGAGTGCATTTCCAATTGCAAACCCGGCGCGGCAGCGCCCCTCGTGACTCTGGGAGGGGCCTCGTCCCGCATGCCCCATTTTTCAACCGCAACGCGGCGTCCATGCATGGCGTGACGGGAAAGGGGGCAGCGCGCTAACAACGCATCCCAGTCTTGGGTCAAGCCGGAGGTTGACCCTCGTGTGCCCGGCATGGGCATGAACAAGTCAGGAAAAAAAACCTAGAAACAATGACCGGAAGCAGTGACAGCAACCGTAGCGAAAGCCAAGGCGGGTTCCGCGAGGAATTCAGCACGAAAGAAG
>JBILWM010000125.1:0-7071 GCA_044369905.1 Terrimicrobiaceae bacterium | reverse complement strand
ACGTCGCGGCCAGTTTTGGTCTCCTCGTGGTCTGGCTCACATGCTCGCCATCGACGTCGCGCTCAAAAACGACACCCTGGAGTTCCTGTGGAACTGATTTTTTGCAACTATCGGAGATGCGCCCCTCACGCGCTTAGGGCGTGGATGGCTACTTTTTTGCCAAATCGCCAAGGGCCAGTGTGGCGGGAAATCCCTCGGGAAGACGGACGGGTTTTCCGGCGGGCATCTGAACGAGTGCCAAAGCTTGGCGACATTTGACGAGGAGGGCGGAATCCGAGGGACGGATGACTTCGAACTCCACCCAAAAACGGACACCACTCCACTCGACGACGCGACCCTCGACGCGGAGGACATCTCCGAGTTTTGCTGGGCGTTTGTAGTCGATCTCGGTGCGACTCACGACGGCATGAATGCCGGTGCGCTCGATTTCCGCGAAGTCCATTCCCATTTGGATCGCGAGCAGGGTGCGGGCGGTTTCTATGAAGCGAAGGTAAACAATATTGTGCACGACACCACCTGCGTCGGTGTCGAAATACATGACGCGCACTTCGGTGGAGATGCGGCAATTGTCAGGGATGGGTTGTTCCATGGAGACGAGGGAGCCGATTTATTTGATCTCGGAGATGCGTTTTTCCAGGTTCGCGTCGGGCATGATGGCAAGGGCCTCTTGGAATTTTGCAACAGCCAGTTTTTTGTCCGTTCCCGTGAGAAGGGTGTTACCCTCGTCGACGAGGGCTGAAAACTTGGCTATTTGGCCGTTTGCGTAAGACTTGAGGCTCTCGAGGGCTTCGGTTGTTTTGGTGCCAATTTGGCGTGTCGGTGCGCTGAGTGCATTGATGCCCTCGATGGCTGCACGGTAGTCCCGCTCGGTAAGGCGGGCTTGAAGCGTAGGGAGCGCATTCTTGATCGAAACGCAGGCATCGAATGTGGAGGAAGGAAGCCAAATTCCCGCAGGAGGCGCTCCCGCATGAAACACGGAGATTTTTGAAGTCAAAGCGTCGATCTGGGTGCTGATCTCCACAGGCACAGCTGGCATAGCCCCATTAGACAATGATTCTTGGTTCCAGAGATTCTCGAAGCTCTGTTTTAGGGTGTCGATATCCTTAGTGAGTGCTGCCGCGACATCGGCCTGTCGCAGCACGCTGGATGTGCGCGGACTAGGGTCTGGGAGTGACTTGAGTTGATCAAGCAGGGGGGCTGTAGCACTAGGTGAAAGCGGCGACTGAAGTTTCGCCAAAATCGCATCCTGTTCTTCGCGCGAGACGAGCTTTGCGCACTCAACTTTCATTGCATCAAGGCGGGCCTTAAGGTCGGCATCTGTTTCGGCGAGTTCCATGAGCTTGGCAAAATCGGCGTTGGCATCGAGGTCGAAGTCTTTTTTGATTTTCGCCTCGGTCATGGCAAGGCGGAGGCGTTGTTCGATTTTTGCGATTTCCAAACGGCGATAGTTTTCGCGGGTATCCCATTTGTTGGGAGTAACCATGATCTCACCCGCATCGTATCGCGTGGCGTCGGCCTGTAGTGGTTTGAGGTAATCGGCAAGAGCAGTCGATGCTGCAGGCACAGCAGCAATGGCTGTTGTCATTTCATCGATGCTTTTTTGGAGTTCCTTGCGCTGGGAATCATCGACAAGCTCGGGAAGCGTTTTTGGCTTGAGAATGATCTTCACAACACGGGCAGAAGGAATCTGGGTGTCCTTTCCACTGGGTAAGCGAAGCACAAAATATCCGGCACCGGCCGAACCTCTGGCTGTGCGGTCGGTGAAGGCAGTGAATTTCACCACCTCGGATTCCGCAGGCTTCGACCAGGGTTGGGGCTTAACCAAAGCGATTCCGGGAGTTTGAACAATAGTGTTTCCATCCCGCTCCTGCGCGTGGAGGGGAACAATCAATATGGCGGCGCATAGAATGGCGATTCGTGAAAAAATTGGCATGGAGCCAATTTGGCACTTTCAGTCAGAAAAGGGCAAGCCTTAGGGCGTTTTCGGAGAGACGCAGGTCTCAGCGCAGACCTTCAATAGCACGACGAATATCCGCCTCCGTAACCGCATCGGATACGAACGCATCACCCAAGCGACGCAGGAGAACAAAACGAATTCCACCAGCTGCGAATTTTTTATCCTTTTTCAGGGCTGAAACTATGGCCTCTGTCTCAATGGAGGTATCGAGTTTCGATGGAAGCCTGTAGATATCCAAGGCAGCAGAAATCTTGGCTACCTCGTTTTCAGGAAGTCCGGATTTCTCCGCCGAAAGTCGGCAGGCGGCGCGAAGCCCCAAGCTGATCGCTTCGCCGTGGAGGAACTTGCCATATCCAGCGGCCGCCTCGATGCCGTGGCCAATGGTGTGGCCAAAATTCAGCAGTGCGCGGAGGCCCTTCGTTTCGAATTCATCCTCCGCAACGATGGCAGCTTTGATGGCGACATTTCGGGCAATGAGGGCGGGAAGATCGTTGAGAGCATCCAGCATGGAGGGATCACGAATAGCGGCGTGTTTGATCACCTCGGCGAATCCTTCATTGAATTCGCGCTCTGGCAGACTGCGGAGCGTGTCGGTATCGGCAATCACAAGCCTTGGCTGGTGGAAGGATCCGATGAGATTTTTGCCCCCGGCGGCATTTACTCCTGTTTTTCCGCCAACCGAGCTGTCCACCTGCGAAACGATGGTGGTGGGAATTTGAATGTAGGGAATACCACGGTAATAAACGGCGGCTGCAAAACCCGCCAAATCCCCGACTACTCCGCCGCCAAGCGCCACGAGGAGTGACGAGCGATCCAGAGCGGCTTCGATCATGGCATCGCAGATGAATCCAACCTGAGTCAGGGATTTTGACGACTCGCCGGCGGGAACCATGATGCGCAGAGGTTGGAATCCGGCTTGCGTCAGGGAATCTTCCACCTCCTTGGCGTAGAGCGGACCAACATTCGAATCAGTCACCAGAACGCAACGCCCAGGCTTTGAAACGCGGGAAATCAACTCACCGCAGGAAGAAATCGCCCCGGCGCCGATGAGAACTTTGTAAGGGGCGCGGGATAGACCGACACCGACTTCGAGGAGTGCGCTCATGAAGCAACTCCCAAGCGGGCCAGCGCGCTTTGTTGATCGGAGGCGATGATGAACAATTGATCCAGACGCACCAACTCGAAAAGAGTGGCCACCTTTTTCTCCAGGCCGAAGAGCGCCAACTTGCCGGCGAATTTCGAGGATTCCTTGAGATACCCGATGAGAATAGCCAGCCCGCTGGAGTCGATATACCCGACGCGTTTGAAATCAAGGAGAAGCACGGGAGTGCAGGCATCCAAACAAGACTTCAGTTCCCACTTTAGCGGGCCAGAGGAATGCAGGTCGATCTCGCCCGTCAGTTCCAGAACCGTGAAAGCGGGCGACGAGATTTTCTCAATCGTCATGCCGCATATCTAAACGCGCAGGAATTTTGTGAAAAGAACCGATTCGGCCCGATAAGGAAAAATCTGAATAATGTTGTCAGCTCCCAAGATTGTGGCAGGTTGGCGACGGCAACATGCCTGGAAAGGAGGGGGAAAAATTATCATGAAATTCGCAACTATCGCTGCCGTGGCAGCTCTCGCGATCGCAGCTCTTGGATTGGGCGCTTGCGCCAGCAAGCCGAAGCCGGCACCTGCTCCGAGCAAAATCGGAACATCCAAATAAGAACGATCATTAAGGCCGGGTGGAACGCCGTTCCGCCCGGCCTTTTACTTTTTGATTGGCAAATGAACCAGCGCCGGAATCCTAAGCTGCAGCAGAGAGGCCTCATCCAGCGCCGAACAAAAAATGAAATCTAAAAAATCAAAAACCACATCCCCCGTTGTGGGAGTCGTCATGGGAAGCCGCTCGGATTGGAGCACCATGAAGGAAACTTCTGTGTTTCTGGAAAAACTCGGCATCGAGCACGAGTGCCGCATCGTTTCCGCGCACCGCACGCCTGACTTGCTGTCGGAATATGCCAAGTCGGCCGCGAAGCGTGGTCTTCGTTGCATCATCGCAGGCGCCGGCGGTGCTGCCCATTTACCGGGAATGCTCGCCGCACACACGCACATACCCGTGCTTGGCGTTCCGGTGGAAAGTCACGCCCTGCGCGGACAAGACTCGCTTCTTTCGATCGTGCAGATGCCGGCGGGAATTCCCGTCGCGACTTTTGCGATAGGCGTGGCGGGTGCCAAAAACGCTGCCCTCTTTGCCGCAGCCATCCTGAGCGCGGATATGCCGACCGTTGCAAAAAACCTCCTCGCTTTCCGCAAGCGGCAGACGGATGAAGTCCTTGCCGCCACTCTCGATTGAAAACCCACATCCTGAAGCCCGGAAATGGAATTCCCGAAGCCGTTTCGATGCTCGGGGAAGGGCTTCCCGTGGCACTACCAACGGAAACCGTCTATGGATTGGCGGCAGACGCCCTCTCGCCTGGAGCCTGTGCCCGAATTTTTGAGGCCAAGGAGCGACCGCTCAGCGACCCGCTGATCGTTCACATTCCCTCGATGGACTGGCTTTCACGCATAGCCGTCCCCTCCCCACTGGCCCTCACTCTGGCTGAAACTTTTTGGCCAGGACCACTCACGCTCGTATTGCCACGGCACGCATGCGTTCCAGATATTGTGACAGCCGGTCAGGATACAGTGGCGATCCGCATGAGTGCGCATCCGATTTTTCAGGAAGTCGTGCAAACATTCGGAAAGCCCCTCGCCGCTCCGAGCGCCAACCGTTTTGGGCGCATCAGCCCAACCTGCGCGGCCCATGTGATGAGCGAGCTGGAGGGCCGCATCGGACTTATTCTCGATGGCGGCCCATGCACACACGGGATCGAATCCACCATCGCCCATGTGCTTGAGGAGCGCTTGCAGATTCTGCGTCCCGGGCCGGTTACGGAGGACGAGCTTCGCGAATTTGCGCCGGTTTTTCATGGTCCGGCGGGAGTCGCCGCGCCTGGCGGACTCAAGAGCCACTACGCCCCGCGCACGAAACTCGTCATAGAACAAAAACCAAGGCCAAGAGGCCCACGCAACGGCCTCCTCTCGTGGTCACAGAGCGGTGAAGGATTTTTTCAAACAGAGTTTCTCAGCCGCACCAACGACCCTCGCGAAGCGGCGGCAAATCTCTACGGTGCCATGCGCCGCCTCGACGAAGCGGGTCTGGATCTCATCATCGCCGAGGCGCTGCCGGAATCCGGAATTGGGGCCGCCATTATGGAACGCCTGCGCAAGGCCGCCGCCTGATGAACGACGGGAAAAAACTCAATACCCGCGCCAGTGGTGTGATTGCCGCTGCGGTCATGCTAAGCCGCGTTCTTGGACTCGTGCGCGAAGTGCTCTTCAACGCCTTGTTCGGAACGGCCGCGATGGGACTTTTTCTCATCGCCTTCCGCTTGCCAAATCTCCTGCGCGACCTTTTTGCTGAAGGCGCGCTCTCGACAGCCTTTATCACAGTCTTTTCCCAGAAACTCGAAAAAGAAGGCTCGGCGTCGGCCTGGGCACTGGCTTCCAAAATGCTCACGCTGGCCACGATTTTTATGAGTGCGGTCAGTCTTTTGGGCATCATCTTTGCCGAACCGCTCGTCAATTTCCTCGCACCGGGATTCGACCCACAGGATGCCGCTTTCACCATACTGCTAACACGGATCATGTATCCGTTCATTTTAATGGTATCCCTCGCGGCGTTGGTCATGGGCATTTTGAATTCGCGTCAGGTTTTCACCGCGCCGGCGCTGGCCTCCAGCTTCTTCAATATTGGATCCATTGCGGGCGGCGTTCTTTTTGGTTGGATCATCGATCCCTCGTTCGGCCCCAAGGCTCTCACGGGTCTGGCCATCGGAACACTCATCGGAGGATTTCTTCAATTCGCCATGCAACTCCCCAGCCTGCACCGGGCGGGATTCCGCTTCCGTCCCGACTTCAGGTGGAACGACTCGGGAATCAAACGCACCCTCATCCTCATGGTGCCATCCGTGATAGCCGCCAGTGCGGTGCAGGTGAATGTGCTCGTAAACTCCCGCTTCGCATCCTACGCCAGTGCGGAGGCCGTGACATGGCTGAACAGTGCCTTCCGCCTCATGCAACTCCCCCTTGGCGTTTTCGGCGTCGCGGTTGCCACGATCACACTGCCTGTCGTTTCGCGCATTGCGGCGGATACCGACACAAGCCGCTTCGGTCCCACGCTCGGACGGGCGATGCGCCTTGCGGCTTTTCTCACGCTGCCCTCCGCTGTTGGACTCTGGTTCCTTGCCGAACCAGTGATAGGCCTGATTTATGAGCACGGCCACTTTGTGAAGAATGACACTTTGCAAACGGCATTCGCCCTCCAGTGCTACGCCATCGGCCTTGTCGCCTACTCCTGCATCAAAGTTCTTTCTCCGGCATTCTACGCCATCGATCGCAAATGGACGCCGATGCTCGTGAGTTTCGGCGCGGTGGGATTGAACCTCCTTTTGAACTACATTTTTATGTTTCGCCTCGGCATGGGTCACAAAGGCCTCGCCCTCTCCACTTCGATCTGCGCCATCCTGAACTTCACCACTCTTTACCTTCTGATGCTCTCACCGGCAAAATGCCTCGAGAGCAAAAAATTCCTCAGCACGCTCATCCGTTGTGCGGCGGCCACGGTTCCACTCGCGCTGGCATGCCAGGCCGTTTTTTCTTTTGGATCTCCCCTGCTTGGCGGAGGTGAACTCGCAGGACGGATTGTTCTTCTTTTGACAGCTATTCTCGCTGGATCGGCAGCCTATTTCGCGAGCTGCTTCGTTCTTCGCGTGGACGAAACATCTGCTGCATTTGCAATCATCAAACGAAAAGTCCTAAAAAAGTAGGGCACCCTACAAAAGTTGAAGCCCGTCGCAGCGAGTGCTACAACGGGCTTCTGTTCCCCCCAGAACTAGATCAAAGTAACATCGGCTCGTGGCGGTGCAAGAACTTTTTTAATTTTTTTTGAGCCTCCTGTGGCCTGGGCGCATCTCCGATAGTTGCAAAAAATCAGTTCCACAGGAACTCCAGGGTGTCGTTTTTGAGCGCGACGTCGATGGCGAGCATGTGAGCCAGACCACGAGGAGACCAAAACTGGCCGCGACGTT
>JBILWM010000043.1:0-23040 GCA_044369905.1 Terrimicrobiaceae bacterium | reverse complement strand
CCGCCTCTTTGCTGCTGATCCCCGCTCTCAATTTGAAAGCAACCCTCGCCCAGACCACGCAAAATCAGCCCTCATCCTCGCTGATTATCTTGAAAAAATCCCCCGTGATTATCGTGACGGGCAACATTGTTCCTCTTTGAACTGGTTCAAAGCGAGCAGATATTGCTCTGCATTGAACCGACCCTCGCGGTGAGCACGATGCAGCGCAGCGATGGTTTCTGCTTGGGCATGCCATGCCGAAGCCAAGGCAGGAGCTTCGGCTGCCAGTTTTCGGACCGCCTCAAAACCGTTGTCCCCCAGATAAAGTCGAACCAAGTAACTGGTATCAAAGTATAGAGGATTAGCGTCCATCGCGATCGTCAGATATCATGTCGGTGATGTCTCGATCGTCAGGCTTGGGGCGATAGGCTCCTGCCTTCTGGGCGGCTGCAAATTCTGGAAGAAGCTTGCGATTCGCCCAATACGAGGTGGCGGACTGTTGAATTAATGGAGGGTTTTGCAATTCGCGCTCCAAGGAATTGAGAACGATCTGCTTGAGGGTTAGGCCGCATTCGATAGCCCGAATTTTGGTTTTTTTGTAAAGATCCTCGGGAATTTCGATGGTCGTTTTCATGTGAGAAGCATACGGGAATATGGTTTTCCGTCAATCCGCCTTGCCCTCGCATGCGCGATCTTCAAGCCCAGATCAATCGCAGCGCTCCGAGTAGGGAGAGGCTGATTAAAAGCCACTCGAAGGCTTTCTGGTTGATTTTGCCGAGGAGGAATTTTCCGGAGAACAAGCCGATCAGGACGGCGGGTGCGAGCAGGAGATTGAAGAGCAGGGTTTGAGGGGTGATGAGGCCCAACGAGGCGCTGAAGGGGACTTTGATGATGTTGATGAAAAAGAAAAACCAGGCGGCGGTTCCGACGAATTCGTATTTCGGCAGGCGGCTGGCGAGGAGGTAAACGGTCATGGCAGGTCCGGCGGCATTGGCCAGCATGGTGGATATGCCAGCCAGAAGACCCAGGGGCCAAGCGACGGCAGGGTGGTCTGCGGCGATCTCTTGAAGCTGGCTGGAACATTTTTGCAGGATCGTAAGCAGAAGGAGCGCGAGGATGATCCAGCCGATGACGGGAGTGAAATAGCCTGTCGGTATTCGGGGCATGAGCGCCCAGCCCAGAATGACGCCGAGCACGGCGGCAGGCAGGATTTTGAGAAGGAGGTGCCACACGGTGAATTTGCGGAAAGCGTGGACGGCGAAGAGATCGGCGAGGATGAGCATCGGCAGGATGACGCCGGTGGATTCCCTCGAGGGCATGACTTGGGTCATCAGAAGAATGCCAGGAATCGCCATGGCGCCGAATCCGGATTTGCTGATGCCCACGCAGGCCGCCGAAAGGGCCGCGAAGAGCCACTGTTGGGCGGCGAGGTCGAGCGGTGTCGGCACGGCTTAGGCGTCCGGTTTGGCCGGAGGCGGTGGCTCGGAAGAGAACGAGAAGGCGGAGTTTTTCTCCTCGAGGTAGCCGATCGTCCAACTGCTCGGCAGGAGCACGACCCAAAAGCCGGAGGCGTCTTGCGCCAATGTGCAGCCCGAGGGCAGGAGCAGTTCGGGGCGCGAGGTGAGGGGAGTGCCTTCCCTCATTGGCCAGCGGGCGAATTGCCACGGGGCGGACTCGACCCGGCAATCGGCACTGTATTCGGTCTCGAGACGGTATTGCATGACCTCGAATTGCAGCGGACCGACCGCGCCGAGGAGCGGCACGCGCTGGACGGCGTCGGGAAGTTCAAATTGCTGTGCAACGCCTTCTTTGAGCAATTGGTCGAGGCCTTCGCGGAAGCGTTTGAATTTTGCCGTGCTGGAATTTCGCAGGTAGGCGAAACACTCCGGAGCGAAGCGTGGAATCTCGTGGTAGGCGAGGGAGGGGTCTTCGGACACCGTGTCGCCGATCAGAAAATCGTAATTCCCCACAATCCCCACGACATCGCCCGCCCAGGCTTCATCAACCGTTTCGCGGTCCTGCGCAAAGAGACGCTGGGAATTGCCAAGCCGGATTGTTTTTCCGAGGCGCGAGTGGGTGGCGACCATATCGCGGCGGAAGCAGCCGGAGACGACCCGGATGAACGAAACGCGGTCGCGGTGCTTGGGGTTCATGTTCGCTTGGATTTTAAAGACAAAACCGGAGAACGCCTCCGAGTGAGGGTCCACTAATTTACTCGAACTGTTTCTGGGCGCTGGCGGGGGCGCGAGCTGGAGGAAGTTGTCGAGCAGGAGTTGGACGCCGAAGTTGTTCGCCGCGCTGCCGAAGAAGACAGGAGTGGCATTCCCAGCACGGACGGCCTCGAAATCGAAATCCGTTCCGGCGCCGTCCAGCAGGTCGAGTTCGTCGCAGACTTTCGCATGGACATCCGGCGCCAACGCGGCTCGCACGGTTTCATCTTGGATGCCTGCAACTGAGACGGGTGCCCGGTAGGCTCCCGCAGGTGTCTTTTCAAAGAGGTGCACGGACTTTTCCTTGCGGTCGAAAACACCTCGGAACTCGGGTCCATCGCCGAGCGGCCAGTTCATGGGCAGCGCGTGGATCCCAAGGACAGACTCGAGCTCGTCGAGCAGTTCCAACGGGGGGCGCGCCGGACGATCGAGTTTGTTCATGAAGGTGAAAATCGGGACGCCCCGTTTGCGGCAGACTTCGAAAAGTTTGCGCGTCTGGGATTCGATGCCCTTACCTGCGTCCACGACCATCACGGCCGCATCAACAGCAGTCAGCACGCGGTAGGTATCCTCCGAGAAATCCTTGTGGCCGGGCGTGTCGAGGAGGTTGACCACGCAGTCGCGGTAGTCGAATTGCAGGACGGTGGAAGACACCGAGATGCCGCGTTGTTTTTCGAGTTCCATCCAGTCGCTGGTTGTGGCGCGCGCATTTTTGCGGGAGGTCACGCTGCCGGCGAGTTGGACGGCGCCGCCGTAGAGAAGGAATTTTTCGGTGAGGGTGGTCTTGCCCGCATCAGGATGCGAGATGATGGCGAAGGTTCGCCGGCGCGCGATTTCGCGCTCTGCGGTGGTCATATTTCAAAGGGTTTGGGAAGCGTGGTCAGGAATCGGGTGCCGGATTTCGTGATGAGCGCAACATCCTCGTGGCGCACGCCGCCGAGGCCGGGAATGTAGATGCCGGGCTCCACAGTGATGACCTGGCCGGGCAGGAATGTGGTGTCGGAAAAACGCGGCGATTCGTGGATTTCGAGGCCTAGCCCGTGGCCGGTGCCGTGGAAGAAGCCCTGCCAGCGGCCGTTTTTGATTTCGGTGGGATATCCCTGCGCGGCGAAATGGTTTTTCACCATGTTGTGGATGATTCGGCCCTCGGTGCCGGGCTTCATGGCGTCGTGGGCGAGTTTTTGTCCGGCCAGGCAGGTGTCCCAAAGATGGCGTTGCGCATCGGTGGCCTTGCCTCGAACGACCGTGCGTGTGATGTCTCCGAACCACCCAGTGCGGGCGTCGCGAGGGAAGATGTCCAGGATGATCAACTGGTTTGCAAAAAGCTGGCCTGATCCGCGCGAGTGGGGGTCGCACGCCTGCTCACCGCAGGCGACAATCGTGTCCCCACGGGCTTCGCCGCCATTGCGCAGGACGGCGGTTTCCATTTCGATGCGGAGGAGTTCCGAAGTGAGCGTGTCGCCATTGAAGGACAGGCTGCCGTCTTTGCGGATGCGCGAGGCGCGTAGAACTTCGAGGCCACGGGTCATGCCGGCTTCGGCGATGCGAATGGCCTTTTCAAGTAATGGGATTTCCTGTCGGGATTTGATTTCCCGCTCCGGGTAAAATGAGCCTCGCACGGGCTTCAATTCGAGGCCTTCCTTTTTCAGGTCGCGCGCCAGCCCAAGTGGAAAATCTGCCGGAACCCTCAACTCTGTGACGCCCTTGGAGGCGATCCACGCGGCGGTGACCTTGGCTTGGGATGGTTTTTTGTCCGGGGATTTGCGCGCTGCTTTTTCGACCTCCGAGTAGGAGTCAACGACATCAACCTTGGCTTCCGCTCGTCCGCGATCCACTTCAAGGTCGTTCAGAAGGATGTATTTTTTTCCATCGACCTCTAGAAAGGCGAAGGCATCCGGCGCACGGAAATGAGTGGCATAAAGCAAGTCGGCGCAGGTCTCGGGGCATCCGAAAATAAGCTTGGGTCGCGACATCCATCCACCATAGCAACCGCTCCTGGAAATGCCAGCCGGACTCAAAATGATTTCAGCGGACGCATCGCTGTGAGAGAGTCGCGGTATGTTGCCAAATTTTGTTCTCATTGGGTTCATGGGATGTGGGAAGTCGAGTGTCGGCCGAAAGTTGTCCAGCTTGACTGGACACCGGTTCGTGGACACCGACGAACTCGTCGTGAAGGCCGAGGGGCGAAGCATTCCTGAAATCTTTGCCGCCTGCGGCGAGGAGGGTTTTCGCGAGATCGAACAGCGTGTCCTCGCCGATCTGGTGGGCGTGGCGGGAATGGTTTTATCGACTGGTGGCGGTGCGATTCTTCGAGAGGCCAACCGCGAGGCCATGAAGAAAATCGGAATCGTCGTCTGGTTGGATTCAGATCCCAAAATCCTTTTCGAGCGTGCCATCCGAAGCGGCAAGCGTCCGCTTTTGCAAACAGCCAATCCCCGGGAGACCTTTGACCAGCTCCTCTCGGCCAGAAGGTCGATCTACGAATCGGCGGCGGATTTCCGTTTCGACTCGAGCTTGGTCGATCAGGATGAGGCCGCGCGGAAGGTGCTCGAGCAGGCCATGCGCATTCAGTCACGCAGGGCCTGACGCAAAATCAGGGCAGCGGAAACCGTGCGGTGAACGATGTCACCTCGCGGCGCAAGGAGGCGAGGCGGGCTTCGTCGTTTCGCGCGTCCAATGCCGTATGGATGAAGTCGGCGACCTGCATCATATCGTCCTCGCGAAGGCCGCGGGTCGTCATGGCAGGTGTGCCGATGCGGATACCGCCGGTTTTCATGATCGATTCGGTGTCGAACGGAATCGCGTTCTTGTTCACCGTGATCGCGGCCTTGTCGAGGACGATGGAGGCTTCGGCGCCGGTGAGCCCCGCAGGGCGAAGGTCCACGAGGAGAACGTGGTTGTCAGTGCCGCCGGAGACGATGCGGTGGCCGAGTTTTGAGAGTCGGGCCGCGAGGGATTTGGCATTGTTCACAACCTGTTGGGCGTAGTTGCGGAAGCCTGGTTGAAGGGCTTCGTGGAAGCATACGGCCTTGGCGGCGATGACATGCATGAGCGGTCCCCCCTGAACTCCAGGGAAAACTTGTGCGTCGATTTTCTTGGCGAACTCCTCTTTGCACATGACGAGACCGGCGCGTGGTCCGCGCAGGCTTTTGTGTGTGGTCGTGGTGACGAAGTCGGCGTAAGGGAATGGCGAGGGATGCACCCCGCCGGCGACGAGGCCGGAGATGTGCGCCATGTCGACGAAGAGATAAGCTCCCACGGCGTCGGCGATCTCGCGCATGCGTTTGAAATCAATAATCCGTGGATAGGCGGAGGCGCCAGCGGTGATCATTTTGGGACGGACCTCCTCGGCTTGGCGGGCGAGGGCGTCGTAGTCGATCATTTCTGTCTCGCGGCTCACGCCGTAATGGTGAACCTCATAGAGTTTCCCTGAAAAATTCGCCTTGTGGCCATGCGTCAAGTGGCCGCCGTGGGCGAGGTCCATCGTCAGGATTTTGTCCCCAGGTCTCAGCACGCTGAAATAGACGGCCATATTCGCCTGGCTGCCGCTGTGGGGCTGCACATTGACATGCTGGGCGCCGAAGAGCTTTTTCGCGCGGTCGATGGCGAGTGTTTCCACAATGTCCACATACTCGCAGCCTCCATACCAACGGCGGGCTGGATAGCCCTCGGCGTATTTGTTGGTGAGGCAGGAACCTTGAGCCTCCATGACGGCACGGCTGGTGAAATTCTCCGAAGCGATCAACTCGATATGCTCAAACTGGCGTTTGTATTCCTTCTCGATGGCCGCTGCGATTTCGGGGTCGGTTTCAGCGAGGGTGGAGGCTTCAGTTTGGGATTCGGCGGATGTCGTCATGGGATTTTGATTAATGATTCGTAATACGGATGGCATGGCCTGTTCGATACTGCGCTTGCACTCGGCATAGACGGCCCGGCCTTGGCCAATGGGATCCGGCACATCAGGCGTGCCATTTTCGTCGAAGCGGAGCAGGCGGACCTTGTGAATGAATTCCGGAAAAAACATGTCCACCAGGCGTTGGTGTTCCCGCGTCATGACGAACACATGGGAAGCTTTCTCCAGCAAATCCTCAGTGAGGGGTTGGCTACGGAATTTTGAAAGGTCTATGCCCTGGGCAGCGAGAACATCCACCGCATCGCGGCTCGCGGGGGCTCCCTTCGGGGCGCTGAGCCCGGCCGAAAAGACAGCGACTTCCCGCAGACTGCCCGACATTTCACGAAACAGGGCTTCCGCCATCGGGCTTCGGCAGACATTGCCCGTGCAGATGAATAAAACACTTCGTTTCTGTTTCTGGCTCATTCGGTGTGACGCAGTTTAGTTTCGCTGGGAATCAAGTCAAACGCTCTCGGGCATGGTGAGGTTCAAGGCTCCGTGGCATCCCCGGTTGCAGGTGGTGTGCTGGTGTCCTTATACCAGAGAATGCCGTGCTTGCGGAGGTTCAATACTAGGGCACGGAGGTTGTTGGCCATTTCCCGGTTGCTGATGAGTGTGCCGAGCACGCCGCTGCCTGATTTGGCTTGATCTACGAGCTTGTGGATGGCGGAAAGTGTCTGCTGGAGCTCGTCTGCGGCCTTTTTTGCGGAATCCATCGTTGCTTTGCCGCTGCTCAGTGTGGTGTCGAATTGTTTCGACGCCTCTGCAATCTGGCCCGTGGCTGTCTGCAGGTTCTTCATCGTTGCCGAGATGGAATCGAGCTCGTCTTTGGAAAGAACGGTCGAGTCGAGCTTCTTCACCACCGCATTGATGTTGCCCACGGTCGTCCTAAGGTCGGCGATCAGATCCCCCGCGCCGGCGGCCATTCCCGCGATGCCTCCGCCATTTTCGGTGCCCTTGAGGACGGTCCCTGGCTTGATGAACCCCTTTTCCTTCCCGTCGCCGTCGAGCGCGATTTCGATGTATTTGTCGCCAAGAAGTCCCGAGCTGCCTATAGAAAAGTTGCTTCCGACCGGGATTTGCACTTGTTCAAGGATACGGACATCCACATAGACCCCGCGCATGTCGGGAAGGATCGTGGGGTCGTTTGTGATACGGCCGACCTTCGCTCCGGCCAGCAGAACCTCGGACCCGCGGAGAAGTCCGCTGGCGTTGGCGAATTCCACCCGCACATTGTAGTAGTTCGAAAATCCCTCCCCGAGCCGTCCGAAGTAGACGACCATGAGTCCAACGGTCACCAGTCCGATGAGGATGAAAATTCCGACCTTGATTTGTGTGCCTCTGTCTTCGCTGCTCATGTGTGGGTTTCTAATAAATGGTTTCTCCCGATCTTCCATCCACAAAATCCCGGATCGTGGGATCTGTGGTCGCGCGGAGGTCGTCCGTGCTTCCGGTGAAATAAATGCGCCCCTCATTCAGCAGCGCCACGCGGTCGGCAATGTGGTTGCAACTCACCATGTCATGCGTGACGACGACAGAGGTGACATGCAGCTCGGACTGCAGGCGGCGGATCAATTTGTTAATGCTGTCTGAAACGATGGGGTCGAGGCCGGCCGTGGGTTCGTCATAGAGGATGACATCGGGCGGCGAGATGATCGCCCTCGCCAGGGCCACCCGCTTTCGCATGCCTCCGCTCAGGTTCACCGGCATTTTTTTGTCGTGGCCTCGCATGTTGACCATGCCAAGCGATTCCTCGACCTTGCGCCGGATCACAGCCGGGTCGCGCTCCCCGCGCTCCCGAAGAGGGAAGGCGACATTGTCGAAAACATTCATCGAGTCAAAAAGGGCGCCATCCTGGAAGAGCATACCGATTTTTCGGCGCACCGGCTCGAGTTCGCGTTCCTTGAGGCGGGTCACCTCCTGACCCTCGAACAAAATGCTTCCCGAGACCGGGCGCATGAGCCCGATCAGATGCCGCAAAAACACGCTCTTGCCGCCACCGCTTTTTCCAAGCAGGACGAGGGTTTCGCCTTTATAGATATCCAGCGAGATGCCCTTCAGGATTTCCTGGCCACCGATTTTTTGGACGAGGTCCTGGACTTGGATGAATGGAGTGCTCATCATTGGCCAGCGGGAAAGATGACATTGAGTGCCATGGTGAGGAAAAAATTCACGATGAGGATGGCGAGCGAACAATTCACAACCGTGGATGTCGTGGCGCGTCCGACTCCCACTGCTCCATCCTTAGCGTTCAGACCCTCGCGGCAACTGATGAAGACTATGACTCCCGCAAAGAAAAAGCCCTTCACAAGGGCCATGATAATATCACTCGAATCCGCAAACTTTTGGGTGTTGGCAAGGAAGTAAACGCCAGAAATGTTCAGAACATTCACGCCGACATAATAGCTCGCCAGAATGCCGCAGCCGACGCATTCCAGGACAAGAAACGGCATGGAAATAAACATCGCGAGAGCCCGTGGCACCACAAGGTAGTCTACCGGGTTTACTGCCAAGGCACGCAGGGCGTCGATTTGTTGTGTGACCCTCATGGTGCCGATCTCCGCGCTCATGGCGGCTCCCACGCGACCTGCCACCATCAAGCCGGCTAGAACCGGCCCAAGTTCGCGGAACATCGAGATAGCGACGACAGGGCCAACGGCTGTTTCCATGTTCAAGCTCGCAAATTGGAAATACGCCTGCGCCGTAAAAACCGCTCCTGTAAAAGCTCCAGTGACGATTACCACCAGTTGCGAGCGGAATCCAATCTCGGCGATTTGTTGAATCACCAACTTCACTCGAATGCGGCCGCAGAAAATCGAAAAAATGGTCTCGCTGGCCAGCATGGCCACCTGCCCCAGAAAAGTCAGAAAGGCTGTGTAAAGATTCGAAAAAATTCCGATGAGTGGCATGCGGGTTTTTGCTGCGGCGTCAATAAATGCGCTGTGTCTTCTTGAGCAAGCTGCCCGTTGGCGGTGCTTGCCCCACGAAGAGGGCTTTCAAGCCGAGCTTTCTGAAGAGCGATTCCAAAGTGCTTGCGGATGGAACTTCCCCCGAAAACTCCATGTAAACAATATCGTGATTCGTATCGATTTTATAGCGGAGGTTCGGAAGCACATCCAATTCCAGAGCCAGTCCGAGCATTTTCTCAGGCTGGCGAACACCGGCTGCATAGATTTCCAGCTCGCTCATGCCCCGATCATGTCTCGTGATCACTCCAACGCAAGGCCGATTTTGGCGTGAGGCAGTCTTGATTCCTGTTGATATCCTCGACCTCCTTGGGCAGGATGTGCGCCCATTGTCCGCCTTGAAATGATCTCCCGATTCCTTGCGATTCTTGCCACAGCTTGTCTGTCTTCAGGCCTAGTCGCGTTTGCAGGCGACCCCTCGGATTTTTTCCTGAAGGCTTATCAAGACTATCAGGCTGGAGAAAAATTCGAGCGCGACGGGCGTTTGAGGGATGCCATGAATTCATATGCATCCACCGTCGCCATTCTTGAGCAGGTGCGGAAGGACGACCCTTCCTGGCAGGAGATCGTTGTGAATTTCCGCATGCGCAAGGCGCAGGAAAACATCGAACGCCTGCGCGCCATGGTTGCTTCCGAGCCTGAAAAACTGCCCGCGCACGAGGATCCACTTCCCACGCGCGGCTTTGAAATCGACATTCCGGAGCCGGCTGTGACCACCAGGCCCGGGCGCCAGAAGGAGACGACCGCCAAGAAACAGGATGTCGATTCCGACTATTCCCGCGAGCGGATAGCCAGCTTGGAGCGTCAGGTCGCCCAGTATCAAAAACTTCACGCTGAAGAGAAAAAAAAGCGCGAAACCCTCGAAGGAGATTTCTCCAGTGTCAAAATGGAGCTCGAAAAAACCAAAACCGAGCTCGTGGCCGTGAATTCGCGTCTTGCCCAGGCTGATGATGCCCTTCAGCGGACTTCATCGGAACGGGACGCCCTCAAGAAAAAAGCCGGTGATCCGCAAGACAAGAGAATCGAGAAACTCTCCGAGCGCATTGCTCGCATCGAAGCGGAAAACGAGGTCGTTCAGGAAGAGAACAATCGTCTCCTTGGAAAACTTGAAAAAGCCGCCGCCCACATTTCCGAAAGCAAAAAAGTCCTATCGGCCACCGATGAGGATCGCCGCAAGTTGGCCGCCGAACGCGACAAGGGTCTCGCACGCATCAAGCGCCTGAAGGACAACGAAGCCGAGCTCGAAGCCCTCAAGGCGGAGAAATCCAATCTCCAAAAACAACTCGCCACCCAGAAGCCGGATCTCGACCGACTCCTGAAAATCGAGGCTCAAAACAAGGAACTCGCTGAAAAACTCGCCGCCTCCGAAAAGAAACTCGCCGAAGCTTCCAGCGCAGGCGGGATTTCAAAAGCCGAAGCTGAAGGCCTTCAGGAGGAGATCGGACTGCTCCAGGATCGCCTCACAGCCTCGCGTCAGGACTTGGCCGCCCGCGATGCGAGCGTCAAATCCCTCATGGCCCAACTCGACGAGGCCTCCGGCGAGTTGGCTCGTCTTCGCCTCACGCCCGAGCCAACCGATGAGCAGAAACGCCTCTTCACCGAGAGCCAACTTCTACGCCAGATCGTCATTCGCCAAATCACGGAACAAAGCGAGCGCACTCAGGTGGTATCCGATTTGGAAAAGGAACTCGTGCGCCTTCAAGTTCAGTCCGAGGCCCTGGCCTCATCGCTCGGCATCTTGTCAAATCCACCGCCTGTGGTGAAAGAAGAGGAGCGTATCCTCTTCCGCGAGCCGCTCGTGGTGCTGAAAGACCCAGAAGTGGACGGCACCGAACTCTCCCTCACCGCCGTCAAGCCCTCCGGCTCCCAGCGCCAATCCACCGGAGGCGCGGAGGCCCTCTCCGATGAGGCCAAAAAACTCGCCGACGAGGCCTCCACCCTTGTCAATCAACGCCGCTTCCCCGACGCCGAGAAAAAATACCAACGCATCGTGGAAATGGCCCCGGAAAACCACTTCGCCCTCGCCAACCTTGCCGTCACTCAAATCCAGTCTGGCAAACTCTCGGCCGCCCAGGTCGCTCTGGAAAAAGCCGTCGCCTTGAAGCCCGACGATGTTTTCGCCTCGGTGAACCTTGGCAATGTCTACTGCCGTCAAGGCCGCTTCGACGACTCGATCGCCATCCTCAATCGCTCCCTCCAAGCCGATTCCAAAAACCCCGTGGCCCACAATTTCCTCGCCATCGCCCTCGGGAAAAAAGGCGACACCGCCAAAGCGGAAGAGTCCTTCCGCGCAAGTCTCGCCATCAATCCAAACTACGCCAACGCCCACTTCAACCTCGCTGTCATGTATGCCACTTCCGAGCCCCCTTCGCTCCAACTCGCCAAGAAGCACTACGAAAAAGCCAAGATTCTCGGTGCCGAGCCGGATTCCATTTTGGAACGCCGCCTCGCCCAGATCCAGCCGGCTCCTTGAATCCGCACTCCGCTTTGGCCTCGCGAAAAAATGTGAGTCCAAAGTTGCCATGCGGAACGAACATTGTTAGAACCACCAAACTTTATGGCTTACACCGTCACGCGTCCGCGCCTCACTTTGGCCGAAAAGATCTACCTGCCCTCGATTGTCGCGGGCCTTCTGATCACGCTCAAACACATGCTCCGCCTCCTGACGGGCCAGACAAAAGTCACCATGCAATACCCCGAGCAGAAGTGGGACGCCCAGATGCCCGCTTGGTATCGCGGCGCTCCAACCCTCGTAAGCGACGAGCATGGACGCGACCGCTGCGTGAGTTGCCAACTCTGCGAATTCATTTGCCCGCCCCGTGCCATCACCATCCAACCCGAGGAGATTCCCGAGGGCGAGCGCTGGAGCAAGGTGGAGAAACGCCCGAAGACATTTGATATCGACATGATCCGTTGCATCTACTGCGGCCTCTGCGAAGAGGTATGCCCGGAACAGGCTATCTATCTCCGCAAGGATTATTCCATCACTGGTCTCTCCCGAGCCGAGATGGTTCACGACATCCACAAACTCCGCGAGCTCGGCGGCGAAATGACCGGTCTCGTCAACAAGTGGAACGAAAAAAAGTAGAACAACCCGCCTCACGCTGGTAGAACGCCACCTCACACCACCACATGCAACTCGCCCTTTTCTCGATCTTCTCCCTCCTCATGCTCGCCTTCGCGCTGGGAGTGATCCTGCTGAGAAACCCCGTCTCCTGCGCCATGAGCCTCGTCATGTCGTTCGTAGCCCTAGCAGCCATCTTTGTGACGCTGGATGCCTACTTCATCGCCGTCGTCCAAGTTCTGGTTTACGCAGGAGCTGTGATGGTGCTTTTCCTTTTCATCATCATGTTGCTTGACCTGCGTGAGGAGAAACGCCGCCGCGTCCGCCTCTCCGCTTGGGTCGGTGGCGGCATCGTCGTCGGTGGCTTCCTTTCCGCTCTCACACAAGTCATCAGCGCACTCCCGGCTTTGAATGTCGTGAAGCCCGCCGTTTCCCACCCCATGGCAAATGATGTCGCCCTGGTCGGTTTCGCCCTTTTCCGTAATTTCAACCTGCCCTTCCAAATCATCGGCGTCCTCCTCCTCGTGGCCACGGTTGGGGTTGTTCTCCTCAGCAAGAAGGAACTTAAGTGATTCTTTGATTTCTCCATGCCAACCTTAGCGCATTACCTCATCGTCAGCGGACTCCTCTTCGCCATCGGCCTCGGCGGAGTTCTTCTGCGTCGGAATATTCTCATCATTTTCATGGGTCTCGAACTCATGCTGAACGCGGCCAACCTCTCCCTCGTTGCCTTCTCCCGCTTCAACCTAACTCCCGACGGCATGCCGAACTACAATGGCCAAGTGCTCGTGTTTTTCATCATCACCGTCGCCGCAGCCGAGGTCGCCGTAGGCCTCGCCATTATTGTCGCGCTCTTCCGCGCCAAGCAAACCACTCATGTTGAAGACTTGAATACGCTGAAGTTCTGATGAGCACGCAAACCGCGCCCTGGATTATTCTTTTCACCCCGCTGGTCAGCGCCGCGCTGATTCTCCTCCTCGGGAAATTCTCAAAAACGCTCAGCGCCTCTCTCGCGCTCATCGCCGCTGGCACAGGATGCGCTTTGAGTTGGTGGCTGTTCAACCAGCCGATTGATGGCAAGATGCTCTCCCTGAATTGGCTGAGCCTTGGTCCTGAGCTGAATCTCACCATCGGCGTGACCCTTGACCACCTCAGCAAGGTGATGCTTCTGGTGGTGACCTCCATTTCCGTCCTCGTTTTCATCTACTCGCTCGGCTACATGCGCGACGAGGAGGGATATTCCCGCTTTTTTGCCGGTCTCTCGCTCTTCCTTTTCTCCATGCTCGGTATCGTGCTGGCAGATAACTTCGTGATGATGTTCATCTTCTGGGAACTCGTCGGCGTAAGTTCTTACATCCTCATCGGACACTATTACTCGAAGGATTCCGCAGCGGATGCCGGAAAACAGGCCTTCATCGTCAATCGCATCGGCGACTTCGGGTTTATGCTCGGTATTCTTCTTCTGTGGTTTGGAACTGGCACCGTTGTATTCAGCGAGTTGATTGAATCCATTCCTGGTCTTGCCACGGCACCGATTTACCTCACGGTCGCCTGCATTCTGATTTTCATGGGAACGATCGGCAAATCGGCCCAGATGCCGCTCCATGTATGGTTGCCGAATTCGATGGAAGGCCCTACGCCGGTTTCTTCCCTTCTTCACGCGGCAACAATGGTTGCGGCAGGTGTTTATATGTTGGCTCGCATTTTTCCGATTCTGGAAATCGTGCCAACAGCCCGCGAGATCATCGCCTGGATTGGTGGCATCACCTGCTTCGCCGCCGCGCTCATGGCGACCCAGCAGAGTGACATCAAGCGCATTCTGGCTTATTCCACGATTTCCCAGCTCGGTTACATGGTTCTCGGCATCGGCGTCGCCCCGACATCCGATGTCGCGATGTTCCATCTCTTCACCCACGCCTGCTTCAAGTGCCTCCTTTTCCTTGCAGCCGGTTCAGTCATGATCGCCATGCACCACGAGGTGGACATGTGGCACATGGGTGGACTTCGCAAGAAGACCCCAGTGACCATGATTTGCTTCTTCCTCGGAATGCTGGCTCTTGCCGGTTGCCCTTACACGAGCGGTTATTTCAGCAAAGACCTTATCATCGAGTGGGCTGTCGTGAAAATTCCGTTCCTCGGCTGGCTCGTTGCCGCTGCTGCTGGCCTCACCGCTTTCTACATCTTCCGTGAGTTCTTCGTGGTCTTCTTCGGCAAAGCCCGCAGCGAGCACGCGGAACACGCCAAGGAGCAACCCATCACCATGCTGGTTCCGATGCTCATTCTCTCGGTTCTCGCCATTTTTGCTGGTTTCCCGTTCATTCAAGACCACTTCTTCAAGTTGGCCCGCCCGGACCACGAACTCGTTCCACACCTCTTGCACCCGCTCCTCTACGCCATGTTCTTCGGCGGCGCTGGCCTCTCGGCATTGCTTTACTTCAAAGCCCAGAAGGATCCCATCTCCATCCCGCTCTTCGCAAACCGCCTCTACATCGACAATGTTTACTCCTGGTTCGTCAACAACATTCAAGGCGGCGGCGCGGCCTTCCTCTCTTGGGCGGATCGATGGATCGTTGATCTCCTTGTCGTCCAATTTCCAAGCAAGCTCACTTGGGCCTGCGGGTTCGCTCTGCGCTTCCTTCAACTCGGTAATATCCAAGCCTACGCCTTCTTCTTCGGTGCCGGTGTGGTCGGTCTTCTTTACATCCTGATTTCCAAATGAGTTCCGTCAGCCCGCTTCTCTTCCTCATTCTTGTGCCGATCCTCTCTGCCGTGCTTGTCATGGCCGGAGCCAATCCGAGGTTCACTTCGATCCTCGGCGCGGCGTTGAATGTCCTTTTCTTCCTTGCGGTTGCCGTTTTCTTCAACCCCGCGCAGTCCGGCTTCCAATTCGTCTCCAGCTTCCCGGTCGTTCCTCAACTCGGCATCAGCTTCACATTGGGAGCGGACGGACTGAGCTTGATCATGCTTTTCCTCTCGGTTATCGTGACGCTGGCAGCGGTTTGCGTGGCCCGTGCGCCGCTTGAAAATGCCCGTTGGTTCTACGCCAGCATCCTTTTGATTTCAGCCGGTGTGGTTGGAGCCTTCGCTTCGGTGGATGTCTTCTTCTTCTACATGTTCCACGAACTGGCACTCATCCCGACCTTCTTGCTCATCGGCATCTGGGGCTCGGGGGATCGTCAGGCGGCAGCTTGGAAAGCCACGGTTTATCTGGCGACAGGCAGTTTCATTCTCCTTCTCGGCATCATCGGCTTGTATCTCATCCAACCCGAAGGAGCCCGCTCGTTTGATCTGCGTCAGATGGTGGCCAATGCCCAAGCGGGACAAGTTCCCGATTCGCCGGTTGTTTACCTGCTTCTTTTGGTCGGATTTGGTATCCTTGTATCCCTCTTTCCCTTCCACACCTGGGCACCGCAGGCCTATGCAAGTGCTCCTGCTCCCGCATCCATGCTGCACGCCGGTGTCTTAAAAAAATTCGGTCTCTATGGCTTGATCCGCTTGGCTGTTCCGATTCTTCCGGAATCCGTTCAGGCATTTGCCCCGATCCTTTTGACATTGCTCGCGTGCAATATTCTCTATGTCGGGTATTGCACGATTGCCCAGCGAAAGCTGGACCTGATGCTTGGCTACTCCAGTGTCATGCACATGGGCTACATCTTCCTTGGATTCGTGGCATTGAATCAAGTCAGCCTCACCGGCGCTTCTCTCATGCTCCTGAGTCACGGCCTCACTATAGCGGTTCTCTTCGCCCTCTGCGGCGAAATCCGTGAGCGCACGGGCACTTTGGATTTCTCTGAACTCGGTGGAATCGCCCGCGCAACACCAAAACTCGGCCTCGCCTTCGGCTTCGCGGCCATGGCCTCCGTCGGTCTCCCTGGCTTCGTCGGCTTCGCCGGTGAATTGCTCGTGTTCTTCGGATCCTTCGCCTCAGGCGAACCGCATATGGGCTTTCTCGACGGCAAAGAGGTCTTCGGCTTCAACGGCTACCAAATTGCAACGATCTGCGCCGTCTGGGGTATCGTCATCTCCGCCATTTACATGCTCCGCGCCTACCGCCGGGTATTCATGGGGCCGCTATCTGACCGCTGGTCACGCCTAACCGATCTTTCCGGATTCCCGCATGCCGCAATCGTTATTCTGCTTGCCATCATGCTGTTCTTCGGATTCTTCCCGCAAATTCTCGTGAACCTCGTTACACCCGCTTTGCTTCTGCCATGATCCCGCCCGTCGCTCTTGAAATCTGTGTCGTCTGTCTGGGCATCTTCCTGCTCATGGCGGAATCCTTCAGCTTCAAATCCAACAAAGTCACCCTCGCACACGGGGCCATTTTTGGCTTGGTTTGCGTTTTTATCCTCAGCTTCTTCATCGAAACCAACCCCGTTGGTATGCAGGATTCGGGATTCTATGTGGTAGATAGCCTGTCGCTTTTCTTCAAACGATTCGCTCTCCTCGCAACTATCCTCACCCTAATTCTGGCGATCGACTACATACCAATCGTCCAACGCCTCGTGCCAGCCGAGCGTCCTGAAGCCGGTTCGGGAGAGTTTTTCATTCTGCCTGTCTTCACCTGTGCAGGGTTGATGTGGATGGCCTCCGCCTCCGACTTCATCATGATCTTCTGCGCTTTGGAGTTGGTCACGATTTCACTCTACATCCAGGTGGCCTACACCCGCCGCAGCCTCGCCAGCCTCGAAGCCGGCACGAAGTTCCTCGTCCTTGGGGCTCTCTCGACCGGATTCTTCATCTACGGCATCACCTGGATTTTCGGCATGACGGGTGAGACGAACCTCGCTTCCATCCAGAATAACCTCTCCATCGTCCCCGAAGCGAATCACACAGCGATTCTGTTTGGTCTAGCCATGGTCTTGGTTGCCATCTGCTTCAAAATCGCCGCCGCACCATTCCAATTCTGGGTTCCAGATGTCTATCAAGGCGCGCCAACGCCAATCACCGCCTACCTCGCCGTTGCCTCGAAAGCCGCTGGATTTGTCGTTCTGATCCGGGTGCTCCAACCGTTCTTCGTGCTGGAATCCTTCCAGGATAAACTGATCCTCGTTCTCGTTCTATTGGCCGCCCTCACGCTGATCTACGGAAACTTGGCCGCCATCCCGCAGACGAACTTCAAGCGCCTGCTCGGCTATTCCAGTATCGCCCACGCCGGGTATCTTCTTGTCGGCCTCGCCGCCATTGGTGACGCCTTCGCCGGTCGCGCGGTGGTTTTCTATCTGGGCGGTTATTTCCTGATGACCTTCCTCGCCTTCCTCGTGATGGTGCCCGTTACCAAAGCCACCGGTGGTGACGATCTCTCACACTTCAACGGTCTCGCCCGTCGCTCTCCAGGCCTCGCCTTGGCAATGCTCATCGCCGCAGCCTCTCTGGCTGGCGTTCCTTTCACGGTCGGCTTCTTCGGTAAGTTTTTCATCTTCGAAGCCGCCATGAACCAAGAGCTCTACCTGCTCGTTCTCATCGGTGTCGTCACGGTCGCCAGCGGTTTCTACTACTACTTCAAGGTCATCCGCGCCATGTATTGGCAACCGGCCCCCGAAGGTTGCGGCGAGGTCGCGGTTTCGCCTCTCTCGAAGTTGGCTATTGGTCTTTGCACCCTGCTGATCCTCGTTCTCGGATTCTACCCGCAGCTGCTCATCCGCTTCCTGCCGTAGTCGCCTCCGCTCATGGACGATTTCTGGAACCAGTGGCAACCGCGCGAGCGGGCCACCCTGTGTTTCGTCATTTGCGGTAGCCAAATCCTCCTCATCCGCAAAAAACGCGGTCTCGGGGCGGGAAAAATCAACGCCCCCGGCGGTCGCATTGAACCCGGCGAGGCCGCCCATGAATGTGCCGTGCGCGAGACTCAAGAAGAGGTCGGCATCACGCCCCATGGAGTCCAACCCCGAGGAGAACTCCATTTTCAATTCGTGGACGGCTACAGCCTCCACTGCACCGTCTTCACAGCCGATTCCTTCAGCGGCACCCTCATCGAAACCGACGAGGCCCTGCCCATCTGGACGCCGATTGATCGCATCCCCTACCACGAAATGTGGGCCGACGACATCCACTGGCTACCCGGCGTGATCGATGGCGGATCCTTCCGCGCCTACTTCCACTTTGATGGCGACACGATGCTCTCCAAGCATGTCCAGTGGCATTCGCCCGCACCGTTCACAGCCTCATGCGAGATATGAAAACCCCCTCTGCAAAAATGCCCGAGACCGCCTTGGAAGAAGCCCAAAACATGGTGAATGCCTTCCCCGGCCAGGAAACCTTTCTCTTCGGCATTCTCGAGCGCCAGTTGAACATTCTCCACCAGCGCTCCCAAGTCGTCATCGGCTTCGCCGCCGTCGCCATCACCACCACCGGATTCTCCGGCAGGCTCATCGCCGGCACAAACTTCCATGCGCAGACCCTGATCATCCTGTCCCTTGCGATCATTCTCCTCTCCTGCATCTGGATCTTCATCCGCGTCCTAGCCGTAAAATGGGTCCTCACCCGCTGTATTCAGCCCGAACTCACGCAAACCCTCGCCGCCATCATCACCTGCCGCGACTCCAAAACCGCAGCCTACCGCGTCGGCTCCATCGGCGTCTTCCTCGGGCTCGCCATCTACTCCGCCGCCCTCGCCATCATGCTCCTCAACCCCACCCCCCTCACAATCCCCATCCGCTAAAAATCAAACCCCACCCCGCGTGCTCGCAGAAACGCCGCTCTGCGGCTGAAAAATGGGACATGCGAGGACGATGTCCCTCCCAGATTCACGATCCGCGCTGACGCGCGGAAGAGGGGAGCACGGTCGTCCCGACCGTGAAAGACACAGGCGAGGCAACCTCATCGATACCCTCATAGCGCAAATGAAACCCGCGCCGCCGCGCGCTCCTTTTCCAAAAGAAAAAAACCTTGCGGATGCACCCGAACAGAGGCTTTGTAATAGTGTGCAGATCCTCTCCGAAACGACTCGGAGATCGCAGCAACCAGACACATCAAATCCACCCGAGAATCCATGGAAATCCCAGCCCCATCCGGCACACCGGCAGTCCGACCACACGCCCGGTTTCCGCGTGGTTTCAGCCTCATCGAGGTCACCATCGCGATGGGGGTTTTTGCTTTCGCCATGATCCCGATTATCGGCCTAGTTTCGTCTGGCATGAAGAGCCTGCGCGGTTCGATGGATGACGGCGTGCGCGGCGAGATCGTCAGAAAAGTCGTCGCGGAGGCGGGGCGTGTGCCTTACACGGACCTCTCCACCGCATTCAACAACCGCCTTTTTTACTTCGATGACGAAGGCGTTCAGTTAGATTCAGCTTTCAGCAATAGTGCTATTTTCGTGGCTAGCAATTCTGTCGCAAATCCCCCATCGTTGGTCACCTCGGACCCCAACATCGCCCAACTCCTGCGGGTCACCGTGCGCCACTTCGCCGATACGAATAACAAGACGGTTTACAGCCAGCTTATCCTGAACACCGCCCAATGAATTTTCCGGCGTTGCCATTTTTTTCAGCTCTCAAAAAACAAACCCTCGCGCGTGCTCTCCGCCCGCTGTCGGGATTCAGTCTTGTGGAGTTGATGGTCGCCAGCGCAATTCTGGCCGTAATGATGGGTCTTATTTCCTTGGCCATTCGCCAAATGGCCGGAGGCATCAAAACTTCCACAGCCAAAGTGGACGCCTTTCAGAGCGCCCGCACCGGATTCGAGGCTGTAAGCCGAACACTCGGCGTTGCCACGCTCAACACCTACTGGGATTATTTTGACAGCGATCGTCAACCTCGTGGAACAAATACGAACTTCACGCCTGCCACCTACGGCCGCCAATCCGACCTGCATTTTCTCATCACGAATAATTTTTTTACCACGACCAACACATTGACGCCTGTTGGCCACTCCGTTTTCTTCCAAGCCCCGCTCGGTTACTTTACCAACACCAGTTCCACGAATCCTCCCGGTAGCCTGAATCCTTGCGGTTTTTTTGTCGCCTATGGGAATGATCCCACCAAGCCGAATTTGGCGGGGATCAACGACAGACCACGCTTCCGCCTTTATCAGTGGCTTCCTTCCTCGGAGAGCCTGACAGTTACCTCAAACTCGGGACGAATAACAAATTCAGCTTGGGTTACTCCAATAGACGGCGTGCGTCCACTGGCGGAAAACATCATCGCCTTTGTCATCCGCGTTCCTTCGACAAATTCCTCCGGCTACTCCACAAATGCCACAAACTATGGATGGGACTCGCTCACCGCATGGAGCAGTGGTAGCCAACCCGCGCAGATGCACCAACTCCCACCTCTTGTCAATGTCACCATGGTCGCCGTGGAAGAGGCTGCTGTGAATCGCCTCGCAGGCAATGCTGACACCCCTGCCGATGCTTCCAGTGCCATGGGAATCGCCAATTTCTCCACACTCTTCACTGACGAGGCCCAGTATGACGCGGATCTCCTGAGATTGGAAACCGCACTTTCCGCAAAAAACATTCCCTACCGCACTTTCACCACCACCGTGCCACTGCGCGGCAGCCGCTGGAGCCCGTAAAAAAAGCCATGCCCGATCCACTCGCCAAACCGAACCGCCCCAAGCCGAATCCTCTCGAAGGTGCCGCGCTCATCATTGTCCTGAGCTGCCTTGTCCTGCTCGCAGCGCTGGCCATCGGGCTGCTCAACCGCGTGGAAGCCGACCGCGCCAACGCCTCCGCCTACCGTGGCAGCACACAGACCCGCAACCTCGCGGAATACGCCATCAATGTCGTCATGGCCCAAATTTCCGGTGCGACAAAATCCGATCCTACACTCGCCTGGGCCTCCCAGCCGGGCGCGATCCGCACCTACAGCGCGACCAGCACAAACCTTCAAGCCATCTACAAACTCTACTCCTCCACAAACATGGTTGCGAGTAATGCCGCAGCCGCCAACATTGTAACAGGCGATGTTGCTGCATTAGCGGGTTGGGCCAACAACACCGCCCTTTTCACCGATCTGAACGCACCTGTTATTTCAGGAAGCGGAGCCACAAACTACCCTATCCTCGATCCCGCGGCGACGAATTCTGTTGAAGGTTTCGATATTATCGGCGCTCCCACAACGCCCACCCAGCCCGCCCCCATGCCAGTCAACTGGCTCTATGTCCTCGAAGATGGCACGCTCGTCCCTCCCGCCTCCGCCGCTGGAAATAACACCGTCACCGTCACCGGCGCCTCGGCCGCCAACCCCATCGTCGGCCGCATCGCCTTCTGGACCGATGACGACACCAGCAAGATCAACATCAACACCGCCTCCGGCGCTCCGTGGAATTACACGAATACCACCGTCACCACGACATGGGGTGAGACAAAAACTGTTCCGATGCCCGCCAACTACTGGGACACCCCCGTGATAGGCTCCGATCAGGATAGAAATCTGGCGATCTCTCAGCCTTGGGCCGGTGAGTATCAGCGGTTCCCAGGGCACCCTGCCACGGTCTCCCTCTCGGCGGTCTTCACGAACCTCACGACAACCAACATCATGGCGATCGCTCCCCGCATCACCTACCAGAATGGGGGATCCAATGTGGGCTCCCAATGGGGTGCCTTTGTGGCCACCAATGGCGCTACTAATTATGGCACCGTTACCGTTCTTGACCCGCCGAGTCGGACCGCCACCCTCATGTCGGATGATGCCTCCCGCCTCTACGCGAGTGTCGATGAGCTTCTCTTCGCCACGAACCGATCCGCCACGGGAACCAATCCCGTCACCCCACAGCAGCTGGAGCAGGCGCGCTTTTTCCTCACCGCATCCAGCCGGGCGCCCGATGTCACTCTCTTCAATACTCCGCGTATTCTTTCTTGGCCGGTAACCTTTACGAGCGGAAACACGAACAAACTCACGCCTTATGACCGCCTTATTGCATTCTGCGGAACCGTGGGCGCCAATACGAACTACGCTAGCACCAATTCCTACTACTTTACCCGCTGGGATCCGCTGAGTGCGACGGCTGACTACAGCGCGAATACCCGACTTTTGGCCTACCTTAGACGAATGACCACGACGGCAGTCCCCGGCTTCGGGGGATCCTCCGGCATCTTGGGGAAATATGGCCCCTCGGAGTCGGAGCAGATCACCACCGAGATATTCGACTACATCCGCTGCATTAACAGCATGGATACCTCCATGGTAACAAATTCTATTATACCCTTAACGAACCAATACACTTACGCGGTAAGTAACAGCATTATGCCGACCGCTGGAGCCAATGGCACTCGTGGCTTCGGGCGCTTCCCCACGATCACCAAGGTCGGGATGCATTTTTGGTTCAACAACTACTTCGTCACAACAAATGCGGGACAGACCAACATCAATGTTTCACTCTGTGCCCGCCTCCTCATGGAGCCCTTCCATGCATCACATGGCTACCCCAACCCACACAATTTCAATACGCACCGCTTCGTTATCAGCGGCCTTTCAAGCCTGCAATGGGGAACAAACTCAAACTCGATGACCCCAATATTTCCCAACGATACAACAAATGCCCGCTTGGCATCGACTGGGAGATCTTATGGGGGAAGGCAGTTTTATTTCCATTTTAAAAATACCAGCGGACCACCCATCATAGCTACTTCACTGACCAATGCATCGCCGGCGGCCACTCTGTTTTGCTCGCAGGTCATCACCAATCGGGTAACCAATGTAGTGAGTGGTGTGACGAATATCCTGCCGGCCTACCCGGAGAGCATGTCGTTTAACGGCACCTTCGCCTTCGGTGGAGGAAATCTGACTATCGCGGTCACGGATGGTCGCACCCCCGCCACCACGAACCAAGTCATCAATGTCGCTTTGCCGCCGATTCCGAGTCTTCCCTTGCCGCTTTCCACATTCGGAACTAACTGGAACGGAAATGCCAACTCTTTTAATGGACCTAATGCATGGACTTCTGCAACCAATCAGGCATGGTCCAATAATGTGGCGATGATCCTCA
>JBILWM010000124.1:0-7126 GCA_044369905.1 Terrimicrobiaceae bacterium | reverse complement strand
CGCCCCCCGGCAATGAGCTTCTGGGCATGTTCGATGCGGATGCGCGAGAGGTAACCGGAAAGTCCACCAGGCAGATGGCGGTTGAGAATCCGACTCAGGTAGTCGGGATTGCATCTCAAGTGCTCTGCGATGTCTCCCAGCAAAACAGGATTGGCATGGTGACGCTGCAGGAAGCGGATGGCGCCTTGCACCATCACTGGCAGCAAATGCAGGGCGACCTTGTGCGCTCCATCGACCGTGCGATATCGCTCCGCAGGAAGCGCAGACTTCTCCACCAGCGCCTCTGCCACCCGAACCAGAAAATGAAAGCGCGCTTCCAAGGCGGGAATCTCTTTTGCGGAAATTTGCGGAGCCTTGGCCAGAGCGGCAAGGAAAGGTCGCGAATCCAGACCTTGGCGTTCGCAATACCTGCGCAGCTTCCGCCGGGCCTCAGTGGCGGTCTCGCGCACCACCACCGAGCCCAGGAAAAAGACCCCCATCACGCGGCCCTGATACATCAACGGGGCCACGAGTTCGGTCAACCCGATATGGCATTGGCCGGAAAACATTTTCTTCCGCCGCGTGGCAAGGCGGTTCACGGCAGTCTTGTTGCGAATGCAGTCGGCATGGGTTTCGCGACGGCTTTTGGCAAACATGCAGGCCTCACAGGTGTGGATGCGCAAGCGGCCGGGCAAAGCCAAATCTTCGACATGGTAGCTGACCCCCGTGAGATCCTCAAAACTGATCCGGCACCCTGTGCTCTCTTCAAGAAGCTCGATGAGCTGCCCCAGAGCCGACACCGCAGGCTCGCTCTGTGCGGGAGCCACTGCACGAGGGACACGGGAGGACTTTTTCTTGATGCCGGTTCGGCTGCTCACGCCTCAAGAATAGGTCAATATTGTCATAACAAAAGACCAATCCCTCACAGTGCTAAGAGGAATCCATTTTCCTTCTCTCGATTATCAACTCGACGCTCATCCATTCAAAAATGAAAACTGTCCTGTATCAATGAGTTCGGTGTTTCCATGGTTTGCCGAAGGGCGGGGGAGTATCAAGTCGTTGTAGCAACGGCAGTCCCCTGCCGTTCCAGACAAAACCGCGAATGAGGCGAATCCCCGCGAATCAAAACGGACCAAAACCTCCCCTCCCACAATCCACGCCCGCGCCTTTCTCCAAGTTCATCTCCCTCGCAAGCTCACCCGCTGCATTGATTGGATAACACGAGTCTCCGAGAGAACAGCAGTCATCCATTTGATAACACGAGTCATCTCCGGGCGAACAGCGGTCATCGATTGGAGAACACAGTTTGTCTCCGAGGGAACAGCAGTCGTCGATTTGATAACACGAGTTGTCTCCGAGAGAACAGCGGTCAGCGATTGGAGAACACAGTATGTCTCCGAGAGAACAGCGGTTATCGATTTGATAACACGAGTTGTCTCCGAGAGAACAGCGGTCAGCGATTTAATAACACTGGCTGTCTCCGAGGGAACAGCCGCCATGAAAATCGAGACAGCTGTTCTGAAAAATGGAACACGAGTCGTCGCCAAGAGAACATCAGTTATGAAAATCGCGACAGCTGTTCTGAAAAAGCTGATAGGACTTAAATTTAACAAGGCAGGCCGAAATCGTCGAGGAGGGCGGGGTCGATTTCGTTGATCAGGATGTCGAGTTTGCGGTTGCAGTAGGTGATGAAGTAGCGGCCGTTGTATTCGAAGAACTGGGGGTAGTTCACATCGGTGCGGCAGCCGTATTTCTCAGGGCTGTCCTGGACGCTGTTCTGGACGCAGTGGTTGTCGATGACGACTTGGGGGGCTTTCCAGACGATGCGTGTTGGGCCTTTGGCGTCGCGGAGTTCGCGGCCGACCATCACCCACATCGGCGTGCGGACGCGCCAGTGGTCCCACGGGCCGTAGCCGAAGTTGGCGGAGCCGTCGTTGTTGTGGAAGAGCAAGATGAAGCGACCATCCTGCAGCTTGATGAGAGGCTCGGCAGCGTTGGGTTGGAGGACGAGCGGGCCGTTGGGGCAATAGCGCAGAGGCTCGGGTTCGCTCCAGGTGCGGCCGTGGTCGGCGCTGATGGCTGAATACATGTGGCCCACGGGGGCGCGGAAGGTGGCCAGCCACTCCCCGGTGCTCAGCGGCACGACACTCATCTCGTCGCCGCAGGGGAATTCGTGGCCGGGATACTTCATGTGGATGCCGTTTTGGCCTTCAGGGCGGATTTCAAAGTTCAGTTTCGAGGCGTCGGTTTCGCTCAGGAGGTTGGTGGCGACCATCAGGAAAGCTTGGGTCTGCCAGACTTTGGCATGGCCGGTGGCTGGGTCTTCTCCATTAAAGATGAGCATGGATGCTTGGAGCCAGGGATCGATGGTCGAGGGGCGGATCTTGGAAAAGGTGAAAACCACCTCGCCGTTGGGCATGATGCGAGGCTCCTGGTAGTTCCAGCCGTGAAATGCCGCTCCCTGCTCGTCAATGCCGGCATGGAATGGCATCGGCAGGAGTTGGCGGTCCGACCAAGTGAGTCCGTCGTCGTCGGAATAGCGGAGGAAAATCCTTCCCGATTCGCGCGGGTGGCCGGCTTCCGTCACGCACCAGTAGAAGACATAGACCCGGCCGGTGTGAGGCACCATGAAGGGAATGATCCATGAGGGCAAATGCACGCCGTCGGCGCTGGCTTGTTCCACGACCGTGGGGGCGCTCCAAGTGCGGCCCTCATCCGTGCTGCGGGCCACGGCAATCGTGTGGTCGGGTGCAGCCTCAGCGCTCCCGCGGGTCCAGACGCAGAGCCATGTGCCGCGCGGCGTGATGGTGATCTGCCCCTGCTGGTTGGTGAATGCGCTGGTTGGCTTTTCAAAGCTGCCCTCATGGGCGGCGACGATGCCGTAAGGACGCTCGGTGCTGGTGGAGTAATTCGACTGGGTGCTCATGGCTGATTTGAAGAAGGTGGTTGGGTTTCAGCCTTTGATGTCGAGGGAGACCTTGGCGTGGTAGACGGTGACGGTGTCTTCCCAGACGAACTGAAGAATCCTCTCCTTCTCGTCGATGAAGCCGTCGGGGTAGTTGAGGGAAACATACGGGGCGTCATCGCGGACAAGGTCCACCTTCACGCTCCAGGTCTTCATGTCGTCGTCGCTGATCCAAAGCGAGAGCGGGTTGCGGCCGCCCATCGTGGCACCATCGTGCCCGGTCGGATTATGGACGAGATAGATGCGGTTATCTTCGCCACGCAGCAGGAGAATTTTAGCGGCGGGGTTGGGGATGTTTGATTGAACCGCCTTGGACCATGTTTCGCCGCCGTCCGTGGAGCGGCTCTCCCAGAGCCAGCCGTCGCGCTGAGAGCGGATGAGCATGACGACATCGCCGTTGCCGAGTTCGACCACACGCGGTTCCAGGAGCAGTCCGTGCTTTCCACCGGTGAGGTAACCACGCAGACGGAATGTTTTTCCATGGTCGTCGGAAATGATGACCCCTGTGGCGTAGCGGTGGTTCTTGTCGGCCCATTCGACGCCGGCGAGGTATTTCGCCATGAGTTCGCCGGAGTGCGGTAGTTCGGTTTGAGGCAGCACGCGTGTGCCAGCCATCGTCACCATGGGAGCGCGGCCATCCGAAGGCTCGGCCCACTCCTCGCCGATGTGCTCGGCCCAAGAGACTGGGATGATCCAGCGGCCGTTGGAATGAACGATGCCTTTGTTTGGCCAGACACCCTGCACGCCGCCGGGTATCGAGTTTGGCGCGGACCAGGTGGCGCCGCCATCGGTGCTGATGGAGCGGTAGCTGAGAAGCTGGGTCATCCACTGGCCGAAATCGTAGGTGTTGAGGAAGGCGTGGATCTCGCCCTCGCGTGGACTGAAGAGTTCGGTGGTGAAGAGGCCGCGGAAGCCGTGCTGGAAGCGCCCGTAGTCTTTCCATGTCGCGCCGTTGTCCTCACTGCGGGCAATCATCGTGAAATTGCCGGGTCCCGGCTCCGTGTAACCACCAGTTGTCCATGTGCAGAGCAGTTCGTTCGGGCCAGTGCGGCGGAGCAGCGCCTCGCGGGTCCAGAGCCTGGCATTCGGTGTGTTCGCCCAGGGGTATCCGCCTTGCGGGCCCGGCCAGACTTCACTTTGTTGCATTTGCGGGTTAATCCAGCGGGTGGTTTTTGCGGTGTTGCTCATGGAAAAATTAAGGTGGTGAACGGTGGACCGCTAGGGATTCTCCTCGAAGTTGTGGACATCAAACAATTCGAGGCACTGGAAGGAATCGGCCAATTCAGGAAAAAATCGGCCAATTCGCGAAGGGTTCCCATTGTCGCGAATTTTCAATCCATGGCGCATTTATACCACTCCAGGCCGTTGCATCGCTATGACGGGCTGAAAGAGGATTTGGTCATTAATGAAAAACACCAACACCCACCCCGATAGAGCCGTTTTTCAATACGAGTCCGAGCCGATCTTTCAGCGCCCGCTCCGTTACGAGCATGTCGCCCGTGTCGCATCGATCCGGAATACACCCGCAGGCATTCGCATCACTGGACAACTCACGGTGGATGGCTTGCCTGAGATCGTTCAGCACGACCAGATGTATGAGCTGAAGAAAGCTGGTTCCAAAACCGATGGCAAATCGGCCGAGATTCTCATCGAGGCCCTTGCAGGCGGCATGCTGCGGGTCCGCGCTTGGCTGGGAGGCGGGGAGCCTCCCGTTCACCTCAATGAATCGGTGGTGATGCGGCTTGTGCCTGAAGCGTTCCGGGTCATTGAAGAGGGCAAGGTTTTTGAGGCTTTTGGAACCATCGTGCGGATCGATCACGACCCGTTCCGTATCAGCTTCGTCAAGCTCGAAGGCGAAACGATGCTCAGCCAGTCGGTAAGCGACACGCATGGAGCGCCGACGAATTATGTGACGCGTCCGATCGGCTTCGCCTTTGATGAATCAGGCGCACCTGTGGCCAGCTATGAAACCTTCGTCGCGCAACCTGACGAGGCGTTTTACGGATTGGGCGAGCGCTACGGAGAGTTGAACCTGCGAGGCCGCCGTGCCGCGTCTTGGATTGATGATCCGATCTGCGTCACCACCACGGATGTGAATTACAAGACGGTTCCGTTTTACCAAAGTTCCGCCGGCTACGGGGTATTTCTCAATAGCTCACGCCGCGCGGTATTCGAGATGGGCAGCTTCTCGTTTACCTCAGTCTCTTTCATGACGCAGGAGCCGATCATGGACTACTTTTTTATTCCGGGTCCGTCACACGCGGAGATCCTTCGCAAATACACGGCGCTGACCGGCCGCGCGCCGGCGATTCCCGAGTGGGGATTCGGTATCTGGATGAGCCGGTGCATGTATGAAAACTGGGAGCAGGTCGAAGAGGTCGTGGCGCGTTGCAAACAGGAGAAAATTCCTGTCGATGTGGTTCACCTCGATCCGCTGTGGATGGAGGACCGCCTCGATTGGGGCGACACTTGCGAGTTCACTTGGAATGAGGAGCGTTTTCCCGAGCCCGCCAAGCACATTGCCGCGCTGAGGGAGCAAGGCGTGCGCGTTTCACTGTGGGAAAATCCTTACATCGAGCCCCGCGCCCGCTCATGGGATCCTGCGGTTGTGCTCAAGGACGCCGAAGGCAAACTGTGCGGTGCCGACTGCTATCCGATGCGCTACGCGAAAAAAACGAAGGGCTACGAATACTACCCGATCGATTTCACCAAACCGGTAGCCAGGCAATTTTGGAAAGCCGCGCACGACCGCCTCATGGACCAAGGCGTGGCCTCCTTCAAGACCGACTACGGCGAGTGCGTGGCGATCGGCAGCGTTTTCCACGACGGCCGCACTGGTGAAGAAATGCACAACCTCTATCCCCTGCTCTACAATATCGTGGTGGGCGATGCGATGAGAGAAAAGCTGGGCTACATCATGCTCTTCTCGCGCTCTGCATTTGCGGGATCCCAGCGTTACCCCATCCACTGGGGCGGCGATACGCAATGCACCTTCGGCGGGATGATGTGCGTGCTGCGCGGGATGCTTTCCATGGCGCTGAGCGGGTTTGCTTATTACACCAGCGACATCGGCGGCTTCATTGGCGGACCGCCCTCGGAGAAGCTCTTCGTGCGATGGACGCAGTTCGGATTGCTCTCGCCCATTTCGCGCTTTCACGGCATCGGTGCCCGCGAGCCTTATGCGTTTGGCAAGACTGCCGCCGCGGTGGCGAGCGAGTTTGGCGCGCTGCGCGAGAGGCTCCGCCCGTATCTGGTTGCGCTTGCCGAGGAGGCTGAAAAAACCGGAATGCCGCTGGCCCGCCCCATGTGCCTGGAGTTCCCCGAAGATCGGACCTGCCGTTCGCTCGATCTTCAATACATGCTCGGCCCTGGCCTTCTTGTCGCTCCGGTCTTTCGCGAGGATGACACGGTGGAATACTACCTGCCGGCGGGCGAATGGACCGACTGGTGGAGTGGCAAAACCATCCCGGGCGGTTCGTGGAGAAAGGAGAAGGTCGCCTTGGATCGGATGCCTCTTTGGATCAGAAACGAACGACTCACGAAGGAGTTGGCAGCGGCGCGCTAAGCATGCTCAAACGCGCCGTGGCTTTTCTGGGCCAACGGCGCGGTTTTGCCCTCGCTCATCCAGTAAACCTTGCAGGTCAGAATGCGGCTGAATCTTGGGAGAACGGGGAGATTTAATTTCGCTCGGTTTGCAGGAAGTAAACGCGGTCTTTTTCCAGCTCGAGAGTGTGCTCCGAGGCGGATGGCGACACCACCGTTCCGGGCTGCATTTCCCTAAGGGCCGCCGGGGTCTGCAGATCCAACTCCACCTTGCCTCCAACCGTCGATTGCACCACGACAAAATCATCCGCCGCCACAACGGCGTTGCCGGGTGAAGTCATGCGCCATGCCCCTGCTGATGTAGCGAGACGGCTGATTGCCTCTCGCGAGAGGTTGTAGGCCCCAACGAAAACAACTTGGCCGCCTGATGCGGGGCGGATCGCCGCCGCAGCGACTTTGCCGGAGGCCGGATAACGCGCCAGCACCGTGGCTGAGGGATCTTCAACGGCCAACGAAAAACCTGCGATTTCCTTGATGCGCTCGGCATTCCAATTTTGTGCAGGCTTGTTCCAGCGGTCGCCGGCGAGCAGCGGATGCTTGGTATCCAGGGGCCCCTTCTGCACCTCACTGGTCGCGGCT
>JBILWM010000123.1:0-7142 GCA_044369905.1 Terrimicrobiaceae bacterium | reverse complement strand
AATCAGGATGTGTTTTCAAACAACGCCACGGTCGTGACGTTGAGCGCGGGGATGAATGATGTGGGTCTCGGTCTCTACTCGTTGATCAAGCCTCCCGATGATGCCGAAAGCCGGAAACGGAATGCGATCGATGCATTCAAACAAAACATCGAAAGAATATCCGACGCACTCACCGAAAAGGGTGTGAGACAGATTCTCATCACCCCGACCATCTACGACGAGCATGTGGAATCAAGGGACGAAAGCATGCGCGGTGCGAATGCGGCCTTGGGCAAGTGCAGGGACTTTGTCTTGGAATTCGGAGAAGCCCGGAATATCCCGGTTGTCGATTTCTGGCATCCGATGAATGAGATCAACCGGACTCGCCAGCAAGCGGATGCGTCTTTCACCTTGGTCGGCAAGGACCGCATTCATCCGGGCCCGATTGGACATCTGGTGATGGCCTATTTGTTTTTGGATCAAACAAACGCCGAGCAGGATGTCTGGCGGATCTCAATGGATGCGAAGGCCAATGTGGTTTTGGAACAAAAGAACACAGAGGTCGCTGATCTTGTGACGACGCCGGCCGGACTCACATTCTCAAGCAAGGAAATGGCTCTGCCTTTCCCGCTCATCGAAGAGGCCAAGGAGGCATTGAACCTCGTTCCCTTCATCGAGCGCCTGAACCAACAAGTGCTGCAAATTCACAATCTGCCTGCCGGCAACCACACGCTCAAAATCAACGGAACCGAAGTCGGAACCTACTCCCACAGCGCCTTCGAGAAAGGGGTAAATCTGGCCGAAAACCCAGCCACCCCGCAGAATGTCCTCGCGCAGGAGATCGGCAAACTTTGCAAAGAGCACCACTCGCTCGGCAACACGATCCGGATGCTTCGCCGGGTTGAAATCAAAGATATCGTCGGCGTGGATCTGAAGGACAGGGAGGCTGTGAAAAAGGGGCTGGATGCCTTCGTTGCGAAAATGCTTTCACAGAAGGACGATCCCCCGGAGCGCACGGAATACTACATGCTGCTCGCCCGGACCTACTTGAAGGAGATCGATAACGAGCAGGCCATGCGCGCTCGAATTCAGGCGATCGAAGACGAGATTTACCGCATCAACCAACCCGCGACATACGCCTACTCGCTCGAGATGAGCCGGGTCTGAAGAAAGTGAGGCAGCCCCTGCGATGAAGATTCTTTCGTATCAATTCTTAACTGATTAAGAAAACAAACCCTCGACGAAGCCATTCGCCAAGGCAAAGGTTTATCCCATCATGAATACACCCATGCCCGCTCAGAGCTTCTGGAACGACCCCGCCGTTGTGCGGGACTTGAACGACAATCCGGTGACGCCGGTTTCCCATCATGGCCGCAAGGGCTGGCGCACGGAGTCGCTGGAGACCCGTGTTGCGATTACGGTGCCTCAGCTCAACGAACCGCGCGGGTCGCTGACCTGGTGGTTCCTGCCGCGCGAGGATTTTGCCACCAGCGTGAACAGCCCGTGGATGGCACAGCGTGAGAATTACCACCACCTCTACACGCTCTTGGGCGACCGGGTGGATGACGAGGCACGCAAGGATTGGCGACTGCACCGCTTTGCGCTCGTCTACTCCCGCAATTGGCATGACCAGTTGCTGGCAAAGTGGCACCGTGGAGGCATCTATCATTCTGCCTCCGCCGAAGGCATGTATAGTCCCGGCCGGGAAAAAGCCTTTGTCAGCCTCGGACACCTCAACCTCACCCGCGGACATTGGATGCAGATCGGACTGACGTGGAATGAGGCCGAAAACGACTACAGCCTCTTCCTGAACGGACTCCTCGTTCAGACCTCCACGAGCTTTGATTATCCGCTCCTGCGGGAGGCCAATAGCGGCACCATCTATGCCGGGCATCCGCTCTTCGCTTTTGGTGAGATGGCGGTCTTTGACGAGGTTCTCAGCGCAGAAGATTTCTCCGGCTCCTATGCGGAGAATGTCCCCGTTGGGAACGGGGGAATAGACACCGCCCTGCACCGCACCCACAGCGGGAAAGCCGTTCCTATGCTGAATTGGACGGCGGTCGGGGATTGGGAGGAAAAGATAAACCTTCCACTGAACCGCCCGGAGGATCTGGCCAGATTCTATGTGCAGGGCATGACGGAAGCGCCGTCGCTGACGCCGGAGGGACTGCGGGTTCATACATCCGATATCAGTGTGAGCCGGCTCGAAAAGCCCGCCGACTGGTCGAGCGAGGAACCTTGGGATCCGACGCAGGTTTACCTCTGGCTTGAGGACCACTTCTCAGGCGACTTCGCGGTGGAGTATGAATTCAAACCTCTGCAGAAGCACGGGCTGAGCCTGCTGATGACGCGCGCCGCCGGATTGCACGGCGAGGAGTTTCTAAAAACCCACCCGCGCCGGGTTTCGGGCTCGATGCGCGCGGTGTGCTGGGAAAACATCCGCAACTACCACTGGGAGTATTACCGCCAGATGGAGGGGGCGCGGATCGATGTGGCTTCCCATGTGCTGGTCAAAAACCCGTATCTCCACCCGATAGCCTATCAGTTTGACAGACTCCAAACTCGCCGTCGGCGAGTGGCACTGCATCCAGTTTGTCCATGAGGGCAACCGCCTGCGCGGAGCGATTGACGGCCTGCAGATCTTTGATGTGACCGACGATCCCTTTTCAGGCTTCGGCCCGGTCATGCGCAGCGGCACCCTGGCCATTCGCTGCATGTGGGGCTCCGACATCCTCTTCCGCAATCTGAAAGTCTGGACGAAGCCGGATGCCTATTGATGATGATCAAAACGCATGAAGGAGCCTCTCAAGACCAAGCAAGACCTGCAAGCCCTCGCCATCCGACTGACCGAGCCGCTCAAGACTCACTTTACGCCGGGCTGCGCAGGGATGCAGTTGGGGCATAGCGCCGCTCATTACAGTCCGGTTGGCATGAGCATCGAGGCCCTGCTGCGACCTTTGTTTGGCCTCATTCCCCTGACCGTTGGTGGCGGCAAGACCGACCTGTGGCCGCGATACCGGGAGGGAATCATCAACGGCACCGACCCCGGGCACGCGGAATACTGGGGACCGGTTCCCTCTGGCGATCAGATCATGGTTGAGATGACCCTCTTGGGTCTCGGTCTGGCCATGGTGCCCGAACAATTGTGGGAACCGCTGAGCCAAGAGCAACGCGATAACCTGGTGAACTGGTTGAACCAAATCAACCAGTGCGACCTGCCTGCTAACAACTGGCTCTTCTTTCAGGTCTTCGTGAATCTCGGCCTGCGGAATGTCGGGGCTCATCACAGCCCTGATGTCATGGAAGCGGCGCTCGATAAAATCGAAAATTCCACCCTCACCGACGGTTGGTATTCCGACGGTCCCTCGCTTCAGCGGGATTACTACATTCCCTTCGCCATGCACTTTTATGGCCTGCTGTATTCGGTGCTCATGAAGGAGGAGGATCCGCGGCGCTCCGAAATTTACCGGGAACGGGCCCGCTTGTTTGCCACCGACTTCCTGGCTTGGTTTGCGCAAGATGGCAGTGCGCTACCCTTCGGTCGGAGCCTCACCTATCGCTTCGCCATGGTGGCGTTCTGGGGTGCCATGGCCTACGCGGGTGTCGAAGCCGTTTCCTGGGGCGTGATGAAGGGGCTGGTGCTGCGTCATTTGCGCTGGTGGATGGATCAGCCGATTCTCGATGCGGAGGGGACCCTAACGGTCGGTTACTGCTATCCCAATCTCAAGATGGCCGAGTATTACAACGGCCCGGGCAGCCCCGCTTGGGCGATGAAGGCTTTTCTCCCACTCGCGCTTGCTGACGACCATCCCTTCTGGACCGCCGCTGAGGAACCACTGCCGTCGATTCCCGAAGTGGTCACCCAGAAACATCCCTTCATGGTCTTGTGCAGGGAACGCGACCGCGATCATGTCTTTGCCTTGGCGGGAGGACAATTTCCCGCATGGGAGCCAACTTACAAAGCTGCCAAGTATGCGAAATTCGCCTACTCCACAGCGTTCGGTTTCAGCGTTCCGGCAGGGGAGTGGGGGCTGGAGCAAGGTGCCTTCGACTCATGTCTGGCCTTGGCCGAGGAGGACAACTACTATCGGCCCCGCCGCAACTGCGAGGAGGTCCGCGTGGAGGACGCTTGCCACTATAGCCGATGGAAACCGTGGCACGATGTGGAAATCGAAACCTGGCTCATCCCGCTGGTCCCTTGGCATCTGCGCATCCACCGCATCGTCAGCTCACGGACACTGACCGCGTCCGAAGGCGGCTTTGCCATCAAGCGTGAGTTTCCTGACAGCCCATCGGCCGATCCGGCCATGGTCCGCAACCGGTATGGACTGAGCGGACTGGTCAACCTTTGGGGAGATCGTCAGGGCAAGACCGTGGTAGCGGCCCCCAACACCAATCTGCTCTATCCTCAAAGTCTGATTCCCAGCCTGGTGGGGCCGATCCATCCCGGGGAAACGTGGTTGGCCTGCGCCGTGCTGGGTCAACCGCCATCCGCCTGCGGCAAATACGCATGGGATTCCCCTACACGGATCATCAGGGAAAGCGGCAGCCTCATCGCGGTTGATGACTCGCAACGAAGCATCCGAATTCCATTTTCCTGGTCAAAGCATCCAGCTTTGGAAATCGAATGTCCCTTGTAAGCCACTGCATCATTTGAAAATCCGGATCAGGCCTGATAATTTCTCAAGAGATATCGACCAATAGGAAGTGCGATAAAAATCAGCTCGCAAAAACTTGTGGCTATAAAACTATCCCCCCATCACTCCAAATGAAAAACTCATCTTTGAAATCTTACATTCTTGCCGCAGCGATCGCTCTCTCGCTTTTTGGTGCAGGTTGCAAAAAAGCAACCACTCCTCCGATCCCAAGCACGGAGCCATCGGCAACGCCAATCGCCTCCGCGACACCAACACCATCACCCGCACCGTCCGGTCCCACGGATACCCGCATCGTTCCTGTTTCCGGTGGCGATGCGATCATTGAACTTTGGGATCAGAGTCTAGGTGCCTGGCTGAAGTGGAAATTTACGGGCGATCAAACGAACGCCGAAGCCAAACAGGGCGGGAGAATGGTCACTTTAAAGTGGAAGGCGGCCGCCGCCGGCGAGGGGCCAGCGGGGGAGCGCAACTATGCCGGGAGTGGCGTGGTCTTGGGACCCTATTCGCAACTCGTGCTAAGCGCCGGATTTCCCAAAGGATCAAAAGTGACGCTCAAGGCCGAAACCGATGCAGGCCCAATGACCAATGACTTTGTGTGCGAGGTCGGGCACACCGACCAGTTCGTGCTGCCGCTGCCAGGGGCAAAATTTCTTAACAAGGTCGGCATTGCTATAGGTGCCTCCGCTCCCGGTTCGGTGGAGGGCAATCTGCTCTGGCTCGGCCTGCGAGACCCACAGTTGGCAGAGATCGAAGCGACTCGCTGGAAAAATTTCACCGAGCAGCCGATGGATCTTTTCATCAGGCAAACTCCCGAGCCCGCGAGTGCTGCGCCGCTTTATCATTTGCTGAGTTCGAAGGAGGGCTACGAACAGGCGAAAAAAGAGGCGACCGCTTCCGGAACGAAACCGCTGCAACTTGAGTCTCGCGTCACCCTCGAACCGCACCTTACGGGAGCCGCCAACCAAAATCTCTGGGGCCGCCGCACCAAGAGCGTGAATCGGGTGTCACAGACCTTCGCTTTTTCAAAAGACGATGGATCCAAGGGAAGCATCGGGCTGATCGATGCCGCGCAAACTGCTTCGCTCGCGGGGGATCAAGAGACACTTCGCGAGGTTGCCAAGGCAGCCGTGCAGATCGCTCTCATTCCGCACTGGGATATTGATTTCATCACGGAGTATCCCGACAGCGCAGTCACTCAGCGCTGCTTCTCACAGGCCCAGGTTTGCGAAGCATTGGCGGTGGCATTCGATCTCGCCGGTTCATTCATGACACCCGCCGCGCGCGAACTCATTCTTCGCCGCCTCGCCGAAGACGGTCTTGGCAACATCAACTTTGAGGTCTGGAAACATCCCTACATTTTCACCTGCAATCAGCTCCCGGTCTTTTCCGTCGGCCGCCTCGCCGTCTATTCATTGCTGGAGAAGCAGAGCGGATGGGGACATTTGAAACCCTACACCGACCTCGCCTTCGCCGAGTTGAATGAAAGCCTCGCGCACAACTTTCTTCCCGATGGCGGATTCCCCGAAGGAAGCGGATATCTGGCCTACACCCTCGACAACGCGCTGCCTGCGCTGGCGATCTATGCGAATGCCCGCAACAAGCCTTTTGCGGAACTACTCCCGCCATTGCTCGCCAAGACCGACGATTACATCGAGGCGCTCCACAGCACGGAACGACCCACCCAACTTATCCTCGTTAGTGACGCGCAGAGTGGCCCGTTCGCTCCGGTGAGCCCTTCGGTGTTGAGCGTGATGACCAAGATCCGCCCTGGCGGGGCTTCCGCGCGCATACTGGCAGCCATGACTCCGGCGCAACGGCAAGGTATGAAACTCTGGGCCTTGCCTGCCCCCGATCTGACGGGTGTTGATCCGAATACCTATGAACCATTCATTCTTCTTCCCGACAACGGCATCGCCGCATCGACCCGCAAGAGCGGCGATCTTTTGACCAAACTGCTCGTCATCGGCGGACCTGCGAAAGCCGGACACAACCACGAGGATCGAGGTAGCTTTGTGCTCGAGTTTGCCGGCGAAACCTTCGCGGCCGATCCCGGTGGCATGACCTACTCGGACGCCATGGCGCAGACCATGAAACACGCTCAGAACCATAACATGCTTGTTCCGGTCGTAAAGTCCGGCAGCCGCGCGGCAGCTAAAAACCCTGCGTCCGTCGCGGTGATCCCCGAAGCCACCGGCGATGACACAGCCTTCAGCGCGACGATCAATGGCGGCGTCCTCTGGCCGGATTTTTACAAATCATGGAAACGCAGCTTCAGTTCACCTTCAGCGGGTGAAATCACCATCAAGGATGATTATGAACTGTCTAAAGGCGATGGCGTCGAATTCCTCTGGCACACGCCGCTACCCGTCAAAACCGAAAACAGCCAGGTCATCATCACCGGCGCACGCGGCCGGGCAATCATCACACCGCCCGCAGGAACCACGGTGGAAATCACCCCAAGCCGCAAACTGGGCATGAGGGATCTCTCGACGATTCGTTTCCGCA
>JBILWM010000122.1:0-7272 GCA_044369905.1 Terrimicrobiaceae bacterium | reverse complement strand
GCTGAACTTTGAAGCCGATGGACGGGGGTGTTTTGGTTTTTTCATAGCCTGCCAAGTGGCAGGTTTCAAACATCCCGTCCATCTCTCCTTGAGGTGCATTTTTTTCCTCTATGGGATGCCTGTGAATCAATTCTGGAATTGCTTTATAGAAGCACAAAAAGCGGTAGTCAGCGAATACCGACAAGACAGCGGAAAGCGATGTAGCCTCGCCGCGATCGTGAGCACTCGGGACCCTCGATAGATCCCCTCAGGATGTTTTCTGCCCGTAAGTCGCGGAGGTGCCGTGCTTGCGCAGGAAGTGTTTTTCGGAAAGGGCGAGAGCGGGCGGGGCGGCGTCGGGGGCCAACGTCAGGGCGTGGAATGCCATGTCGGCGACGATTTCGAGGGCGAGCGCGTTTTCAACGGCCTTGGCGGCCGAGGGTCCCCAAGCGAAGGGGCCGTGGTTGCGGACCAGCACGGCCGGGATGTCGTTTGGGTTGCTGTTTCCGAAGCGTTCAACAATCACCTTTCCGGTTTCCCATTCATATGCCGAGGCGATTTCCTCCGGTGTGAGGGCGCGTGTCAGCGGGACGGGTCCCCGGAAGTAATCGGCATGCGTGGTGCCGAGCAAGGGAATCTCCCTCGCCGCTTGGGCGAACGCCACGGCCTTGCGCGAGTGCGTGTGCACGACCGAGCGGATGTCGGAAAATGCCAAAAACAAACTCCGGTGCGTGGGGGTGTCGGAGGAGGGATTGAGTGTGCCTTCGACGACCTTGCCGTCAAAGTCAACGATCACCATGTCATCCGGCGTGAGAGCGGGGTAATCAACCCCGCTGGGTTTGATGGCAAGCACGCCGGCCTGCCTGTCGCAGACGCTCACATTGCCGAAGGTGAGGTCGACAAGGCCGCTTGTCGGCAGGCTTTTGTTGGCGGCGCAGCATTCTTCGCGGATGTCTGAGTATCGTTTCATGGACTTGGAATTTTACAGGCTCAGCAGCCGCACGGCGTTTTGATGGAGGATTTTTGCGGCGATGTCCTCGGGCAGGCCGAGCCCATGGATTTCAAATGGCGCGATGCTGCGTTTGAAGGGCGGCGATGTTTGGACCTTCGATGAGATGATGAACTCGATGTTGGAGATATTGAACGCTGCGGTCGTCTCGATGTAGCGCTCCCTCGGGTCGGCGCCGTTGAGCGGGATTTCGCCAGGTTGATAGAGAATCTGGGCTTGTTGGCCGGTCGGGACATTGGTGTCGTCGAAGATCACATCAGTGCCGAAAAAGATGCGGTCGGCATAGGCGGTGAAAAATTCGCGCGTGTGGGCGGCGCGGCGTGCGCTGCGGGCGAGTTCCGGGACGCGAGCCGAGAAGTCATAGACGATATTCGGGTGCGCATCGAGGTCCTCTGCGGCGCAGTCGAGCGAGTCGGCTTTTTCCGCGCAATGCGGGAAAATGAAGGTCGTGCCGCGATGGCGCGCCACCATTTCGATGCGGTCGCCGAGCAACTCGTTCGCTGAAGGCTGACCCGTGTTGTAATAGGTCCACCAGGCGTATTCGCCGTAGAGGACGCCATTCCAGAAATTGAATTCATTCACCGGTTCCCAAAAGTTTGGCGGGTCGGCGCTGTGGATGAGCACCGGAATTCCCAGTTCCCCGGCCTTTGCCCAGATGGGATCGAGTTCCGAATCGCTTGGGCGCCAGTAGCGGCCATCGGGGCGGCGGTAGCCGAGGCCAAGGGCCTTGAAAACTTTCAGCCCGCGCATGCCTGCGGCGTAATCGCGCTCCATCTGCGCTGCGGCGGCCTTGCCGAAATCCGGCTCATTGATGCGGCTGAAGTCGACATTACCGAAGGTGATGAAACGCCCCGGGTATTTTGCGAAGGCATCGATGTGGCGCTGCAGGCCATCGCCGAAGCCATCGTGCCACGCCAGCACAACGGAGAGTTCGATCCCACTGCGGTCCATCGCCGCGACAGCGAGGTCGGCATAGTGCGGGAACACATGGGTGTGAATGTCGATGACGCGTGGCATGACTTCAGTAGTTGAGGTTTTCGTAGAACTCGATTTTGACGGATTTGAAAAATTCCGACTGCTTGGCGAAGAGTTCCTCGTGGGTGTCGTCGGCGGCAAAGGCATCGAGCGCCTTGCGGGCCTCGTCGAGGCTGGCGAACTCGCCTTGCCACACGAGCGTGTTGCAGGGCTCGCTGCCGGAGATCGGCTTCATGCGTTTGCCTTGCGGAAGGTCGGGGCGGGAATGTTCGAGGGCGGCGAAGCGGCGTTCGAGTTCGAGGAATTCTTTTTCCTTACGGACATCGAACTGCTGGAGGATGCGCATGGTGACAGACATGGTGGTGTATTGGGTTTATTGGAGAAATTGTTGAACGGCGGCAGGCAGAGTGAGGCCATGACTGGCGGCAAAGTCGCGCAACGCATGGCGGTCGATATCCGGGTGGATCGTGTGGGCGCTGGTGACCGACATGGCTCCTGCGAGAATGCCGATCCATTGGGCATCGGCGAGGGCAAGCCCTGCGGCAAGACCGGCAAGGATGCCCGAGAAATGCGCGTCGCCCGCTCCGGCGGCACTTTGAACCTCGACCTTCGGCGTGGCGATGAAATGGAGTTCGCGACCATCGAAAGTCCAACTGCCGGTTGCTCCAGCGGTGATGGAAAGTTTCAGTTGTGGGAATTGCGGCGCGAGACGGGCGGCGATTTTTTCAACGATGGCCGCTGGATCCCCTTCGGCACTGGTTTGCGCGAGGCTCGCGGCTTCGTCGAGATTGATGGCTAAAAGATCGACCCGCGAGAGAAGCGAGGACTCGCGCACCGTTCCCATTTCCTCGGAGGAAAACGAGGCCGCACGCAGGAAACCGTGTTGATGCGCGAGGTCGAGCAGTTCCAGGCGCGCGGCGAGCGGAACCTCGGGCACTGCCAGCGCAATGCCTCGCCCGGCGTATCGGGCAAAGTGCGGCGCGGCTTTTTGAATATCCGCCGCAGTCACGCGTCCGCTGGCGGAGTCGGTGATCGTGAGATTCCCGCCCGAGCCATCGGGATAGAGGAGGCAAATGCAATCCAGCGTCTGCTCGCCGGGCATGATGGCGGTGTGCGAGACATCGAGGCCCTCGGCGCGCATTTCCTCCACCAGCCTGCGTCCGGCCGCATCGTCGCCGACTCTGCCCACCGGCAGGGTTTTGAAATCCCCGCCCACCAGGCGCTGCACATAGTGGCTGATGATATGCAGCTTGCAGTAGTCGCGGCGGTCGAGGAATTGCCCGCCCCGGCTTTCCTCGCGGCCGAGCGTGTGGTTTCCACTCAACGCGAAGAAGGTTCCGGTGCCGACGCCTCCGGTGCCAATCATGGCATCGTATTTTCGGGTGGGGTTCATGGTGAGCGTATCGATTAAAGCCCAAGATCCCACTCGGGATGGATGCTCACGGGATGCGTGGCGGTTTCCAGCGTAGCCGTGACGAGGGCGTCGGGATGCTCTTGCAACAGGGTCATCGGATACTCCGGCGTCGGTTCGCTGAAGAGGGCCACGCGCAGCGCGGTTTGTTTCCAAGCCCCGGTGTCGCTGAAGAGGCGCACCTTTTTTGCCGAGAGGCATTCCTTAAGGCCAAGGGTCACGCTCATCGGCGGCACAAACTGATAGGCGCAGCCGAAGGTGCGCTGGGCAAGGGCGATGATCGTATCGAGGTTGTTGTCCTGCACACGCACGCTGCAATTGCGCAGGTCGTCGAGCGAGAGCGAACTGAAGGGATGCCGCCGCGCCTGGTTGTAGGCGATATGGCCGTCCTGCCCCCAACCGCCATAGGTGATGTCGATCGGCGCACGGGCGATCTCATCGGCGATTTCCTGAAAGTTCGTCGCATTCGGCCACCAGCGGTTTTCCTCGGGCGTGAGCAAGGCGGGGTTGATCGGACCGTAGAACTCGCGCTCCATGAATCCCCGGAAACTGTAGGGATGGTTGCGCGGCAACTCGCGGCCCTGCCAGTCGAGGCATTCGTCCATGTGGAAAACCGTGACATCGCGCAGGCTGATCTGCTCGCGGTTCACGACTTCGGCAAATGGCTTATACCAGCAGGCCGGTCCACAGGGAATGATCGCACGGGTCGGCAGGTTTTTTGCGTTGTTGCCTGCGATGAGGTCTGCAAGCTCGCGCGCCATGAGCGCACCCATCGCCGCCGAATCGGCAGCAATGCGGAATGGCACTTTGCGGGCCGGGTGTTTTTCAAGTTCGCTGGCTGGGATGCGGCACCAGCCGTGGAGTTGTTTGGCAGTGATGGTGTTCATGAATAACGAGGTTTTTTAGACAGAATTTACAGAATTTATAGAATTAACGGGAAACGATCTTTCCGTTGTCGTGTTTAAAGAAAATCGGGGCCTGAAATTCTTGCCGAGCGCCAGTCGATTTCCGAGAGCTTGGCAAACCAGCTCGCGGCCAGACGGCGGGTGCCATCCTCGGTGAGGTGGACGCCATCCTCGACATGCGTGTCTGGCGCTTGGCCCGCAGGAGTGTGATCGGCATACGCACAAGCGAAGCCCTCCGCTGCCCGGCGGGTCGAGGCTTCGCGGAGGAGCGCATTGTAGGCATTCACCCGGTCCGTGATGTCATCCGGCACCAGCGTTCCCCAGGGCTTCAAACCGGGCAGGATCGGCATGATGCCACCGACCAACAAGGCAGGCTTCGTCGCGGATTGAAGGATGAGGTCCATCAGTTCCTCGGTGAGTGCTGCGCATTCCACAGGATCGCCCACATACATGTCATTTGTGCCGATGAGCAACAACACGAGATCCGGACGATGGCTCTCGAGAGTTTCCGGCAGCGGGCTGTTTTCGGAGTTCTCCGTTTTGGCTCCATCGCGGATCATTTGGATCCGAAATCCGGAGTGCCCTTCGTGAAACGGTTGCTGCATGCCCTCGGAATTGAGCTGCGAACCACCGACAAACAAAAACTCCCAAACCGCATCCCGCAGATGTGCCTGCAGCGGCCAGCGATAGCCGCCGGGAAAGCCCCCTCCCCTCGTGATCGAATCACCGATGCACAGGATGCGCACGGGAGTTTGGTCAGGTGTGGCGGATGCGGAAATAAGATGAGAGGTGGACATGAACTATGGTTTTTTTTGGACAGAATTTACAGAATCTACAGAATTAACGGGAATGGACGCGGCAACTGCAAGCGAGTTGGCGCTTGTCATCTTTGACGGAAATCGGGGCCTGAAATCCTTGCCGCGCACCAGTCGTTTTTCGAGAGCTTGGCAAAGCAACTCGCGAGCAGAATTGGCAGAAGTCAACGCATGCTGTGGCTTTTTTGGATATCAGATTACTTGGTAAGCAAATCGGCGGTCAGTTCCTCTTCGGTCAATGCGCGATCGAAGACCTTTACGGCTTTGATCTCCATGCCGTAATCGGCTGGAGCGCTAACCAGGAATGGTTGGTTGACCTGCTTGATCGAAGGCAGAATGAACTTTTCACCCATATTGTGAGTTTGCAGACGCTTTCCTTCATTCGAAAAGAGCGAAAGCGAAGCCAGTTGTCCGGCTTTCCAGCGAAACACAAAGATTCTCCAATTATCTGCCGGAATCGGAACAGAAAGGCTCTCGGAGCGAACACCCTTGATCGTTCCATCGGCACATATGCCAAATTTCATAAGTTGGTCCGCGCCGAGGAGCAAACCGACTGATCGATCGTTGGACGCAGGAAACCAGCGTCCCATGACCGGCGAAGACTGAGAGGGGGCGCCAAAATTGGTAAACTTCACCCTCAAAACCCAAGTGAATTCCTCGGTCGAGAAGAGGGGATCTCCCTCGGCATAGGGAATTTCGATGGCCTTTTCGCTGTTTAAAGCCACGCAAGTATTATTGGAACCGGCGGGCAACTCGGTAAGCTCCCGGGCTTTTTCGCTTTTGTCGACGGCCATACCTTTGCCAGCTTGGATGTTCAAGACAGGTTCCGGAATGGATTGGGCATTGAGCGAGCTTGCGGAAATAGAGAGGCAAGCGAGGAATGAGAGAATTGTGGGTTTGGTTTTCATTATTTAGGGGTTTTGTTGTTTGGGTTTTGTGCTGGGGAATTTCTATTGACCTGCGCTCTCCGCATTTTTTCCGCTCAGGATAATATTGTCTATGCGGACATTTCCGGGAGCTTGGGGACTGTCGGTTGCGCCCAAGAGGTAAATCTGGAAAGTCACCGGACTGGCCAACTTGTGCAGTGAGGCAGCGGGACTGAGATCGACGCTGTAGGAATCAAACTCTTCGTTGGTGTTGCCAGCGCGGTTTTGCAGGTCCCCTCCCCCGACGCGCTCGGTGCGACCATCCACTTCGGCATACACGGCGTATTGTTTGGGTGAATTTGCATTGCTGCGCTGAACCATGAAATCCAAGCGTTCGAGGGCGATAGTTTTCCCCGCAAATGGTGACGCCTTGAATCCAAACCAGGCGCCCTTCTGGACCAAGGCCTCTTCGGTGGCTGCGCCCAGGGCTTTGGCATTGAGAAAAAGCGAGTGTGGAGGAACCCCATTGCCACTTATGTCGAGATGGCTGGCATCTATACCGGCCCCCGTTAGCAAGCCGGAGGCTTGTCCTGCAGGAAACTTCACCACGGGTTGAAGATCCTTCGGCTTGGGCTTGTTGGCAGGATCGATGGTGAAATCCAACTGCACGAGAGTTCCCGGTTTGATCGGTGCGGCATTGCCAGGTGTGCTGCCAGGCAGAGTTTCCTTGTCGCCCAAGGCAAAAAGGTAGGTTTTGTAGGCTTCGAGATTTAACATGTGCTCCTTGGCAAAAGACTGCGATGGAAGCGCCCCGTTCACCTCTGAGAGTGCCGCAGGCGTTTTCAGAGAGATCAGGACATTGCCGCTCAACTGCGGATGAAGCATGAGAAACTTCTCATTGGCGGCGACGGCATACTGGATGGGAGCAACACGCCAAGCGGCCGCAAGCTTCGCGAGTGCGGCGATCGTGCTACGGCGCAGCGAGTGGGTGCCGGCAAAGACACTGGTCCAGCCCTCATGTTTGCGCTCGGCGAATCCACACAAGTTGCTTCCTGGGTAATTGGCGAGGCGACGGGCTTTGGGATCTTGCACGACAAGGCCGAGCTGCGGATCCAGCTTCAGGCCCTCGGACTCACTGCGCAGGATTCCTTGCTCGATTTCATCCCGGCTTTCGACAGCAAGTCGCAGTCCCCTGCTGCCGCCCTTCACGCGCACCGCAAGGAGGTTGGCGCCTTTCTTGAGCTTGAGAGGGAAAACAAAGTTGTCGGAAGCAATGTTGGGAAATTCATTACCAAATCCCGCAGTATCGAGG
>JBILWM010000042.1:0-23666 GCA_044369905.1 Terrimicrobiaceae bacterium | reverse complement strand
CGCTCGTTGAGTAGCGGTCTGATTTCGGCGAATTTGGCTTGGAGAGTTGCTTGATCGATCATCATTCAAAGCCTGCCATAGGCTCACAAGAAATGCGACAGTTATTTTTGCGTGATACCTAAGCGACATCAAAAATCAAAAGACAGGGGCTCCCGAATTCGGGAGCCCCTTTTCTTTGTAACATCGGAACAGGACCTTGGAATTTGATTCTCTGCGGTGTAGTCGTCTGCAGAAGCAGATCAAAGCAGTAATATTCCGGCAACTTCCCCAAACAGATGCAAAAATACGCGGCTCCAATTGTTGCGCTTGCTGGATTCAAGCGCGTGCTTAAATATCAATAATTTATGCCTGACCCCTCTGACCAGTCGGTGGACCAAATCCGGTGAAGCGTCCAACCGAGGTCCTCCAGCACAGCTTGCCGAAGCTTGTCTCTGTCGCGGGCCGTGGCAGCGCGGTGGTATGTGGCACCGTCGCACTCCACGCCAAGAAGATACCTGCCGGGCGCATCGGGATCTACAACGGCCAAATCGATCCGATAGCCGGAGCATCCTACTTGGTGGTGCACATCGTAACCGGCATCGCGCATACGGGTTGCGACCATGCGCTCGAATTCTGAATCTGCCTCCGCATCGTGGGAACTGCTTGTAGCCGCGATAAGCGCCTGATAGCCGCGCTCGGCGTATTCGAGGAAATGCTTGAAATCCCTCACCCCGCGTGCGCGAGATCTGGTGAGATCGATCTGGTCACCGCGGAGCCCAGTGAAAACGAGAACCTCATGCTTGGCACGAGTGACAGCGACATTCAGGCGTCGCTCGCCACCATCCCGGTTGAGAGGACCGAAGTTCATCGAGAGTTTCCCAGTTTCGTCGAGTCCGTAGCAGATGGAGAAAAAAATCACATCGCGATCGTCACCTTGGACGTTTTCCAAGTTTTTTACGAAAACGGGTTCACCCTCCACCGGAGGATCGTCGCCAAAGTGGTGCTCGATTTCAGGGAATTTGCGGCGCTCTTCATCTAAAAGGTTTTCAATCAAAGTCTGCTGGGCTTGGCTGAAGGTTACGACCCCATAGGACCTGCGTGGCAGCCTCTTATTTCTTAGACGGGAAACCAGTTCCGCGACCAGAGCCGCTGCCTCATCTCGGTTTGTTCGAGATCGTCCCTTGTCGTAGCGAGCTGCCGGGAGATACCGGAAGCGAACGCCGCCGCGCTCCGTATCCGGCGAGGGAAATGTGAGCAGTTTATTTTCATAATACTGCCTATTACTGAACGCTATCAAACTCTCGTGCCGACTACGGTAGTGCCAATTCAGTCGCTTATGGCGTAAGCCGCTGTTTATTAGTTCGTCCAAGATGCTTTCCAAGTCTTTGTGTTCCTCGGGAGTTAAATCATCATCATCGTCGTTGGTGTTGGTGGCAAAGAAGTTTGATGGGGGAAGTTGTTTTGGATCGCCAACGACAATCAATTGGCGGCCACGTGCAATCGCTCCAACGGCATCCCATACCGGAATTTGAGAGGCCTCGTCAAAAATCACGACATCGAAAGTCTCATGGGACGCATCCAGATACTGCGCGACAGAGAGAGGGCTCATAAGAACGCATGGTTTCAGCCGTGGGAGCAACTTTGGGATTCGTGCAATCAGCTGCCGAACTGGAATATGGCGAGTCTTTCTTGCGATTTCCTTTTTTAGCAGACCAATTTCCTGCCTTGGGATATCATCGAGCAATTCATCCCTCGGAATGCCAGATGCGAGGCGCATACGGATCATGTTCCTTGATAATTTCGCGAGACGCTCGTCCAACTTACGAAACCTTTCGATTCGCTCGTTGTGTTCGTTTCCAAAGAATTCACGCAGCGTATTCTCCTTTTCAATGATGGCAAAAAGTAGCGCACGCCGGAAACTTCTCTCAAATAGACCGGGTAGATCCTCATCTTGAGCATCGTTGGATTCCAAGAACTCGATCAATGGCATCAATCCAAGCCCGATTGCCTCGCTGCGGGCTTTTTGCCAAGCACACCACTCGTAGATTTTGGGCCAGGCATGGGCGACCCGCTCGGTAAGGGCTAGGCTTGCGGTGAGGTAATCACTCGCAAGTTCGAGCGTTTCGCGTCTCAATTGCAGAAGATTTGAATACTCATCCAATGTCTTTTGGAAGTCCGAAAACTGCTTGCGGAACCGTGCGAGGCGGTTGCCGATAGTGCTCTCCAACCCATAGGCAGCAGAGCCCTCCCTGAATAGAGTGGCGAGCTGCTCTTTGAATTTGCCTAACCATGCGAAGTCTTCTCCCGCGAGCTTAAGTAGATTATAGTGCAGGCTGTCGCTCCACTCTCTTGCCCTCTCCAAAGACTGTGGATCGGCTTCACCTTTTGCCCAAATCTGACCGAGACATGCCTCAGCATTTTCGGCTACTTCAGCCAAAAATCGATTGATCACGCGTATGCGAGGCGCGGCAGCCAAAAAAACATCAAGCATGACAGCCGTCTGCTCCAGATGATTTGAAGATGTCTCCATAGACCTACGGTCAAATTTTCCTGCCGTTGTAAAATCCATGGATGCGGAATCGAATGCCAAAACCGCATCTCTTGCACTCGTGAGAAGGATGCCGATCTTTGTTCCTTGAGCAAAAGAATCGGGTCCGGCCTTGAAGCCTTCATACAAGAGCATCCGCATTGAGCTTAACCACAGCTCGTTTTCTCCCGCCACTTTGGTGAGTCTTTGATGGAGGCTTTCTCCCCATTTCCGGATTTCCACCATCTTCTCTGCATCTGGCTCTCCACCTCGCCAGATTTTTCCGAGCAGGGCTTCTGCTGTCGCATCAATCGAAGCGAGTTCTTGATTGATTTCACGAACTCGGATGGCAGCGGACAAGATTGTGCCCATCGTTGATTCATCCGGTTTTGCCTTGGGGGGGAGTGCCTTTTTCAGACTACGCTTTATCGATGCGAGATTGAGAAATTTCGGCAAAAACCACGAGGATTGCGCTATCTCCCATTTTTGTATGAGCAGGTCCAAGTCGAGCGTCAGCAGTTGTGCTTCATTGTAGTCGACCAACTCGGCCCGCAGCTCCTTACGCTCTTGAACCAGAGAGATCCAGCCATCGAACTGGAGCGACCAATCTTGCCATGGGGCTGTTGCGAAGGCCGCACCAACTTCATCGGTGGCGAGTAAAATATCCGCAAGTGCGGCTAAATCGAGTAACCCCTCACGCGATACTTTGGAACTTGGGGCCGAAAGCCACTCCAACATACAGGAAACCGCGTTTTGCGCTTCCTTTGTAAGGGTTTGAAGAGTTCTCGCGCTTTGAAAAAGAGTCTCTGCCGAGTCTTCGGAAATGCGTTCGCAATAGAGTGCTGCAAATCCAGCGGACTCTAACTGCAGGAATGGAGCAAGGCTTGCGCGTAGTTCCTTGCGCTCGCTAATGAGTGAAATCCAGAACTCCAAATCACCGTCCAGTTGTGTCCAAGGTGTAGTCGCAAATGCTGGCCCTACAGGTAAGGGCGCCAACAATGTTTCGCATAGAGAATCAAGGTGGCTGAGGCACTGTCGCGACAAGGGGCGCTCCAACTGCATCCAGACCAAAATTTCTCTGGTCGTTGCTATGAACTCCTCGGTGCACTTGCTGAGATTTGTATTAAGCTGAATCGCCCGCTCCGCCCATGCAGGTGACCATTCCTTGCAAGCCAGAGGCTCAAGCGGGTGACCTGCTATTGGCAGCAGCGCGCGGGTGCGAGTGTGAACCAGTCGTGCAATCTGGCGTGCTCGATCCAGTGTTTCAGCGGTGGTTTCCAAAATGGATTCCCAAGCATCGAGTCTAACTATAGAGTCATCCTTACGGGCAAGCAAATGATCGAAGCACTGATATGCGGACAGGCCGCAAGTGTAGCGGCGATGGAGAGTTCGGGTGTATGAATTAAGTTCCGTTCGTAGCTTTTCCAGTTCGTTCGCACGCCGCTTCCAATCGGTTTTTCCGGTTTCATCCGTAAACTTCAAGGCACGATCGAACTGAGCAAGGACCTCGGCTTTGCCGCTTTTGTTGGAATGTAGCTCAAGACAGAATGGTTCGAGACCATCCTCCCTCAGTCGTCGGTGAACGACGTCCAACGCAGCGCGCTTTTCTGCCACGAACAAAACCCTCTTCCCGACCGCAAGGCAGTGAGCAATGATATTCGTGATGGTTTGGGATTTGCCTGTTCCTGGTGGGCCTTCAAGCACGAAATCGTGCCCGTTGGCAGCAGCCATCACAGAGGCAAGTTGCGAAGAGTCGGCGCTACGAGGGCAGAGCACCTCACTCGGATGGAACCGATCATCCAAATCCCTTGCGTGAATGTCTGCGGAGGGATTGGGGATTGGCGTTCCTGCCTCATGAATGAGGTGATTAACAATGCGATTCTTGGTTAGATCATCCAAGCGATCAGTCAGGTCCTTCCATAGCAGAAACTTGGTGAACGAGAATTCCCCAAGCCAGACCTCTGACTTTACTTCCCAACCTGCGAGATCACGCACGGCATCGCGCAGAATGCGAAGCACCTGATCCACATTGACACCAGCCTCGTCTTCGGGCAGTGGGTCCAAACCAGAAACTTCTTTTTTGAAGTTCTGACGAAGCATTTCCATCAATGTAAAGTTGAGGCGTATTTCCTCATCGATCCGTCGAAGTGTAAAACCTTCGAGAATGGATTTACGCTTCAGTTCAACTGGAACTAACAGAATTGGAGCACGATGCACGCGGTCGCTGTGCTTTGTCTCGCGCCATTCCAAAATACCCACGGCAGCAAAAAGGGTGTTTGTTCCGTTTTCATCCAGAGCATTGCGGGCTGAACGGAAAAGCTCGGTCAACCGTCGCGCATGCTCGCCCTCCTCCAAATGAGTGTGCAATCGACCGATTCGAAGCTCGTCACGCAAGTGCTCCTTCAAGGCATCTGCCCTTTGCTCCTTAGTGTAGGTGTCTGCGTTCCGCGGATCCTCTTTGCTCATGAGCTTGGGCTTGGGACGAAGGGAAAGCTCTCGCTCGGAGGCCAGTTCGTCTTCAAAATGCTCAGGCTCGGAGAGAATGCAAATAGTTGATTTTGTTTCCCGGAAGTTGAGCAGGCGATTACGCAGGCTGAGATCGAGTAGCCTACTTTTCCACAAATCGATGCGGCTTGATGGTTTAGCCGGTGCATCATCATCAACCAGAATCTGCTCTTTAATGTCACGGAATCCTAAACCAGCAGATGAGTCCAACCCCGATACGGTTGCAATATCCGGCAATATTGCAGACTGTCCCAAAATAGGGAGTGGCGAAATTCGTGCTGACCGTGATGCGTGAATATCAAGAGCAAGACGAAATGGCTTTTCTGTCGTCAGATGAGGTTGCGCCAACAACTCGGCATCCTTAAGTGTCCCAGGATTGTCACTGGTCACCGTCGTGGCTTCAAAAACTGTGACAAGATCATCAGAAACGGCCATGCGGAAAAAACGTAAGTCATCGCCAGCAGGTTCCGGCATGCTTCGCTGATCAAGCCAGCAACCGCTATATGCATGACCATCGTGCATGAAAATAAATGGCCTCAAGCCAGCGCGTTCAAAACATGCCGCAAAAATCAGAGCTAGGTCCAAGCATGTCCCGAAGCGGTGGCTAACGATCTCCGATGGGAATAGAACCTTTTGCCCGGTGCTTTCGAAGCTCGCAGGAGGGTTGATGTAGCGAATACCAAGTTCAGCGATGGCTTTGTAGATCGCCGCTACCTGCTCCCAAGCCCGCTTGCGGCTTTTGTCTTGGTAGCCATTTAAACCGGAGCGCCCCGTTGCCTCTTTTAGGATATCCGAGGCGCGTCCGAGAATTGTCATCACTGACGGATCATTAGGTAGCACAAAAGCCGCGAGGATTTCAGGAAGAGCCACCAGCCCACACCATTCGTTCCGGGCAAGCAGGGAAATAGGCTCGGTGATGGATTGAACGAATTCACCACCTTCCAGCATTTCGACTTTCAGCCACCCAGAGACCTTCTCATTCAGTTCGGCGAGGAAGTCGTGGCTCAACTTTAAATCAAGTGGCGAAACTTGGAACTCACCGGCTGGATCAATCGCTTGAAGTCGGATTTCAGTGGGAGGCACGAATGCTGGTTCGGCTGTTACGCGCAATATGAGGTCTTTCCGTAGCCTTCCGTTGTTCTGTAACTTCAACTCTTTCACCACTGGAATAGAGTTCTGCTGAAATGCGTAGTTGATGAAGCGGTCGTAAATGATCGAGATTCGCGGCGGTGGAGGGATCAGGATCACAGTTGCGGAGCAATCTGCCAGCAACTCTCCGCCCTTTGTCAGTTCCACCCGGATTTTCCCATCAACTCGCTCGGGTAGCTTCAAGAAGAAATCGGACTTCAGCTCCACCGCTATGTCTTTAATCGAAAAAGTAGTTTGGGATGCCAAAGCAGGAATGGAAAAACGCTTCGGTTCAAAACAAACGGGCTCGCATGAAATCTCCAACACAAGGTCCGCCCATGACTCAGGGGCATTGTTTGTCAAGCCAAGCGAATCGAAGAGAGAAATATTTGTCTGTTCAAAAGAGAACTGTATGGAATCTGGAAAAATGGCGTCGATCTGGATGCTCATGGTAGCGATTTTAAAATCGGCCTAAGTAAAAGTAAAAGGGGGCGGGATTCAGGCATTAATTATTGATATTTAGGCTACTGCGAGTTAATGGAATCAGGTTTTTAAATAAGTCTGACAATAGCGAGCGGTCTTTCTGAGGCAAGAGATTTTTTAATTCAGAAAGCATTTTTTTGACGGAATTGGAGCGGAGCGGAGAAAGACTGCTGAAAGCAGCCCGTAGGGTGAGCGGAAGCGAGTCAATTTACAGAATTAACAGGATTCGGTGGGACGGGGGATGATGGATTTTGGATTTTGAATGGTGGATTGTAGATTGGTGGTCCTCCTTCGCGCTTTGCTCCGGCGTGATGCAGTTGCGAGTGGCTGGTGCTGTGGCGAGTTACTGGTCGCGGGTGGCGGGAAAGACAGATTTTGGATTTTGGCTTAACGGCGCGTTGCGCCTGAATCTTGGGGCCGCTCGGCGATCTGCCCCTACCTTGTAAACGAAAGCTCGGCGCGGATACCACGGCGCTGACGGCGCATCGCCCTCCAGATTTTTTGAAGGTGGTGGATCTTGGAATCATTCAGAATTTTTCCTTAGGCGAGTTCGGGGGCGTTAGTTTTTCGGCGGGATGGTTTGATCGGGGGGCTGAGATTTCGCCTCGGCGAGTTCAAGGCCTTTTCCGGTGAGGCGGTATTTTTGTAGGCGGCTGTTGGGTTTTTCGGGGATGGTGCGTTCGATGAGGGCGGCGGCGAGGGCTGGTTGGAGATAAAGAAGGCGAAAACTCTCCCTGTGCTGTAAGTGAAGCCGTTGTTGGATTTCTTCTCTCGAATTCTCTCCCGACATGACGCGCAGCAGAGTGCCGACTTGCGCGGTGACTTGCGCGGTGACTTGCGCGGTGACTTGCGCGGTGACTTGCGCGGTGACTGGTGCCGTGACTGGTGCCGTGACTTGCCCTGCGACTTCACCTGCGACTTGCGCGGTAACTTCGTGCTTGGCGGTAGAAGACTGCTTGGGTTCGGCGGCATCGATGGTTTGCAAATAAGACGGCGCAAAGGGAAATTCGGTCCAGAGGCCAGTGGGCTCGAGGTTGAAGCGGGGCTTGGGGGTTTCCGCTTCGCGGCAGGCGGTAAGGATGCGCTGGATGCCACGGCCCCAGGTTTCGATTTCCCCGGAGCGGAAAAAGACATGGGCGATAGCAGGATTGTGCGGTGCGGAAGAATGCGGGCCGAGGAGTTTTTTAAGAGTCCAGCCTTCCGGAAGAGTGCAGGGGTTCCAGATGGCGAGGCGGTTGGCATAAACGCGGATTTGAACTGGCGCGGGGACGGCGTAATCACGGTGGACGAGGGCGTTGAGGATGGCTTCGCGCAGGGCGGCATCGGGCACGGGGTAGCGTTCGATGCGATGGATGCCTCGGTAGGTGATGGCGGCTTTGAGATACTTGGTTTGCAGGAGGTCGATGGTGCGGGCGGCGACGGAGAAAAGGTCGCCGTGGAGGGTGTCGTGGTAGGCCAGATCGGCTTCGGAGCGGAAGTAGCCGATTTTCACGAAGGCTCCGGTAATGAATTTCTCGGGGTCTTCGTGGAAAAGAAGCACGGCAGCGCGCTTGAGGTAGGCACCTTCGGTGAGTTGAAGTTTTTCGACGAGGGTGGCTTTTGACGAGCGCATGTCCTCGGGAGCGATGCGACCGGCGGCGCGGGCGAGACTGCGGAACCGGCGGATCGCGCTGCCAGAGAGATTCGTCATTTTGACGCCGGGCATGGGAACGCTGTCCCAAGTGCGGCCATGGCGGCGGAGCAAGAATCGGTCGAGCGCGGGGCCTTTGAGTTCCTGCAGGGTGCTTCCGCTACGAACAAAATAATGTCCGCGATAGCTGATGGGGTTAGGGTAGGAATCGACGACGATCTCGATCCAGGAAAGGCCGTTATCGTTGCGCAAATTCACAGCGACAAGAATGCCGAGGAGATCACGGACTTTGTTTGGGATTTCCTCCAGAAGCCGCTTGGCATCGGGAAGTCCGACGATGCGGCTCTGGTCATCTCGCCCGATGTGAAGGGAGCCGCCTCCAGCGTTGGCGAAGCCGCAAACCCAGCGCAGGCAGTCGTCGCGCCAAGTCTCTTTCCACTCGATGTGCTGGTTTTCAGTCATGGCTGATCCGATTTAATGACAAGCTAGGTGACGAGTTCGAGATCGGTTTTTTCGTGGATTTGCTCCTGGGCGTTGGGGAGAACGAAGCCGCGACTGGATTGGAGGCCGGTGGCAGCGCGTTTGCGGAAGGTGGCGGAAAGGGAGTTCACGGCCTTTTGAAGAAGGGTGTCATAGGCCGCCATGGCGTTGCCGTGGTTGGTCTCTTGGTCAAAGAGATTGCAAAGCTGGCTGTAGGCCTCCGCTTTGCCAGAACAAAGGATGCGGTAGATGTCGAGAATCTGCTTGGGATGCGCGAAGCCGAAGCGGACATTTCCATCGTTGAGGACATAAACAAGAAAGTAGGGATGGAGCGGGTTGATGGACTCGTTCGGCTCGGGCTTGGCGTCGGGGGCACCTTCGCGATGACCTTCCTGCCGGAAGCAGAAGATGACGCCAGGGCCGATGACCTTGTGGTCCGGGTGTGGCGGAACGCAGGTGTAGAGGCCGAAGGGGGCGTCTTCGAGGGCCTGTTTATTCGATTCGATGTATTTCAAGAGCTCCAAGCGGAAGTCGTCGAGGGTGAACTCAGTGAGAGAGACGCTGTCGCCGAGATCTTCAATATCGAGGACTTCGTCTTTTAGCCGGAGGAGCTGTTTGTCGCGATAGCGCAGGTCGTCGGAAATGATGTCTTCGATCTCCTCGTTTTTGAGCACATTGTCCTCGAAGGTGGCTGAGAGGTCCACGAGAGCCATGCGGGCTTCAACGCGGTTCTTGAGGTTAATGTATTTGTTGAGGTCTTCCGTGGGCCAGAAGTTCACAAGGTGCACCGCGTGGTTGATGCTGCCGATTCGGTCAATACGGCCGAAGCGCTGGATAATGCGCACGGGATTCCAGTGGATGTCGTAATTGACCAAATAGTCGCAGTCTTGAAGATTCTGACCCTCGCTGATGCAGTCCGTCGCGATGAGAAGGTCGATCTCGCCGTGCTGCGGCATGGAAGGAATCTTCGCGCGTTTTTTTGCGTGGGGGGAAAAGTTTGTCAAAATCTGGTCGAAGGCGCTCTCATCAAAAGTGGTGCGGATATTGCCGCCGCCGCACACGAGGGCCATCTGGATGCCGAGTTCCTTGTGCGCCCAGTCGAGCAACGAATCGTAGAGATAACTTGCGGTATCGGCAAAAGCGGTGAAAACGAGAATTTTCTTATTTGGCCCGCCGAGCTTGGTCGTTGTGGGCTTTTTCAGCTTCGCAACGATAAGTTTTTTCAATTCCGCCAGCTTGGCATCGTCTTTGGGCGAGACGCTGCGGGCAGCATTGAAGAGGGTAAGAAGCTGATCCTTGTCGCGTTTGAGAGCCTTGAGCCACCCGTCGTCGCCATCAAGGCGGAGGTGGTCGAGCCGGAATTTCAATTTGCCCCCGACCTGCATGGCCTCTTCAAGTTCCTCGTCGTGCCCGGGGTCGTCGAGTTCCAGTTCAAGTTCTTCGGAATCGGGATTCTGTTTGGGCAGGACTTGGAAGTTTTTGATCTTCTTTTCGAGCCCCTCGATCTTTGCGATGGTCCGCTCCATGGTGATCTCGAAGGATTTCACAGAACTTTCCAAGCGCTTGAGGAAGTTGACCTTCATCATTCCGATGAGGAAGTGTTCGCGATCGGCTTGGGAAAACGGAAACGTTCCCTGTTTTTCATAGTCAGCCTTGTGGTCTGGAAGAACGAATCGCGAGGGGTTGAAGAGTGCCAATTTGTAAGCGGCGATTTCGTCGTTGAGCTTGTCGTAGGAGAGGAAGCGCCCCTGTAAATCAATCTCGGGATAGAGCGAGATAGGCTTCTCGCGTTTCGGGAATCCTCCGAGCTGCTCGATGGTAGCCTTGTAGTATTTCTGAATGTGTTTCCGCGATCGGGCGATGGTCAACTCGTCGAGGAGCTTAAAAAATGCGGCATTCAGCTTGTCGAGAAGCTCGCTGGTTTTTCGCTCATGGGTTTGCTTCTTCGCCCAGTGCGAGAAGGCTTTTTGGGCAGTTGCGAGGGTCTCTTTCAGACTGCTGACGCCGATTGTTTCCGCGAAGGCGTCGTCCTTGTTTTCCGTAAGAAAATAAAGCTGATTGCGGAGATCCTTAAGATTGTTATTGACCGGTGTGGCGGAAAGTAGAAGGACCTTGGTGCGGATTCCGGTCTTGATAATATCGTCCATGAGTCGCTGGTAGCGGCTCTTGCTAATGATATTACCCTCTTCATCCTTCTTGCCGGGGGTGTTATTGCGGAAGTTGTGCGATTCATCGATGACGATGAGGTCATAATTGTTCCAATTATGTCGGCCCGGTGTAAGATTGATGTCACCGGAGAAACCAGTCTCGCGGCTGAGGTCCGTGTGGGAAATCACATCGAAGCGAAAACGGTCGGACAAAAAAGGATTAAGCGGATTGTTTTCCCGATACACCGTCCAATTGTCGCGGAGCTTCTTCGGACACAGAACGAGGACGCGCTCGTTCTTTAGCTCGAAGTATTTCATGACAGCAAGCGCCTCGTAGGTTTTTCCCAGACCCACGCTGTCCGCAATGATACAGCCATTATGTCGAAGGATTTTGTTGATGGCTCCTTTGACGCCGTCCTTTTGGAACTCGAAAAGTGCCTTCCAGATATCTGTCTCAAACAGGCTTGTCTTTCCGAGATCTGCATCAGTCTTACCTGCGTCACCAAGGAACTTCTCGAAGATGTGATAAAGTGTCTTGTAATAGATGAACTCGGGCGTGTGGTTTTCGTAAAGTTGCCTGAGGTAGGCGAGAACCTCCTTCTTCACATCTTTGACCAAGTCATCGTTGCTCCAAATCTCATCAAACCACTGCTTGAGTTCCTGCCGGTCACGATTTCCGTCAACGATGAGGTTGAGTTCAATATTGTTTCCAGATGATCCAAGTCCAAGACCGCGCACCGTGAAATTGGAGCTTCCAAGAATGGCATCCTCCACGCCGCCGTTGGCGATGTGATACATTTTTCCGTGGAGGAGATTCGATTGCTTGATGGTCTTTATATCCACCTTGCGGTCGATCCAATCAGCGCACTCCTTGGCAACTCGTTTTTGCTGAAGCTTGTTGGCGAGTTCTAGTCCAGCGGCGTCGATGATGAATGCCTTTTTTTCAGTCTTGCTCGGGTCGAGACGGTTGACAAAGGAGGGTTCCCCAAAAAGGAAATTGAGGTGCTCGATGCGTTCGAGCTCATCTTTAAGTGCGTCGAAGGCGTAAATCGTGAAGTAGGCAGATACGATCGAGAGCTTTGAATCGGTCTGAATTTTCGCTCGAAGAAAGTCGGCGACCGAGCCCCTAGTGTGGTTGTCGCGAAGTCCAGATGTGTTCAGTGTTGCGGGCATTTATTTGATGTCTGGAGCATTTTACTAATTGAAGATACGCGGCAAGTCGAAGATTCCTGAATGGTCATTTTTAAACAATTTTTGGAAAACAGGAATGATCTCACATTCGCCTAAGAGAGTTGCGAATGTCGTAGTTTTTGGATTTTTGTTGCTGAAAAATTCAATAATCGAAGCATTCCGAGGACATGTAGAAGAAAGTGGCGCTCAGTCGTAAATAACGCCGGGGTTCATTTCGGAGGACGAATACCAAGTGATGCCGTGTTCCTGCTTGAGGATTTCTTTTTGTCGCCGCCAGATGAGATGACAGGTGCCGAGGTGCTCGTATTTGCCTCCCGAGACTTCTTGGTGGGCGCGTTCTGCGGCTGCTTTGATGATCGGGCCGATGTCCGGATCATCTCTGATCGGGTCGTAGAAATGGCGGATTTTAGGGTGGGTGTGTTTATTGGTCTGCCTGGCAAGCTCGCGACGGCGCAGGAGCTCGGGATCGGTGGGAGGAGGCGGAGGTGGTGGCGGCATCTTTGCCCGGAGGGCTGCTTGAGCGAGGCGTTCCTCGCGCTTTCGGCGCTCGCGGCGACGCTTGAAGGGCAGCAACAGAATCCAAAGGGGAATCCAAATCGGGCTTGTGAGCGTGATCAACGCACCAGCGGCGATTTTGACAAACAAGTCTTCGTGCGGTGACGGATTCCTCCGCTTGCCTTGAATGGAAAGAGTAGGAGGCGGGAATTTCATTGCTGAGAGGGCGGCTGATTTTTCGGCACGAAACAAAACTCCTCTTGCTTCGCAGAGTGTCTCTGGAAAAGGCGCTGCGGGCGGAGACGGAGCAGCGTCGACTGGATGAGGTGTAGGATTTTGGTGATCATTTCGTAGGGAGCCTAACAAGGCCGGTCAGACATCCGCTGGGGGAGAGGATTTTTTCTCAGCTTTTTTCCCGCGATCTCAAGCTTCCGCATCGCCAACCCAGCACGACATGCCCGCAAGCATCCGCGCCGGCTTCCGCCCAGGCGAACTCCCTACCCTCCTCGGCCTCGATTCGAAAAAATGGCACATCAGGGAATCATCCCACTGGCGCGGAGCGTTGAGACTGGTAGCCTCGCGCGGTTGAAAAAGCCAATCACCATCGCGGGAGGGGGACTTGCCGGGCTGTCGCTGGGCATCGCCCTGCAATCCCGTGGAGTGGCGGTGACTCTACACGAGGCGTCGGCGTATCCGAGGCACCGCGTGTGTGGGGAATTCATCAGCGGCGTGGGTCGCGAAACGCTGACTGCCCTTGGAATCGCCGATTGCCTGGACGATGCGACGCGTTTGCAAAGCGCCGCCTGGAGCGACTCGGCGGGACGGCTCGCGGAAATGCAGGCACCCGGTCGCGGAATTTCACGTTGGAAACTCGACGATCACCTGCAGCGGCAGTTCGTTTCGCTCGGTGGCGCACTTGTCAGCAACTCGCGCATCGCACCGGATCCAGGCATTATCTGGGCAGCCGGCAGGCCTCGGCAGCCATCGCCATGGTTGGGCCTGAAATGCCATGCGCGCAACTTGCCGCTCACGCATGATCTCGAAATGTTCACCTCGCCCGGCGGGTATATCGGCCTCGCAAAAATCGAAGACGGCATGGTGAATATCTGCGGACTCTTCAAGGCCCGACCTGCTCGTGGAGCCAAGGGAAGCGCCCTGCTTCTCACCATGCTCCGCGAATCTTCGCTTCATGCGCTCGCAGACCGTTTGGAGGCGGCTGACTTGGATGAATCGAGCTTCTGCGGTGTCGCTGGATTTCAAACCGGTCTGCAGGCCGGACCTGCCTTCAGCATCGGCGATGCAGCCAGCATGATCCCGCCTTTTACAGGAAACGGGATGAGCATGGCGTTTGAGTCCGCCGAGTGCGCGCTACAACCTGCGCTGGACTATGCCGCCGGCCGCAAATCGTGGCTGGAAGCTGCGGAGACCTCCACCGCCAGCCAGGCCTCCCGCTTCAAACGACGCCTGACGACCGCCACTATCCTGCACCAACTCTTAATGAATCGGGCCGCGCTACGAATCACCCGCACCCTTGCCCGCAGGAAAATGATGCCCTTTCAAACCCTTCTACACCTCCTCCGCTGATGTATCTCCAATCCCTCGCCACAGCATTTCCGCCGCACTCCTTCACACAGGCCGAGTGCTTTGAAACCCTCAAGGACTCGGGAGCGATGGATGGCCTGCGCGGGCGCTCCAGAGAGCTTCTCCAAAAGGTTCTGACTGGAAATTCCGGCATCGAAACTCGCCGGTTTTGCGATCCAGATTTAAGGAAGACCTTCGGCTTTGATGCCGGAGAGTTGCATCAGCACTTTGAACAACACGCGCCTCGACTGGCTTCGGAGGCACTTCTCAAAGCCTGCGATCTCGCCTCGCTCAAGCCCTCTGCCATCGATGCGCTGTTGGTCTGCACCTGCACGGGCTATCTGTGCCCAGGCTTGAGCAGTTACATTTCAGAAATCCTCGAACTCCGCCCGAATGCCTTTCTCCAAGACCTGCTCGGCCTCGGCTGCGGCGCGGCCTTGCCTCTTCTCGAATCCGCTCGCGGCCTCCTTGCCGCAGATCCCCAAGCAACCGTGGCCACGGTAGCTGTGGAAATTTCCTCCGCCGCTTTTTACCTGAACGACGAACCGGGCGTGCTTATCAGCCTCAGCCTCTTTGGCGACGGAGCTGCCGCGGCCATCTGGAAAGGTGAGAACCAAGGTGGTCAATTCCGCTTCCAGAATTTCCGCACCATCCACAAACCCGAACACCGGGAAAAAATCCGCTTCGTCAATGCCGGAGGGCGCCTGAAAAACCAGCTCCACCGCGAAGTCCCCGCCCTCGCAGCTGAAGCGGTCGCCGAGCTTTTTGAAATGCGGTCGAACACGCCAGATCAGCTCATCGCCCACACTGGTGGACGCGATGTAATCGAGGCCATCGAGCGCGCGATTCCATCACACCAACTGTGCGCCACACGCGAGGTTCTTCGCCAATACGGCAACATCAGCAGCCCAAGTGTTCTTGCCGCACTGGAGCATTCGCTCACGAACAACCCCGGGAGCGAAAATCTCTGGCTCACCGCCTTTGGAGCGGGATTTGCCGCCCACTGTGGCGAGCTGCAGAGATCCGAGTAAAAACCGCTGCTCAGCGCATCATCGGCACTCCGTCGCGCAAAAGCTGCTCGACGAAACCGGTGTGGTATTTGCCTTGGCGGAAGGACTCGTTGTGCATGATCGCTTGCTGGAAGGGAATCGTGGTCTTGATTCCAGTGATCATGTATTCGTTGAGGGCCCTCGACATGCGCTTGATGCAAGCGCTGCGACTGGAGGCGGTGGCAATGACCTTGGCGATCATTGAGTCGTAGTTCGGCGGGATCGGGTAGCCGGCGTAGGCGTGGGAGTCGATGCGGATGCCGCGCCCACCGGGTGCGTAATAAAGACCGATATTGCCGGGGCAGGGTTGGAAATTTTTCTCGGGATCCTCTGCGTTGATACGGCACTCGATGGCATGCCCGCGAGGCTGGGCTTCCACAACATAGCTGCTGAGGTGCTCGCCTGCGGCCACTTGGATTTGCTGCTTCACGAGATCGCATCCATAAACCTCCTCGGTGATCGGATGCTCGACCTGGATGCGGGTGTTCATTTCCATGAAGTAGAAATTTCCGTCATCGTCCACGAGATACTCGATGGTGCCGGCGTTCGTGTAGCCCACGCTTTGGCAGAGGCTGATCGATGCATCGCCCATTTTTTTGCGAAGCTCGGGCGACATCAGCGGCGAGGGGCACTCCTCGACGATCTTTTGGTTGCGGCGCTGGAGTGAGCAATCGCGCTCACCGAGATGCACGACACGGCCATGATTGTCACCAAAAACCTGAAATTCAATGTGATGCGGGTTAACAATAAACTTCTCGATATAAACCGCACCATTCCCGAACGCCTTCTCGGCCTCCATACGGGCGGCATGGTATCCTTGCACCAAGCTGCCTTCGTTGCTGGCAATGCGCATGCCGCGACCGCCACCGCCGGCGACGGCTTTGATCATCACTGGAAACCCAATCTTGCGGGCAATGCGCAGCGCCTCGGCCTCGCTATCGATCGTGCCATCGCTGCCGGGCGAGATCGGCACACCAGCCTTGCGGGCGCAATCGCGGGCGGAATTTTTGTCGCCCATGAGGCGGATCGCCTGCGGTGTAGGACCGATGAACTTGATGTTGCAGCTGGCGCAAACCTCGGCGAAATGCGCGTTCTCCGCCAAAAATCCATAACCCGGGTGAATCGCATCGGCATCGCAGATCTCGGCCGCGCTGATGATGCGGTCGATCTTGAGGTAGCTCTCGGAACTCACGGCAGGCCCGATGCAAATGGCCTCGTCGGCGAGTTGCACATGGAGGCTGTCGATGTCGGGCTCGGAATAAATGGCCACAGACTGCACGCCCAGTTCCTTGCAGGCGCGAATGATACGAAGGGCTATTTCGCCGCGATTGGCGATCAGGATTTTTTTAAACATGGCGGGATGGCCGGGGGATTACTTGAGACGGAAGAGTGGCTGACCAAACTGAACTGGCTTGCCATTTTCAGCACAAATTTCGGTAACAACTCCCGAGACCTCGGCTTTGACCTCGTTCATGACCTTCATGGCTTCGATGATGCAAACCACTGTGTCTGGAGTGACCTGCTGGCCGACCGTAAGGAACGCAGGGGATTCAGGGGAAGGCGCGGTGTAAAAAGTGCCAACCATCGGCGATTTGATTTCGATGCCAACCGTGGCTGCAGCAGGAGCTGATAGCGCGGCGGGAGCTTCGGAAGTGATGGCGGGGAGTGCTGCCGGTTCGCTGACCGAAAAGACCGGCTGGCTGGTCACATATTGGGCGGGACCGACGGCTCCGGCTGTCTTGAGCGTGATTTTGAAGCCTTCCCGCTCCATTTTGAAAACGGCGACGCCGTTTTTCTTCATGAGGTCGATGAGTGTGCGAATTTCTTTGATGTCCACGGTAGAGGTAGGTTTTTTACTGAGCCGTCATGATGTCACGCGCTTTCTTGCGCGGTCAAGACATGGAATTGCCGAGACGGAAAACGAAGGCTAATCTGCCTCGATGAATTCCGTGGGCACGAGAAGAAACCTGTCGCGCTGGGAGACAGCTGCGGCGCTTCTGGCCTCGCTGCTGGTTCATCTTTTTTTTCTGCTGGCGGTGGCTTTTGTTGTTTTGAACGGAGCCCGCATCTCCAAAGAAACGGTTCCTGCAGTCGAGGAACCATTGCAACTGACCATCCTGCCCATGCCGACCGCGCCAAAGACCGCGCCGCGATTCGTCAGCACGCCGCCTCAGGAGAATCTCGAGAAAAAACCCAACAAGGACGCCGCCTTTGAATCAGACAACGACTCGATCGCCGCCAGCGAAGCCCCACCCAGCGCCCAGGAGATGATGCCATCCCTCGAAGGCCGCGAGGAACAGGGACTCGATCTTCGAGACCAACGCTACGCTGCGGGCCAGAAGCAAACCCAGGCGGCACCCGCCACCCAAGCCGCTAAGCAGTCGCAACCCGAGGCGGAGCCCGCCCCCACACCTCGACTGGAAACAGATCTGGCACTCATCGAAGCTCCCAAGCCAACTCCCCAGCCGACACCAATCCAAAAAACCAAGACAGCAACCCGGCCAAGTAAGAACGCAGAGTCGGGCTTCCAACCGGAAACCCGCGTCACACGCCTGCGCGGAAATGTCTCAAACCGTGGCAAGGCCTCCTTGGAAGCGAATGCCACACCACTCGGGCGCTATAAAAAACAAGTCTCCGACGCCATAGGTTCGCGCTGGTATTACTATGTGAATTCCCAGATGGGCCTTCTCAATATCGGAACCGTGGAAATCCGCTTCACGGTGACTCCGGAAGGAAAAATCAAATCCCCGCTGGTGCTTTCAAATTCCTCGAACGAGAGCTTCGCCTCCGTGAGTCTGGCCTCGGTGGTGCAGGCGGAAGTCCCTCCCATGCCGCCCGAAGTCGCCAAGCTGATCGAAAACGGTCGCCTCGAAATCGACTTCTCGTTTACGATCCTTGGCAACTGATGACATCCCAAACGACGCTCTCGGCGCTTGCCGATTTTTTCGAAAAAGGCGGCCCCTTCATGGTGCTGCTGGTTTTGCTTTCGATAGTGACATTGACCGCGATTTTCCTACGCGCTTGGAGGCTCCGTGAGAGCGCTATATTTCCAAGAGCGGTCGCTGAAGCGGTGGAGGACCTCCGCCCTGGGCATACTCTCCAGTCCCTGCAAGAGGAAATGGAGCGTCATCCATCGGCTATCTCACTCGTTCTTTCGACACTCATCTCGCACCTGAACTGGTCGAAATCCGAGAATCTCGAAGCCGTCCAGACCTGCGCGAGGCACGAAATCGCCCGCATGGAAAAAGGCCTCGTCATTCTCGAAATCGCCACCGGCACCGGTCCGCTCCTCGGCCTGCTTGGAACACTCTCTGGCCTCGTGGGCATTTTCGCCACCCTGGGAAACAACGGCGATCCCGTGCTGGTCGCGCGTGGCATTTCCGAAGCCCTGAATACCACCATCGCCGGACTCGGCGTTGCTGTGCCAAGTTTGATTGCGCACAGCTATTTTCAGCGCCGGATCGAAATGCTGGCCGTCGAGATGGAATCCATCACCGCCAGCCTGCTCGCCAAGCTCTACCAACCTCAATAGCCGCCTGAGCGAAATGCAGTTCTACACCCGAAAACGCCGCAGCCCGTTCATCAATATCGTTTCGCTCATCGATATTTTGGCAATCCTGCTGATTTTTTTCATCGTCACCACGAACTTCCGAAAGCCCCAGCCCCAACTGCAGATCAACCTACCCGATTCCAAATCCGCCGAAACCGCAGCCGCCGCGCAAAAAGAACCCGCCGTGCTGCGAGTGAAGTCTGAAAAGGAAATCACGCTGGATGAAAAACCTGTCACCCTCGAAAACCTCACTGCCGCCCTGCAGAAAATCCGCGAAACCCAACCCAGTCGGGGCATCGCCATGCAAGCCGACCGGGAGGCACCTTTCGGCACCGTCGTAAAAATCCTCGACTCCCTCAAAGCCGCCGGGCTCCGCGATGTGCCAGCCTTCACCCAACCCGACTCCGCAAAATGATCCTCGAAATCACCACTTTTGACCACCCAGCCCTCCGCACGCCGGGAGCCCGTATCGACCAGATTGACGACTCGATCCGCCAACTCGCCACCGACATGATCGAGACCATGAAGGAAGCCGAGGGCTTGGGACTCGCTGCCCAGCAAGTCGGCATGCCGCTGCAGATGTTCGTCCTCGATGTGCCCCAAATCAAAAAACGCCCCAGCGCCATGCGCATTCGAGGCAAGCGCGCCGATTTCGAATCCCTCATGCCCATGGTGCTTCTGAACGCCGAGGTGGATACCTTCGGAAGAATTCACACCGAGAGCGAAGGCTGCCTGAGTTTCCCGGAACTCTCGGCCAATGTCTCACGCCAACTCTCGGTTCGAGTCAAAGCCCTTAGCATTGATGGATCCCCAATCGAATTCGAAGCCGACGGCCTCCTCGCCCGCGCCGTCCAGCACGAACTCGACCACACCCAGGGCATCCTCTACATCGACCGCGCCGTTCCCGAAGACCGCATGGATTTCGCAGACGAAATCCAGCGCCTCATCCGGCCGACTGCCTAAACCTTAGACACCAACTCCACCGCGAGTCGAATCGCCTGTCTCATGCTGTCTGGCCTCGCAACCCCACGACCCGCGATATCAAAGGCCGTGCCGTGGTCAGGGCTTGTGCGAATAAAAGGCAAACCAAGCGTCACATTCACGCCCTCGTGAAACGCATGCAGCTTCAGCGGAATCAATCCCTGATCGTGATACATACAGAGCACCCCATCGAAATCCCCCTCAACCGCCCTGTGAAAAACCGTATCCGGCGGCAACGGCCCGACAAAGTTCCCCAACAGGCTTAAACAAGCCACCGCAGGAGCGATGATATCGATTTCCTCGCGCCCCATATCACCCTGCTCGCCCGCATGAGGGTTTAACCCAGCCACAGCAATGCGTGGATTTTTTTTGCCTCTCCAAATCAAAAAATCCTGCAACAAGCGACCGACCCTCACGATTTCCTCCACACTCAGCAACGGCGCGACTCGTGCCAGCGGCACATGCGCCGTCACAAGGGCCACAGTCAGCGCTCCACCAGTTAGGCACATCGCAAAATTCTCCACTCCAGCCCGCGCCGCAAAAAACTCGGTCTGCCCGGGAAATTCAAAGCCCACGCGATGCAAAGCATGCTTGCAAACCGGCCCAGTCACCACAGCCTGAATCTCGCCAACCAACAAACGCCGCACCGACTCCTCCATAGCCTCCAAAGCCGCACGAGCCGAAGCCTCCGTTGCTTGGCCTGCCGTGTGGCCCGCCACCGTCCCAATCACATCCACCAAAACTCCCTCGGGAAACTCCATCGAATCCAAAGCCGCAGCCACGACCTCAGGACCAACCCCCGCCGGATCCCCCAGCGTCACCCCGATGCGTCTTTCAGATGAAATCATTTCAAAATATTAGCCTGTGACTCGAAACTTGAAATCCACAAAAAAAGGCACAAAAAAACCGCGCCAGTCCTCGTCCAGCGCGGTTTTTCAAAAATCTGCCCCCTTCCTTACCGAAGCAACTCTTCATAGAGAGCCTTCATCTGCGCCGCCACCTTCGGCCAAGTGAATCTATCCTCCACCAACCTCCGCCCCCTCATCCCCATACTGCCACGCTGCGCCCCCGACATCTCCAAGAGCGCCCGCAAGCCATGCTGAAAACTGAAATCTGAACCCTGACTCCCCTCCCCACTCCGAATTTCCAATGCCGCATCACAGGCGAACCCCTCCGGCAAATTGCACTCCGGCGTCATCACCACAGGCAGCCCATACGACCAAGCCTCCAGCACCGACATTGGCAACCCTTCACTAAAACTCGGCAAAATAAAAGCATCCGCACTCCGCAATAGCGCCTCCTTCTCCTCCCCAAAAGCCGGCCCAAAAAACACAACATCAACATCCGGGAGGGTCAACCTCCGGCTTGACCCATTCTCGGGCCGCAGGCCCCCCTGTATATCCAGAGCGCGCTCAGTTTTACAGTTCCCAACCTCTGCCTTGCTAAAAACTGAACTCTGAAAACTAAAAACTTTTAATCCCAACTCAACACAAAGCCCCTTCAACTCCGCCTCATGCCCCCCTTGATCCCACCCCGCGATCACAAACTGCCACTGCTTCGAATTTTGATTTTTGGATTTTGAATTCTGAATGTCCACCCAAGCCCGCAGCGCGCCAACCAGCCCCTTCTTCGGATGAATCCGCCCCAAAAACAAAAGCCTCCTTCTCCCCTCCGTGCTCTCCGTGCTCTCCGTGTCCTCCGTGGTTAATTCTTCCGGCAACTCCACCCCATTCGGAACCACCTCGATCCGCTGCCGCAACCCATAAGCCCGAATCGCATCCGCCTCCGCTGCGCAGAGCGCTCGAAAGCATGTCGCCCGCCGCAACTGCTCATCTTTGAAAAGCCAAGCCGCCACGCGCTTTTTCCAGCGCGAGTTGTTCAAGGCCCAGGCATCCAGCGAACCATGCGGAGCAGCCACGACAGGTTTGCGTGTTTTTTTCTGCCAATTCAATACCGCCCACGAAGGATATTTCCAAAGAGTCGCCGCATAGGCCAGGTCCACATCCGCATCAAGCAAACCGGCCAACCCCGGCGCATACCCGAAGCCTGCTGGTCCCCGCAATGCCGCGACTCTTGGTCGCAAAGGCCCCCACTTTGCCGCATCCGCTTCCGTGAACTCATCCCTCACGCCGACCACGCGGACATCCACACCCTCCCGCTCGGCCAACGCACATTGCAAAGCCCGCTCAGCCTCAAAAATCCCGCCATCAGCACGAGATACCGACTCCAATACGCACAGCGTCTTCATGCCCCAAGCACCTTTGCCAACCCTTCGCCAAAAGCCCTGCTTGGCACCTTGCGCTCCAGCATTTCACGAGCTTCCACTCCCATTTTGTGCCGAGCAGGTTCAGACATCGAAAACATCTTAAAAAGAGATTCCGCAATCGAGTTTACATCCCCCGGATCAAACAAAAATCCAGTCTCCCCCTCTACCACCAACTCCTCCGCAGCCCCCACATTCCGGCTCGACAACACCGGCAACCCGCTCGCCATCGCCTCATTGATCACAAGCCCCCAAGGTTCCTCCAGCGCCGGATGCACAAACGCGCCAGCTCCTGCATAGAATGAAGGCAACTCCCCGATCTGCCGAAATCCCGCAAAAACAACGCACCCGCCTCCGGCGGGAGTTTTAAGTTTGTAAGAATTAAGTTTTAAGTTTTGGCCCTCCGTGCTCCCCGCGCCTTCGTGAGGGAATCCCATGGCGATTTTCAACCCAAGCTCCGCACACCTCGCCTCCAATTCGCCGCGCAATTCCCCATCCCCGAGCAAAACCAACGGCCACACGCCCGTTTTTTCTGCCCCCTGAATTCTGAAAACTGAGTCCTGAAAAATCTTATACCCCTCCAACAAGCGGCCGAGATTTTTCCGCTCTACAAACCGATTCGACGCCAAAAAATAAGAGCCATCGATCCAGGTTCCGCAATCCGCAGTCCGCGATTTAAAAAAATCATTATCAACGACATTATACCCTAAAGCGATCCTCCCCTCAGGCATCCCAAGCTGCACAAGATACCGTTTATGCGACTCCCCGCCGCACAGCGCTGCATCAAACCTCCGAACGATCCGCGACTTCACCCACTCCTTCCACCACACACGCCGCCCATCCGCAGCCCGCGTCTCGCTCATCACGATAGCCTTCGCGTCATTCCTCTTGCACCAATCCAAACAAGCGCGCGCATCCACAGTCCCCCAGCCCGCAATCGCCACAGCATCCGGTCTCAAACGATCCAACTCCCTCACGATCCCCCTCTTCATCTCGCCCGCTGGTATCTTTTCAAAAACCCTGTCAGGAAAAACAGTCACCCGCTCCCATTGTCCACCCCCACCGGACTCCTGCTCCCACTCATAAGTCGCATCTGCTCCCGCAATCTCCAACGCCACCACCCGCCACCCCAATGGCGCCAAAACCTCACAAGCCGAACGCAAGCGCGCCAGATGATACGGCCCAAGCCTTGCAAAATGAATAGTTAATAGCATTTATTTGCGTTTTTTATTCAAGCCAATGGCTCCATTCTCTGCTCCCAACGCGATTTTGCCATCTTGGGTTTCACCCGATTTTCGACCTACGGTTTTCCAAAGGGAACGAGAGCATCCAGTGGTGGAGTGCCGGTAAGATCAATCCTCCCAAGCCAAGCCAAAGGCACGAACATCCGCGAACCCCAATCGTCCCACGATTTCCAACAACTTTGCATTCTCGAATTCTTTCTCAGCAATCGAGTTTTCTGACCAATCAACCAACTCACTCAAAGTCAGATCACCATGCAAGTAATCCCACAACATTTTTGCCACAGTTTCACGCGTAATCATAAGTTTTCAGAGCCATTTCACCTGATTTGGGTATGAACTTTTAAACCTCGCTTATGCGGCAGGATTTTTTCCCAGCTCTTTTTGGGATGGCGTGCCGGGGTGCGTGGAGGAGTTGCATCCGGCGCCAAGGTGT
>JBILWM010000120.1:0-7327 GCA_044369905.1 Terrimicrobiaceae bacterium | reverse complement strand
CATGGGTTCGGAAAGACAGGGTGTTGGCGAAGAGGTTTCTTTAGCTAAAGAAGTATTTATATGCACGAAAACAGTATAAGCGACATATTAATATTTTAAAATCTTTTTCGGTGATTTATTCGGGCTAAGCAACACCAATGTAAACCTCCAGCGCAGCCTCAACAGGCTCTCCAGCGGTTCACGCATCAACTCTTCCTTTGACGACGCCGGCGGCCTCGCCGTGTCCATGAAGATGAGTGCGTCGATCCGCAGAACGGATGCGACATTGGCTAATGTGAACAACTCGCTCTCGTTCCTGCAAACACAGGACGGGGTGCTTAAAACGGCGGATAAAATCCTCAATCGGATGTCTGAATTATCAACCCTCGCGCAAGATGTTACCAAAACAACAACCGACCTTTCGCTCTACAACACGGAGTTGAACCAGCTGAAAGGGCAGTTGAATCTCATGGTGGGCGAAAAGTTCAACGGCATCAGCCTGTTCAACTCGGGATCCACTTCCGGTCTCGATGTTGCGAGCACGCTGACTGTTGTGACATCCCATGATGGAGCCCAGACCGTGGGAATTACCCAGGCGGACCTCGACTTCATCAGCACCTCCGTTGGAACAACCACAGGCGCGGGTATGGACATCGGTTCATTTACCGGTGCCCAAGCAGCCGTTGCTACCATCCAAACCGCGATCCAAAACCTAGCAACCATCCGTGCCAACAATGGCGCCGAGCAATCGCGCCTCACATTTGCCTCGGACATGCTCGCGGTGAACAAAACCAACCTCGAGGCTGCCAACAGCCGGATTCTCGATGTGGATGTGGCCGACGAAAGCACGAAGCTCGCCCGCTTCAACATCCTGCAGCAGGCCGGCACGGCGATGCTCGCACAGGCGAACCAGGCGACGCAGTCTATCCTGCGATTGATCAGCTAAGAGACGCCCTGAGTGGTTCTCAAATAAAAGAGGCTCTTCCGAAAGGGAGAGCCTTTTTTGTTTTCTTAAAAAAGCTCGCCTTGGAGTGCCGGCTTGGATTTGCCGGATTCCGCCTCAATCTCGCTGACGAGGGATTTGAATTCGCAATCCCTCAGCGCAGCGATGAGTTCCGGATAGTGCGGCGAGATTTCGAGGGATTCCCAAGGAACAGGCAGCGGGAGGTCGTCGTCGAGGCGCACCATTTCGCGGTTTGCGGTGATGATGTCACGGCCGGTGATGATTTTTTCGCGAAGGCGGGGATTCTCGATCAGCGAGGGATTTTCCAGCATGGTTTGGACGGAGCCGTGTGCGGTCACGAGCTGGACAGCCGTCTTGCCGCCGATTCCTGGAACGCCGGGGATGTTGTCCGAGCTATCGCCCGTGAGAGCCAGCACATCGGCGATTCGCGCAGCCGGAACGCCCCATTTTTCGGCGACCTCGGCCGCCCCGAGGAGGGCGAAGCCACCTTCTTTGATGTCTGTTTTGTTCGTGGAGTAGATGTGGATGTTGTCATCCACGAGTTGAAGGATGTCCTTGTCGTTGGTTGCGATCACCACCTCGGCACCGGCATTCCGCGCAGCAATGGCATAGGATGCGATGAGGTCATCGGCTTCGGTATTTGGGAGTTCGACGCTCTGTGTGCCGAGAAGGCTGATGTTTTTCTGGAGCCACTTCTCCTGCGGGCGCAGGTCGTCCGGCATGGAGGAGCGGTTCTGCTTGTAGGCGGGCTGGAGCTCAACGCGGCGGGCGGGAAGACCAGCATCCCATACCACGGCGGCGCGGTCGGGTTTCACATCGGCCAGCATTTTGCGGAGGGCTTTGACGAAACCGTATATGGCATTCGTCGGCTCCCCACGGGAATTTTTCAGTCCCCGGATGGCGAAAAACGAGCGGTAGAGATAATAGTGGCCGTCAACGAGAAGCAGGCGCATCGATGCGGGCTCTCTTTAGCTTGCGATAGTTCCGATCTCCACCGGCTCAACCTTGATGCCGTTCTCCTCAAGCCAAGCTATGGCTTTTTTGATCTCCTCGCGCTCGCCATCGAGCTCAAGAGAAACCAAGCCGATCTCATCCGTAACGCTGGCCTGCCGGATGTTTGTGACGACTTCAAACTTTCGCGCCAACTCCCAAAGAATGGGACGGGTGATGAGGCGTGCCGGAAACATGAGCCAGAGGCGTGTCTTTTGCATGCCAGCAGTGTAGCGACCCCGCCCCAAACGCGCCACCATTATGAGGCAGAGAAATTTCCGCGTTTCCAGAAATGCGGGAATCCCCTCTCACTTGGAAAGCCACTTCTTGAATGCCTTGAGCAGCGTGTCTCCCAGGCCGGGTTCGATCGGAGGCGGTCCTGTGAGCGGGGAGACGCTCAGGTGCTGAACGCGACGGAGTTCATCGAGATGGAGATTGAAGACCAAGGGGACAATAACCTCCAAGTCGAATTCGCAGTCGGCTGCGTCGGAGACAAATTCGCCCCGCTCGTTTTCAATCCCTCTCCGGAGCGCATCCTGGTAGGCGCCGGTCGCGAGGTGAATGCGGCCTTGGTGAATGAGGAATGGTGCGAATCCCGGTGTGTTTCTCGCGGGTTTGACAGGACCATTCCATGAGGGCCATTGGGATTGTTCGCCCCAACCGTTCGCAAACGAGCCTGCAGGAAAATACGGGCCGCAATATTTGGCTTGGATGTTCCCCGTCCAAGGAAGGCTGAAATGGCGAAAAAGCGGCGCGTTTTGCCGGACGGCGAAGGTTTTTTCGCCGCCGCCTTTGAGCGTGAGATTCGCCCTCAGGCCGGTGCGAAGGGTATCGAAGGACTCCGGTTGTGAGGTCAGTTCGTCCTGGGCATTCCTCACCTCGGGGGGATTCATGATGCGTTGGTAGACTTCGTCGGTGAAAAAATACAGGGACAGGTCGAGACAATCGGGATTCATGCTGCGCGTCTCGAGCGCGATGCAGTGCGGAGCGGATTCCGGTCGCGGTATGGGACGCGCATTGTGCCACGGGGGAGGGGACCCTCTTTTCAGGCGCTGCCAGCGGTGCATCGGCGCGCGGGTAAAGGATCCGAAGACAACGGGGTTTTCGTCACCATAGGCGTGCACCGAGGGGACGCCGGTGTTCATGTTTACAAAGAGCCGGCCTTTTTTTTCGGAGAGCACATCGAAGCAGGCCGCAAGCAGCGGCGCGGCTTGGGTGTCCCAGAAATGGCAGTCGGGTTTGACCACGGCGGCCCACACGCAGACGACATCGCCATCGAGGTTTTCCTGAGTGAATGGCTCTGTGAAGGTCTTTCCATCGACCTCGCGACCGCTTGCCAGATCGACGAGGCTGACCTTGTAGAGTGCGTCGCGGATCTGCGGCATTTTCTCGTGAAGCATGTCGAGGGCCTGTTTTTTTCCGCGAATGCTTGTGGCAAGGCGCGCCCAGGTGTCGCTCAGGTCTGCCGCCCCCGAGTAGCCGGAGCGTCGCATGAAATCAGCCACCACGCCGCGGCGCACGCGGGCGCGTATGGTTTTGACCACCGCGCCGTTTTCATTCCGCGATGAGATTTCGTCGTAGGACTCGATGCAGCCATTGGTGAGCAGCTTTTGCACATCGCTCTCGAGCTGGAAGTTCCTCGTCGTGGTGGAGGAATAAACCAGCGTTCCGACCGTGCGCTCGAGCGCTTTGACAAAGGCCGCCTTCAGCGCGGAGTCCTCATCCACACCGCTTCCCGTGACCTCTACCTCGTGAATGCCTGCCGCAGGCGCTTGGGCGGGCGACTGCGCAGCGGCTTCCGAGTAAACGAAAGCCCAGGCCAGAAGCACCGCGCCGAGACCTCTCAGAAATTTCCTCGCCACTCTGCGCTCAGGCATATTGGGCCGCCATCTTGCGGGCGCTCGTCGCAATCGATTCTGCGAGGTTCGCCGGTGCGAGCACCTTCACTTTCGGCCCCCATCCCAGAATCCAGGGCTGGATCTCGAGAGTGGAATTGAGACGCAGCGTCAGGCGGGCTCGTCCGCCGGCGAGATCCTCCAGCTTTTGATGCGGATGCCATGTCGATTCCTTCAGGCGCTCCACGACTTCAGCCTCAAATTCCAGCACCACATCCTCGGGAGCATCGGTGCTGATGACACTACCGAAGCTGAATTTCAGCAGGTCGCGCGGATGTTTCTCCGGCTTCGCTGTGAACTTTTGCGCGGTCGCTTTGATGTTGCTCACGCGCGGGAAAGCAAAGGGCGTGAGGTGGCGTGTGTTGGTGTCCGTGCCGTAAAAGTAAAAGCGCCCATGGTGCATGACCATGAGATGCGGCTCGATCGACTTGTGCTTCGCAGCGGCATTCTTGGGGCTCTTGTAATCAAATTCGACGACTTTGCGTTCCTTGATCGCGCGGTGCAGGATGTTGAAAATCTTGAGCTCCTTCGTGCTCGATGGCGGGTTGTCGGCGAAACGGAAATGCACCGTCTCCGACCAGGCATCCCAATTTTTCGACCCTGTAAAAATCCCGAACATCCGCTCGAACGAAGCCAGAAATTCCTGTCCCAGTTCGGTGGCCTCGTAGGGCAGCAGGCATTGCTGAAAGAAAGAAAGCAGGAGGTAGTCCTTGTCCTTGAGTTCCATCGGCGGCAGAAACCTCGAGTTCTCCTCGATCACATATGTCCCTTCGCGGGCATCCCATTCGAGATCCATTTCCAGCCGGTCGCAGATGAATCTGATGTCCCGGAGCACGGTGGCCCTGTCCACCTCGAATTCCTCCTGCAGCGTTGTGCAGGTGATCTTTTTCCCTGACTCGCTGGCATTCTGAAGCAGGCTCACCATGCGGAAGATGCGTTCTATTCCGGCGCGAGTGCTCACGCCGCGTGTGGATTTCTTTTCTTTGATTTTTCGGATTTTGCTCATAGGGAAAAAAAGGTTGCTGGTTGGGACTTCAAAAATGCCAAAAATGTGCCGCTATGCCACCGCTAATTCGGGGCCGGGGTCAAGTTGTGCGGGAGTAGGCCCCGCGTGGTAGTATTCACGGACTTCGAGCCGGTGCGCGGCCGCTTCGGCCACATAAGGATTCAAATCCGATGACAAGCGCCGCAGATCGCGGATTGTTGTATGTGGAGACTTTGCGGCGATATGGCGCAGGAACGGGTTCTCGGATTGCGCCAAGTTTTTCACCAAAGCGCGGGAAGGCTTTTTCCGATGTGTAATTTTGACGCCTTCGTCGATGTAATATCCCAGAGGTAGCAACGAGGCGTGGACTGCGTTGACCACGCCGACATGGTTCCGATCCTCATAGAGCGACCAGAATGCATTCGGTGGCGTTTCGGTGGCGGCAGCCAATGTCAGGCGGACTTTGTGCGACGGGTCCTCAGCCATCGCGGTCAATTGGGAGGCGAACTCCAAATAAAGCTCTTCATAGTTGGCCAAGATTTTTTCGCGCCTGAAATCACCGAGCTTTTTCAGCAAGTGGGCGGCCATGCCGGCACGGACATTTTCCGAGGCGTCGCACAGCAACTTGTGGGCATGTTCATGTGTGAGGACCGTGAGTGGGATAATCGCCAGGCGAACTTTTTCCGAGGGATCCCGAAGAAAGTCGTTTAAAATATTATCGATCAATACCGGGAAATGAGTGCGGGCTTTTGCTTCAAGCTCCAGAGCCACGGCCATCCGCACGCTCTCCTCGGCGTCATGCACCAAATCCAGCAGGATGTCGGTGTTGAGACCCTCGCGTTGGCATATGCCCGCCCGCGTTTTCGCTGTCAGGTGCGGCTTGCATTCGAGATAAAATGGTATCGCCAGATAGTTCACCGCATCGCACAGCACCTCCTGCACCTCGGGAGCCGCTTCCCGGACGATTCGGCACCGCACATCGTTCGGCGTCTTTTTATTGGCCAACACAGCTTTCAGCACGGCTGGGTCGTCATCCATCCGGAAGGCGCGCAGCACCCCGGCTTGAGTCGCCGCCTTGGCCATGGCCAAACGAACCGCCTTCGCAGAATCACCCGCCAGTTTTAATTGCGCTGCGAGGGATGCCAACCGCGCGCCGGTCAAGAGGGCTCTCGTGCGCGCATCGCCTGTTTCGATCAGGAGATCGACAGTCTCGGGTGGCAAATAGACGCCCCGTGCCAGCGTTTGTTGAATCTTCGGGTTTTTTCGGCGCGCCAGTGACAGCGTGGACTCGATAAAAATTGGACGCATCGGCTTCTCTCCCTGTTCATATTTTGCGATCAACTCCGCAAACTTAAGAACCACCTCCTTGCAAGGGTCGTTTGCGAGCGCCCGCCAGATTTCATCCGGTGCCTTATCGAAGAAAAACTCGCATCGTGGATGCGGTTGCACAGCTTGGATGAATGTCTTTCTGATATCTGAGTCGGAATCGATCGGAAAATTTTTGAAAACGGACGCGTTCCACTCATCCAGCGACTCACTTGCCAGCAAGCCCAGTCGACGCGGATTGAAAAGCATTTCGGGAAGGGATTCGTTCCTGCCCCTCAGAGAATTAAAAAGCTCCAAGAGCACCGGCTGCCCGATCAAATCTGGAATGTCACTCGGCAAGGTGACCTCCCACAAAGTCAAAACCGGATTCTCCAGCAGACACTCCGGATACTCCAGCCAAAGCGCCCGCAGAACCTCCAATGGCGCGTTCGGATTGAGCGACACAGCTCTCCTTGTGTCTCGGCAACGGGACTTGGCCAAGTGCGATAGAATCGCAGAATCGAGCGTGGGATCGCTCGGGTCGTGGTTGGATTCATTCATAGAGATCGGAATACCATCACATCGCCAGTCGCAGGATCAGCATCAGGCTTGCCATTCTTACGGGTTTTTCCTTCATGCGCATACAGAATTTCAACTCCAGCGGGACATGAAATTGAACCCCAAGAACATTGCGCCCGCTGAGATTCGGAAAAATTACAAAATCGTCGAGAGACGAGAGACCAGCGTCGAGAGCCTTTGTAGCGGTGTGTCTATGACCACCGACTCCTCCTGATGCTCGCAGAGCGCCCCTTTGTAGCGGCGTGTCTATGACCGCCGACTCGCACAGCGCCTTTTCGATGACGAGGCCATCCGCAACCGAGGCGCAGCCATGATGGCCTACGCCAAATGTCAGTTCACCGAAATTTCCACCCAGGAAATCGCATCCCTACGCGCTGCCCTCCTGAAGTATTGCGAACTCGACACCCTCGCCATGGTCATGCTCTGGCAGACTTGGAAGCACGACCATGCTGAAGGATCATTTAACTGATAAAATGCCAGCGCACTTTACTGTTCAATCTAAGATAATTAGAGCCTGTCCGGAAAGTCCTCTTTTTTGCAGTGGGTGATTTTCTCGCCCTCCATTTTTTGACACCAGCTCGACAAAAACGTGTTTTTTCTCTATTCTAGCTTTTTTCAGCTCAAAAAACC
>JBILWM010000041.1:0-23902 GCA_044369905.1 Terrimicrobiaceae bacterium | reverse complement strand
CGCCTCTTTGCTGCTGATCCCCGCTCTCAATTTGAAAGCAACCCTCGCCCAGACCACGCAAAATCAGCCCTCATCCTCGCTGATTATCTTGAAAAAATCCCCCGTGATTATCGTGACGGGCAACAACCATTTTCCTGACGTCAGGAAAATGGTTCTCAACCGTATGACCGGAGACCTCACAAGAGGTCTTGGCCTTGGCAATCACGGTTTGAAAATTCTCCCATTTGTTGTAGCCTAGGAGGTGCTGGAGATCGCGAGCCAGCCAGTATTCCACGCCGGTTTCCGTCTGCTGGGCGTGCCCCTCGAAGGTTAAGGTAAGTTGTTTAATTTGATTATTGTTCCATGTGTCTCTTTAAATCTCTTTTCTAGCCGTTTGATTTTGGGTTCGGATGGCAGGCGTCGAATTTGGGCAGTTGAACTTTTCTAATTCCATCGAATTCGACGGGGTTAAAAGTGGCGAATTCGCCATATTTTGAGCTGGGCTGTTACTGCTCATACGCGGAAAGTCCTGAGATGTCGCGGCCACCGCCGCGTTTGGTGAGGAGGGGGTGCAGGTCGGCCATGAGGGCGAGTTCGGCGTGGGTGCGGGCGCGCCAGCCGAGGTCGAGCGGGGCCATGAGGTCGCTGAGGTGCTCGCCGTCGAAGATCATGCGGTCGAGGATGCCGTCCACGAAGGTTTGCAGGGTGGCGGTGGCGAGGCCGTGCCGCGCGGCGATGGTGGCGAGTTCCTTGGCGTTCTTCTCGGCCTTGAAGCGGGTGTAGCCCTCGCGGATGGCGGTTTCGCTGAGGCCCTCGCCCGCCTTGAGCGTGCCGATGTATTCGGCGATGTCGTCGCGCTCGTTCATGAACTTGGCATCGGCGCTGATGAGGCCGATGAGTTCCTCGCGGGTCATCTTCGATTTGCCCGGGCCTTTCTCCGAGAAGCGGGCGATGAGGCCCATGATGTAGTCGTAATCAATGACGGCGGAGGCGAAGAGGACGAACTCGAAGTCGATCTGGTCGGCTGGTTTTTCAGAATCACTGCCGGCGGGGACCTCAGCATTCCCGGCTTTGAGCAGCTTGGCGGTTTCCAGATACCCGCCACGGAACCCGCGCAGGCTTTCCTCGGGCAGCACCTGCTCGATGGCGGCTTTGTTTTCCTCGGTGAGATCGGTGTATTGGTCGAGCTGGGTTTTGAGGCGCTGGGCTTCCTTGAAGTGGGTGATGAAGGCGGCCTTGGCGGCATCGCCCATCAAATTCGCCACGGCGGAGGGCGTGCAGTCGAGGCCCTGGGACTGCATGAAGTCGCCCAGCTTCTGCACGGCGGTCTCCAGCTTATGGATGACGACGGGGGCCTTGTCCACGAGCCAGATTTCCCGCGCCTGCTCGGCGGTTTTCTCGCCGCTGAAGAGGGCGATGGCGGCATCCACCGAGTCCTGCTGCTGGCGGAAGTCGAGAATGTTCCCATACGGCTTGGTGCCATTGAGCACGCGGTTAGTCCGGGAGAAGGCCTGGATGAGGCCGTGGTGCTTGAGGTTCTTGTCCACGTAGAGCGTGTTCAGGAACTTCGAGTCGAAGCCGGTGAGCAGCATGTCCACGACGATGGTGATGTCGATCTTCTGCGCAGCGGGGTGGTCGGCATTTGGCCACTGCTGGTCTTTGATGCGCTTCTGCACATCCTGGTAGTAGAGATCGAACTCGCTGAGGCGGTGATTGGTGGCGTAGCGGGCATTGTAATCGGCGAGGATGGCCTTGAGCGCGGCTTTCTTGCCCTCGGGGTCTTCCTCGTTGTCCGCCTGCTCCTGCGGCAGGTCTTCCTGAATCTGCTTCACATCGGGATCGCCCTCGGCAGGCGGGGAGAAGACGCAGGCGATGTTCAGCGGCTTGAACTCGGGATCGGCCTTCTCCTTTTGCATCGCTGCAAACAGAGCGTGGTATTCGATGGCGTCATTGATGGACGCGGTGGCAAGGATGGCATTGAAGCGGCGTCCGCCCGTGGCGGCATCGTGCTTGGCGAGGATGGCCTCGATGACGGCCTTCTTGGCAATTGGCTCGCCAGGCTTCGGCGGCTGGGTGGTAGGTGATGCCGACGAGGACGGCAGCGTTCCCGGCTTGAAGTAATCGATATGGAAACGCAGGACATTCCCGTCCTCGATGGCGTGTGTGATGGTGTAGGCGTGGAGCTGCTTCTGGAAGAGGTCCGCCGTGGTGCGCATGGAGGCCTGCGTGTCGGTGATCTTCTGCAAGGAGGCATTCGCATCAAAAATGGGCGTGCCGGTGAAACCGAAGAGCTGGGAGTTGGGAAAAAACTCTTTAATCGCCTTGTGGTTTTCGCCGAACTGGGAGCGGTGGCACTCGTCGAAGATGAAGACGATGCGCTTGTCCTTCAGGACTTCCAGCAGCTCCTTGTAGGTCGGCTGGTCGTTCTTTTTGCGCTGCTTGTTGCGCTTGCTGCCCTCATCCAGCGCGAGGCCGAGCTTCTGGATGGTGGTGACGATGACCTTGTCCGCGTAGTCCTCGGAAAGTAGTCGGCGGACGAGCGCGGCGGTGTTGGTGTTTTCCTCGACGCAGCCTTCCTGAAACTTGTTGAACTCCTCGCGCGTCTGGCGGTCGAGGTCCTTGCGGTCTACTACGAAGACGCATTTGTGGATGTGGTCGTTTTCCTTGAGCAGTGTGGAGGCCTTGAAGGAGGTGAGCGTCTTGCCGCTGCCGGTGGTGTGCCATACGAAGCCGTTGCCGTTGTCGTCGTCGATGCACTTCACCATGTGCTGCACGGCATAGACCTGGTAGGGCCGCATGACCATGAGCTTTTGCTCGCCGGCTAGCAGAACCATGTAGCGGCTGATGGTGCGGCCGAGGTCGCATTTTTTTAAGAAGCACTCGGCAAAGGAATCGAGATGAGTGATCTTTCGGTTGTCCTCGCCCGCAAACTCGTAGATGGGCAAAAAGCGCTCGTCGACATTGAAGGCGAAGTGGCGGGCGTTGTTGTTTGCGAAGTAGTAGGTGCGGTCGCGGTTACTAACAACGAAGAGCTGTATGAAGCAGAGGAGGGTCTTGGTGTAGCCGTTGCCGGGATCGTTCTTGTATTCCACGATCTGCTCCATGGCCCGGCGGGGATTCACGCCCAGGGTCTTCAGCTCGATCTGCACGCAGGGCACGCCGTTGATGAGCAAGATGACATCGTAGCGGTGGTGGCTGTTATCCGTATTAATGCGGAGCTGGTTGATGACCTCGTAGTGGTTTTTGCACCAGTCTTTGATGTTGACCAGAGTGTAGTTGAGCGGCGTGCCATCATCGCGGGTGAAGGCATTGATACTGCGCAGGGTCTTCGAGGCGGTGAAGACATCCGAGGTGATTATTTCATCCTGCAGGCGCGCAAACTCGGCATCTGTAAGGCGAACTTGATTTAGCTCCTCAAACTTCTCGCGAAAGTTTTTCCCCAGCGTTTCGCGATCGTCAATGTCAGGCCGATAAGTGTATTTGAGGCTGGAAAGCTTATCGATGAAGCTCGTCTCTATGTATTCTTCGCGAAGAGTCATATTGCTCTGTGTGGCGGAGAAATCGTTGCGATATTTGAAGGCAGGCATAGTGACTTTCTTGTGGCGGTTTCAAGCCGAGAAATAAGGCAGCATTAATTGTTAATATGTATGCTACTGCGAATTGATTGAAGCAGGTTTTACCAAAAAGTCCGACAATAGCCGGTCGCATCTTGGAAACAAGAGATTTTTTGATTCAGAAAGCATTTTTTTGACAAAATTACATGGTTTTTAGGATGCTGCTCTTCCTCCGCGCTTCGCGACTCCAGCGTGACGAGGCGGGGAATTTTTTCATAAAGTTTTCGAGGTGGAAAGGCGATGGAACTCAATCGAAACGGGCGCCGGGATGCATTTCACGCGGCGAATACCATTCCTTGCGCGAATCGGGAGCGGCGATGTTCTCAGGAAAGCCGAAGTCCCCGTTGGCATTTTTACGCCAGTTTTTCGTTGGCTTCATGTGTTTTATGGCAGCTCGCGCGAGGGGCCGACGGGGACATCGGCGCTCTGGGTGGTCTGCGCGAGGATCTGCAGCGTCTCCAGTGCGTTGCGCACCATGGAATACTCACCGGCAAGTTGGAGACACATAGGGCGGGCCTCGGTTCGGCGGTCAGCATCCCTCCACGATTCGATCGCCTCGGCCAACGCGAGCGCGTCCCCGGTCGGGACGATGCTCCCATGGATTTCGGGTGTCATGATTTCGGAGAATCCGTTGGCGTTTGTGGTGATGACGGGAAGTCCCGCCGCGAGGGCTTCGAGGCAGGCATTTGAGAAGGGGTCATACCACGTAGGCAGAGTCATGACATCCGCCGCTGCAAAGAGGGCGGCGATATCGGAAACCGGGCCGAGGAAGCGGACATTCCTGCCGGGATAGAGATCTGCCGGGCCGCGCCCCGCAACGAGCAGCGTGGCATCGTCCACCATCTCCACGGCTTTGATGGCGTTTGCAAGGCCTTTGCGTTCCCAGCCGGTGCCGAGAAAAAGAACGCAGAAGGTTTGCGGATCGAGGCCGAATTGGCGGCGCGCCTCGTCGCGCGGCGGAAGGTTGGCGAAGGGCTGAATGCCATTGTAAACGACCTGCACCCGGTCTTGCGGGAAGGAAAAGTGCGAAAGGATTTCGTCGCGAACCATTCGGGAGTTCGCAATGACGAGGCGGGTGTTTGCGGGATCAAAGACGCGGCGCTCAAGTTCCAAAATCTCGCCGTGCTTGCGGTTCAGCCAACGGGTGGCTTTTTTCCAAAAAGGCTCGAACGCGTCGCGCCGCGCGAGCCAGGCGGCGTGCACGCCATCGCCCGCTCGGTAGACATCGCAACCGGGAACGCGCTCCATGCTGAAGTGGATATCACAGCCGGAGTGCGCACCTTGAAAAGCCGCGGCGAATTCGCGGGGCGATTTGCCGGGCAGGTGTTGAATGTCTCCAAACGGCCAGCGCTCGGCGGGCCAGTCGGAGGTGGTGATGAGAGTGGTTTCCTGACCCGAGCTACGCAGCGCAGAGGCGAGGCGGATGAGGTAGGCTTCCGCTCCTCCAGTGCTCGAGTGCCCGCGGCGAACGAAGCCGATTTTCATCAGCCGCGTGTGCTGGAATGCTCGTTCTCGGGCTTCGGTGGACGGCCGAGCAGGCAGGACATGGATTCGCGCGGCGGCTTGCCCTCGTGGAGAACGGCACAGACTTCGGCGGTGATCGGTGCGTCGATGCTGAGCCGCTTCGCGCACTCGGATGCGCTCAAGGCCGTCGGCACGCCTTCGGCGACGGTTTTGAGCGAGGCGATGATATCCGCCGGCTTTTCCCCGCGCCCGAGACGTTCGCCGAACTGACGGTTTCGGCTTTGCTTGCTGAAGCAGGTGACCATGAGATCGCCCGCTCCGCTGAGGCCGAAGAAGGTTTCACGACGCCCGCCCAAGGCCATGCCAAGGCGCGTCATTTCCGCAAGGGAACGGGTCACAAGCGCTGCTTTGGCGTTGTCGCCCATGCCGAACCCGTCGCACACACCGGCCGCGATGGCGTAGATGTTTTTTAATGCGCCGCCAAGCTGGACGCCGGTGATGTCATCCGTCGTGTAGGCGCGGAATCCCTTGGAAGAAAAAATGCGCTGAAGTGGCTCGAGCAAGTCGGCGTGTGCGCTGCCGATCACGCTCGCCGCCGGGATTTGGCGGGCGATTTCCGGAGCGAGATTCGGGCCGGAGAGAACAGCCAGGCGGCACAGGGGAAGGAACTCCCCGAGAACTTGGCTCATGAGAAGGCCGGTGCCTGATTCGATGCCCTTTGTGCAGGAGACAATCACCGTGTCGCTTGGCAGGTTCAAAGCCGCGAGAGAGCGGGCGGTATCCTTCATCACTTTGGAAGGAACGACGACCACGATCAGATCGCTGTTGCCAGCCATCGCCAAATCAGCCGTTGCACTCACATTCGGCGGAAGGTTGATTCCAGGCAGGTAGTGGGAATTTGTGTGGCGGAAATTGATTTCCTCCGCAATGGCTGGGTTGTGCGCCCAGATCGTGACGGGAAGGCCGTGCTCGGAGAGGAGAAGTGCGAGTGCCGTTCCCCAGCTTCCTCCACCGATGATGCTGATTTTTTTAAACATGATTCAGGTAACGGAGCGGGGCTTTTTTTCGAAACGCTTTTCCGTTCCGGCGAGGAGGCGCGAGATGTTGGACTTGTGGCGCAAGATAGCGAGCACACACATGACTGCGGCGATGCCCGTTCGCAAAGGATCACCCTGTCCGAGAGCCCACATGCCGGCCGCCCCCGTCGGCAGTGCCACGGCCGCGCCGAGGGATGCCACCGAGACATACCGCGTTGAGTAAAAGAGGATGAGCCAGACGAGCAGGCCGAAGGCGAAAACCGGCGGAGGAAACAGCGCCAGCATGATGCCAGCGGCCGTGGCGATGCCTTTGCCGCCTTGGAAGCGCAGCCAGACGGGATAGGTGTGTCCGAACATGGCAAAGATGGCTCCTACAACTCCCGCGTTGATTACTACGGCTTGCGGCGCGTCGTATGCTTTTAGGGCAACCAAAAAGGCAACCATCACGGCAAGCCAGCCCTTGAAGGCATCCAGCGCAAACACGGTGTAGCCCCATTTTTTTCCAAGGATGCGAAGCGCGTTCGTCGCGCCGGTGCTGCCGCTGCCCTGCTGGCGCAAATCGACGCCCTGCATGCGCCCGGCAAGGAATCCCCATGGAATCGATCCCAGGAGATAGGCTTGTGCGGCAGCGATGAGGTAAAGCGTCACACGCGAAGGAATCCCTCTTGCGGCGCTTCGTCTCAAGAAAAATCCTGCGCCCGCCCGGACGATGGCCTTTTCGGAAAAGGCTCGGGGTTTTGAGTGGGATGTGCCAATTTGGAGGGCGGATCGAATTCGCATTCCCACTGGATATTCATGCAACAGGTCAAAGACACACTCCGCGCCACTGTGCGCATCGGCTATGACGGCAAGGTTTATAAGCAATTTCGCGGACCCAAAGCCGAAGAGCGTTTTGCAAACGAGGTGAAAGTGCTGCGCCACCTTGAAAAGCGGGCTTGTCCGTTTGTTCCAAGGCTCGTCGAGAGCGCTGCCGAGGAGCTGAAAATCGTGACGACGAATTGCGGCATGCGTGTGGACCACTTGGATGAGGCGCGCTGCCGCGAGCTCTTCGCCGAACTCGAGCCCTACGGCGTGCGCCACGACGATGCCGACATACGGAATGTCACTTACCGCCAGGCCGATGGGCGATTTTGCCTCATCGATTTTGAATTCGCGACCATCTTGGAGCCTGAACAATGAGCGACCATCCCAATCCCCTCCAACGCATCGCCTGGTCCGGCCATACGGACTGTGGGAAGGTCCGCAAAAACAACGAGGATTCCTTTCTGGGCCTGCTCGTCGATGCGCAGGGCGCGCAATTGCTGGGAAAAATCGGGGACTCGGATGTCGAGAAATCTGATTTTGTTTTTGCTGTGAGCGACGGGATGGGCGGGGCGATGGCGGGGGAGTTCGCGAGCAAGATCGCCGTGGAAAAAATCACGAAGCTCCTGCCACGCGTCTTTGCGCAAGGCGCGTCGGGCATTTCCACCGGATTCCGCGATGTGCTCCAGGAAGTCTTCGTGGAAATCCATCGTGCGCTGCTCTATCTCGGCTCTTGCTACGACGAATGCCGAGGCATGGGTGCCACGCTGAGCCTGTGCTGGTTCACTCCTGGATGGATGTATTTCGCTCATGTGGGGGACAGTCGCATCTATTTCCTCCCGGCAGGCGGCGGCATGAAACAAATCACCAACGACGACACCTATGTCGGCTGGCTTTTTCGAAACAGCCAAATCAACGAGCGCGAGGCGAAAAACCACCCCCAGCGAAATGTCCTGCAAAAAGTTCTCGGCGCAGACCCGCAACAGATCGAGCCCCAAGTTGGTGCCGTGGGACTCGAGCCCGGCGACAGGTTCCTGCTCTGCACGGACGGCGTCACCGATGGCCTCTTCGACAGCCGCATCGAGGACATCCTGCGCACCACGACTCGGGAATCCGCCCCGATCCTCGTCCACGAGGCCGTCGCAGCCTCGGGCCGTGACAATGCCACGGCCGTGGTGGTGGATATTGTCGGGTAGTTGCTTTTGAAAACTTGGCGCATCGGCTTTTGCGGTGCTACTCTGACGCACTCCATGCAACCGCCGCCTGTCACCAAATACCGGCCTTTTCCACAAGTCGATCTTCCCGACCGTCAGTGGCCGAACCGCTCTCTGACCTCTGCCCCCATCTGGTGCAGCGTGGACCTCCGCGACGGCAACCAGGCGCTTGCTCAACCGATGAGCGTCGAGGAAAAGCTCGAATATTTCGAGATGCTCGTAGGCATTGGTTTTAAGGAAATCGAAATCGGTTTTCCCTCTGCGTCGCAGATCGAATTCGATTTCTGCCGTCGTCTCATCGAGGAGAACCTGATTCCGTCTGATGTCTCGATTCAAATCCTCTGCCAGTGCCGCGAGGATCTCATCCTGCGCTCGCTGGAAGCCCTGCGCGGGGCACGCAGCATTATTTTCCACCTCTACAACTCCACCTCGCCGAAGCAGCGTGAATATGTCTTCAACTCGACTCGCGAGCAGATCGTCTCCATCGCCACCCATGCGGTTTCGTTTCTAAAGGAAAAAATGCAGCCGCTCGTCGTCGAGGGCTCGCGCATCCGCCTGGAATACTCGCCCGAGAGCTTCACCAGCACGGAACTCGATTTCGCCCTCCAGATTTGCGAGTCCGTGACCGATGTCTGGCAGCCGACTGCGGAAAACAAAATCATCCTCAACCTCCCTGCCACGGTGGAATACGCGACGCCGAATATCCACGCCGACCAGATCGAGTGGATGTCGCGCCACCTGACCCGCCGCGATCTCACCACGCTCTCGCTTCACACGCACAACGACCGCGGCACTGGCACAGCCGCAACCGAGTTGGGCCTCCTTGCTGGAGCCGACCGCGTGGAAGGCACGCTTTTCGGAGTCGGGGAACGCACAGGGAACCTGGATATCGTTACCGTCGCGCTGAATCTCTACACACACGGTATCCATCCCCACCTCGACCTCAGCCGCCTCAACGCGATCCGCGATGTTTACGAGCGTTGCACCCGCATGGAGATTCATCCGCGCCATCCCTACGCCGGCGACCTCGCTTTCACGGCCTTCAGCGGCTCGCATCAGGATGCTATAAAAAAATCCTGGGCCCGCCAAGGCGAGGGCAAACCATGGGACACCCTATACATCCCGATCGATCCCGCCGACATCGGCCGCAGCTACAAAGCGATCATCCGCATCAATTCCCAGTCGGGCAAAGGCGGCGTCGCCTACATCTTGGAAACGGAATTCGGCTACCAACTACCCAAGTCGCTCCAACAAGAACTCGGCCGCATCGTCAATGCCGTCTCGGATGAAAAAGGCACCGAGCTCGAAGCCGAGGAAATCCACGGGCTTTTCCTGAAAACCTATGTCCTGCGTGAAGGCGCAGTGAGCCTGCGCGATTTCCGGGCCATCGAGCGCGGCGAGCAGGTCACCATCGAAGCCGACATCGTCCTCCAAGGGCAACCCGTCACAGTCCGCGGTTCCGGCAATGGCCCGATCGCCGCATTCGTCCACGCCCTCGGTCAAACGAACATCCCGCCTTTTGAAATCCAAAGCTACTCCGAGCACTCGCTCGGCGCCGGAGCCGATGCCCGCGCCGTGAGCTACATCGAAATCAAAACCGCCGCCGCCCGCACCTACTTCGGCGTCGGCAGCGACACCAACATCGAACTCGCCTCCATCCACGCTATCATCAGCGCCCTGAACCGGGCCCTCGCCTGAAACCGAGCCTGCTTAGGCTCAGGTGCTCGATGTCGTCGATTTTGTTGACCAATTCCAGTCGGCGCGAAGGCCTCCCGAACTGTAAAAAACGCGATGATCGAGTCCATTCAACGGCAACAGCCGCAGCTCAGTCGCGTTGTGGTGCGCTGACCGATCGAACACCATCCTCGCGCCGGTCGAGGACTAATGCCGCAGGCTGCATATGATCGGTTTTGCCGAGATGGATTGCTATTTCAAAATCTACGAACTCGCTGTATTCAAAGGGCAGAAACCAATGTAGGAGTCTCATGCGTCAGGAAACACAATGCGTTCACCAAGGCGGGTTGCCGGACGCCGCCACGGGCGGAATCAACTCGCCAATCTATCCGTCCACCGCAGCAGAGTATCTCGATCGCGACCAAGTGCCTTACCAGCGCTACTTCAACACGCCAAACCAAGCAGCTGTCGTGCGCAAAGTTGCCGCACTCGAAGGCGCCGACGACGGCGTGCTCTTCGGTTCCGGCATGGCTGCGATCAGCACTACGCTGCTGACGTTGCTGCGCGCCGGCGACCACGCGGTGTTTCAGGAGGAACTGTATGGCGGCACTCACGCGTTAGTGGCGGATTTGTTCCAACGCCTCGGCATCGGGTTCAACTTCGTGGCAATGAAGCCCGAAGCCATCGCCGACGCGCTCACGCCACAGACCAAGGTTATCTTTCTTGAATCGCCGACCAACCCGTTGCTCCATATTATGGATTTGCGCCGCGTCGCCGACGTCGCCCGAACGCACGGCGTGACGACAGTGATCGACAACACCTTCGCCACGCCGATCAATCAAAACCCGATCGCGCTTGGTATGGATGTCGTCGTTCACAGCGGCACGAAATACCTCGGCGGCCATAGCGACATCCAGTGCGGCATCGCAGTGACGAATTCCGCCTTGGCCGGTCAAATTCGCCACCAGGCCTGCCAGCTCGGCGGCAGCCTCAATGCTGCAACCTGCCATCTTCTCGAACGCAGCCTCAAGACCCTGCACCTGCGCGTTGAACGCCAGACGAATAACGCCGGGCAGTTGGCGGAATTCCTTGCGCGGCACCCCGCAGTGGCCCGCGTGTATTACCCCGGCCTGCCGACACATCCGGGCCACGAGATTGCCCGGGCACAGATGCGCGGCTTCGGTGCCATGTTGGCCTTCGACCTGAAAAACGGTGGCCTGTCTGCCGACACGGTGCAACGCCGACTGCGACTGATTCGCCCCGCCGCGAGTTTGGGCGGCGTGGAAACGACCATCTGCGCACCGGTGCAAACTTCCCACGCCAAAATGTCACCTACCGACCGCTACCGGCTCGGCATCACCGACACCTTGTTGCGCGTATCCGTCGGCATCGAACGCCTCGAAGATCTCGTTGCCGACCTCACCCAAGCCCTTGATGGCAAAAGCGCGCCCAACCAGCCATTAATATGAGTCCCAAATTCGCCCCCCGCAGCGCCTATGACCTCACCGGCGGCATCGTATATTTTGGGCGAATGCTTGACAAGATTCGCCTCCACGCTGCCGACCGGCTACACGAAGACTTTCACGCAAACCTCGGCGTTAGCCTCGATGGGCGCTGTAGCCGATTTCTTGGGGTAAGCTACGAGGCCTTACGCGAGCGTGTGCTGGCGGGTGGAAGCGACGACGAGATTCTTGCGTGGTGTTTCGCCAACGGATGGCACCCCAACGACGAGCAGGTTCTGGTCTGGAATAAGTTCATGCTAAAACGAGGTTGGTGTGATGAGGACGACGGCTCGACACAAGAACTGGAAGCCTACAAGACCGCGAGCGGTCTTGCGCACCGCACCGACATCGTCACGTTCTTTGATTTCTACGAAGTGGATGAAGGAAGGAAATTATGAACCCAACCAGCAAACACACCGCCGAGCACTATACTTGGGGAGAGGGATGCGACGGGTGGCATTTGCTGAAAAGTGATAAACTATCTGTCATTCAAGAGACGATGCCACCGGGCACCGCCGAAGTTCCGCACTATCATCGACACAGCCGCCAGTTCTTTTTCATACTGGAAGGTGAAATCGCGATTCGGTCACCGGAAGGAGATTCGAGGCTGTGCGCTGGCGAAGGTGTTCATATCGCGCCGGGCATAATGCATCGGGTCTCGAACGCAGCGACTGCTCCCTCACATTTCCTCGTCATCTCCTCGCCGCCGTCGCACGGTGATCGCGTTCTCTCGGAAGAAGTTAATGAATGATCATGTCCACTGCTTCATATAATGCTGCGGTGCAGATTCGATATGCAATAAAGAACGACATGGCAAATGTCGCGGCTGTCCTCACCGAGGCGTCGGAGTGGCTGTGCGAACGGGGAATGCCGATGTGGAAGGGCAACGAGCTATTGCCGGAACGCATCACCCACGATGTCGTGTGCGGGCTGTTCGCCGTTGCGGAAGTCGCGGGCGAAATTGTTGGCACCATGAAGTTCCAACTTGAAGATGAACTGTTCTGGCCCGATCTGCCACGCGGCGAAGCGGCCTACGTTCATCGTCTCGCCGTCAAACGCGGGTTTGCCGGTGGGACAATCTCTTACGACCTGCTCGCATGGGCAGTGAACCGCGCACGCGAGCTTGGACGCCATTATCTGCGCCTTGACACTGAAGCTTCGCGGCCAAAGCTCCGCGCAGTTTACGAATGCTTCGGCTTCCAGCATCACAGCGACCGGCTGTGACCGTCGTCGCGGAAGGACAAGCGCCTTGGCTCTTCTCTTTGGCATCGACAAGGCACCTCAAGCGCATGCGGCAGTTAGCCTAGCTGAGATCCTCGGTGTTGAGCTGGCTGAGCTCCTCCTTGGTCCACTCGCGCTTGCGCATGCAAAGCCGGACGGCGTGCTTGCGGATGGCCTTTTCGAAAAGATTCCGCATGTGGCGGCCGTTGCCGAATCCGCGGCCGGCGGCTTTGAGCTCGGCGGCGGTGCGGGCTTCCAGCGCGGCTTCCGCCTCCGGAGCGAGCGTGTATTGGTTTTTCTCGCAAAAGCCTTTGAAAATCGAGACCAGCTCCGGTGCGGTGTAGTCCTCGAAATTCAGGTGGATCGTGAATCGCGACTGCAAGCCGGGGTTGGTGTCGATGAAGCGTTTCATGTCGTCCGGATAGCCAGCGACGATCACGACCAGTCGCTCGCGGAAGTCCTCCATGCGCTTCACCAGCGTGTCGATGGCCTCGCGGCCGAAATCGTTTTCTCCGCCGGAGACGAGCGCGTAGGCCTCGTCCACAAACAGCACGCCGTCGAGCGACTGGTTCACCAGATCGTCGGTTTTTTTCGCGGTGTGGCCGACGTATTGGCCGACGAGGCCGAGTCGGTCGGTCTCGACGAGGTGGCCGTTTTCCAAAACACCGAGCGCGGAAAAGATCCGGGACACGATGCGGGCGACGGTGGTTTTTCCAGTGCCCGGATTGCCGGAAAATACCATGTGCAGCGACATCGCCGCGCCCTTGAGGTCGTGCTGTTGGCGGGCCTTGTTGATTTCCAGAAAGCGGACGAGGCTTTCAATCTCGGCCTTCACGTTGGCGAGTCCGGCCAGCTTGGTGAGTTCGGCGATGCAGGTTTCGAGGTCCTCCTTCGGCATTTTCACCGGCGTCGGTTTGACTGGCTCCTCTTCCCCGGATTCCAGCCGGGTGAGGATCTGCTCCGCGCGGGCGGTGTCGCCGTTGAGAAGTTGATAGGTTAGATTGGTGAGAAACAGGCGCTCGTCGGAATGGATCGAACCATCGGCCAAGACCATGCCGGCGGCGACGCGGAACAATTGCTCTCCCCACGCCGCATGTTGTTTGCCGAACCGCAGCGCGGACAAATCGTAATTCGGCTGGGCGAAGACGCGGGCTTCCAACAACCGCTCGTGCGCGGCGGACCACTCGATTTTGCTTACCACGGCTGCACCGAATTCCTTTTCTGCGTGGTTCGTCTCGCCGTCGATGCGGGCGGTGAGGAAAAGCACGAGCTTGAGTTCGTAGTCGAGCTCCAGAGCCTCGCAGCCGTGTTCGGTGACCAAGGATTTGCGGAGCGCGGGAACACCGGCGGAGGATCGATCGGCAAGACTGTCTATCATGTGAATGCGGGAATTCGCTGCGGGACGGAGTAAGGCCCGCGCTCAAACGAGGTCCGGTGGACGGTTTCCGCGTGAAGGGAGGCGATGATCAGTCCCATGACCGCCTCGGCGGTTTCCGGGCAACCGCAGGTAAAAACGTCCACCGCCGCGTAGCCATGCTCGGGCCAGGTGTGGACGGTGACGTGGCTTTCCGCGATGACCACCACGCCGCTCACCCCTTGCGGTGAGAAGTGGTGGAAATGCGACGAGACCAGCGTGGCCCCGCCCTCTTCGGCGCAGCGGCGGAAGCATTTTTCCAACCCGGCGGGGTCGTTCAAGACCACAGCCGGGCAGCCGGTCAGCTCGGCGAGGACATGCCTCCCCGCTGGCGGTGCGCTCGGCGTGGTCTGGAACATCGCGATCCGTTAGCCGGGGCTGGTGGTGCCGAGCTTGGCCTTGAGGGCGTCGAGCTTGGCTTGAACGCCCGGACTTCCAGCACCGGTGGTAAGGGTTTTGAATTCGTCCTCAAGGTTGGTGCCACCGGTGTTGGCGGCCATTTCCTTAGCGGCATCCGCTTCGTAGCCCTGGCGCTCCGCCTTGGCTTTCATGCGGGCCATCAGGTCGTCCGGGCTGCGGTTGGTGGTCATCTTGGCCTTGGCCTCGTAGATGTCCTTTTTGACCTGCGCGGCCTTGCTCTGGGCGATGATGAAATCCTTGTTACGCCGGTATTCGGCGACCTCGGCCTCCATCTTGACGACTTCCTGTTTGAGTTCGACGACGGACGTTTGTTGGCCCTGCCAGCTGGGTTCCAGCGAGGCAGCGCGGCTTTCGTGTTCGCTGGCGCGTTCCAGCGCCTTCACCGCGAGATCTTCGCGGCCGGAGCGCATGGCAGCTTCCGCCTTTTGTTCCCATTGGAATTTTTCGGCTTTTTCCTTTTCGAGTTGTGCCTTCGTTTGACGCTCGGTGGCGATCACCTGTTGGACGGATTGCTTCATCTCGCGAATCTGCTTCTCCTTGTCCGCAATCGCTTGTTCGAGCATCAGCTCGGGTTTTTCGAACTTCTCCACCACCTTGTTGGCGGAGGCTTGGCCGATTTTGAAAAGACGTGAAAATATGCTCATGGTAGGAACAAGTTAGGAATTGAAGGAAGGGGCGAGGGTTTCGGTGGCGCGGTCCACGGCGAGTTCGAGGGCATCGAACACGGCGAGCAGCTCCTGGTCGGAGAGATCGCCGGTTTCGCGGCTCTCGACCAGCACGAGCCGCCGGTCATCCGGATTGCTGGTGTCGAGGCCGACGCTCACGGGCAGGATTTCCGTGTTGAGCGCCAGCAAGGAAACGAGCAAGTCCTGGGAGATGATCGAGTCGATGTTGCCGAGATCGACTTCGAAGTAGATTTGCTTGTCATCGACCTTGAGGAAGACCGGCAACTCGTCCTCGCGCTGGACGCGGAGGACGTTGTTCGAGAGGTCATCGACAGTGAAGCCGTTGGATCCGAGGAAGCGCGCGAGCTCTTCATCGCGCTGGAGTTTGATCAGTATGTTTTTCATGCGATTTGAGGTTGAAGATTCGAATGGAGATGGGTTGATTCGAAGGCTTCGTAGTCCGCCCGCTTTTCGGCGAGCAAGACCAGTTTGTCGGCACCTTCGAGGGAGAATGATTGATCGGAATTCATGATGGTGACCCCGTTGCGAATGGCGCCGACGATTTGGAGACTGCTGGGATGCTCGAGCGCGGCGATCTGGATTTCGCGCAATTTCCGGCCGGCCAGACGATGGGGCACAATGTAGAACTCGCATCCCTTCTTATAAGTGACAAGGTCCTCGAAAAGATTCCGCAGGCCGGGATTGAAAACCTCCTGCATCAGCAGCATGTCGGTGATGCCTTCCACCGGGACGATGCCGTTCGCGCCAACGCGGTCCATCATCCGCTGGTTCTTGCGGTCCGCGAGTTCGATGACCAGCGAGATCGGGCGGCCGCTGTCTTCCTCGATGACTTTGACCAAGGTGCCGGCAGTGAAACTTTCGGAATCGGAGCCTTCATCGTGAGGATCATGCGCAAGGACGATGACACCCGCCGCCCGCGCGACTCCGGCACGGTTGAGCGAGTCCTCGGAAGTGGGAAGGCCTTTGACAAAATGGATCGAATTTTCCCGGAACTCGACGGGCAGTTCCTCCAGCCTCGAGGTCACCACCACCGCCGGGCGATGCGGATCGCCGTGGGCGGCGCGGAACTGGGCGACGAGCTGGAGGACCCGCGAAACGGACGGGCACTGGCAGATGACGAGGTGCTCTTCGAATCGCATGGTGGCTTTTCCTTTATGGCGTTGGTTGAATCCTTCGAGCATCGACTCGGCGATCACGCCCAGCGAATACCCGATGAGCCCGATGCCGATCACCAGGCACGGATAGGCGACGAGGAAGCGGCCGACGAAGGTTTTCGGATAGAAATCGCCGTAGCCGACGGTCGTCATTGTCACCATCGACCACCAGATGGAGTCCCAGAATTTGAGGCCGGCCTGGTTCGCCGACTCCGCCAGATAGAAGGCGGCTCCAAACAGGAGGTTGAGCAACAACGCGATGGCCAGCGCCGTGCCGACCCGCACCGCGGGTTTGTGGTGCAGGGAAATCCAGCGGCGGAAGAAATGCAGGATCATCGGCCTTATTTCCAGTTGTCATCCCAGAATCGGTCACGGTTGGCGGGTTCGATGTAGTTTGCGAAATTGAAATCCGAGGCGGGCGGAAACTCGACCGGGGCGACGACGCGCTCCGACTCGTTGCCTCCGCCGTGGGAAGGGCTGGTCCCCTTGAGTTCGACCTCCGCGCGGGCCAGCAATTTGCCGAGCAGGGCACCACCTTGTTGCAGGATGTCCTCGGCGACCGTTGCGCCGTCGATCCAGCGGTCGCCGTCCTGATAGCCAAGCTCGCTGACATCGGTGGCGCTGTTGCAGACGTCGAGAATCTCGTCCCACACGCTTCCTAACAACAAATCAAACTGCCAACCCGTGGCGTCGCGCCCGAAGCGGTCCTCGCGGATGAAGCTCATGAAGACGATTTCCACGGCGTCGATGCCAAGGTGCTCGGCGATGGCGATGCGCACGTCTTCGAAGCGTTCCTGATGCAGATAGGCCTGCCATTCGTCCGGCTCGAGAATTTCGAAATAACGCTCGAAGGCGAACTCGCCAGATCCGAGATCGACGCCGGAGAAAACGTCGAAGAAATAGACGAAGCGGGCGTAGCGCTCCATGAAGCGTTTGATGACATTCCGCCCTTCCTCGGTGGGGATGTAGTCCTTGGCCTCGCGGATCTGAATCCACTCCTTCGTCAGCAGCCATTCGAGAATCGGCTCCAGATCCGAGTCCTCATCCTCCAGCCACAGTTGGAAAATCCGCGGGTGGTTGATCATGTATTCCAACAGGAAGATCCCGGCAAAGCGGAGCTTCTGCTCGTCGGAAACCGTCCATGGATCGTCGTCGATGTCTTCAGGCATGGTCTTCAGGAGAAAGTGGCGTCGAGTAGCAGGGCGGTTCCGATGGAGGCCGCGCCTTCGATGAGGGCGACACCCCAGTTGCGATCGCGGGCGATTTCGTCGTGCAGGCGGGCGTTCGGCAGGATGACCAGGTCCACCAGCCAGCGGCTGCCTAGCAGGACGAGAAGCGAAATGGGAATCCAGATGGCCAGCGCGACCAGCGAGTCGCCGCGGCGGATCTGGCCGGAGATGAGGATGGCGAGCGCCACCAGAGTGGCCGCGAAGGCGATGCCGGCGGCATCGTTGTCGCGCTCGATTTCACCGTGGACGTCATAGCCGCAGGTCCGCTGATAGATCGCGCCGAGCAGGATGAAACCGAGTTGCCCGATCACGAAGAAAACCAGGGTATCGAGGATCTCCATGGCGTATCCGCCGCCAGTGGTGCCGCTGATGGAGGCGGAGATCATGAAGGCGGTGCCGATGTAGGTGCCTGCCAGAACCGCGCCGGTGCCGATGTTGCGGTCGGTGATGAGTTCCTTGTGCATTTCAAAGCGGTTGAGGAGGAATTTGCGGTTGATCCATGCGGACAGGAGAAGAAGGACGAGCGAGATGACGGTCCAGGTGGCGACGGAAATCAAATCGCGCCAGATCGTCGCATAAGGAGTGCCTCCGGAGATCATAACGCCGCGGATGATGGTGAGGACACCGAAGATGTAACCGGCGGTGGCCACGGCGACGGCCTTGTTGTCGTGCTTGGTGAGCTCGTCGCTGAGGTGGTAACGGGTGGTGAGGCCCTTGATGGGCTTGGCCAGCAGGACGAGCACGAGGCCCGCCAAGAAGTAGAGGATGGCCGGCGAGGTGAAAATTTCGACCACGGGCGTGGTGTCGAGCCAGACTTGGATGTGTTCGTTCACGATGGGAAGGATGTATTGGGGTTATTTGCCGCCGCCGGAGGAACCACCACTGCGGGATGAGCCGGAACTGCTGGATCGCCCGAAGCCGCCGAAGGAGCTGGGTTTGCTGGTGGACGTGGATGTGGAGGAACTGCTCGAAGAACTGGCGAACGAGCGCTGCGACTGGGTCGCGGTGGTAAGGGCCTTCGCCTTGGCGGCCGTTTTTTCGGCATTCGGCGAGACTGCAGGTTGGGAAATGACCGGGCTGGACGACTTGCTGACGGATGAGCCCGCGGTGCGCGAGCTCATGGTCCCGGTGTAGCTGTCATTCGGTTGGCGACTCCAGCCTCCGCCGTAGGATGGCGGATAGTTTCCATAGCCATAAGGCGAGGAGTAGGACGAACGGTTGGAGAATAGCCAGCCCATCAGCAGCGCGTCGGTCATGCTGAAACTGGAGTGGCGATAATTTCCGGGACCGTAGAGCGAGGAATTTCCCGTGGTCTGCATGACGGTCTTGTCGCCTTCTTTCTGGAAGTCGATGGTGGCGATTTCCTGGGTTTTCCCGGGGGAAATCTCGGTGGTGAGCGAGAAGCCCCGGCGGTTGCCACTGCCGTACTCGGTGACCTCGATGTAATCGACCTTGCCGTCGTCGTTGAGGTCGATGTTGTTGACGGCTTCCGCCTGGCTGTTGAGCAAGCGCTCGAAGTCGGCGGTGTCCTTGGACTTCTTCGCCAGCACGGTGACGGCGTCCAGGTCAAGGCCTTTGGCGTATTCCTTGAGGATGAGTTCCGCATGCTTTTCAACCGTTGGCGGTGGCGGGGCGGGGGTGCTCTTGCGGCCGCACTGGGAGACCATGGAAAATGCCACGAACAACGCGAACATTCCTACTCCGATTTTCGTAAGCGTATTCATGGGATTTCTTCGATATTCCAACCTTGGAGGTGATAGTGATAGACACGTGGTTCCGTAAGTGAAGTAAAATCTTGGTGGCTGGAAATTAGCTGGTTTTTTCCAAAGACGAGGGAAGCGGCGACCAGCTCCGGCGTCAGGTAGCAGGTGGGGACTTCGAGCGCCTTCAGGCCGGCAAGCGATTCGCGGGTCTTTGCGGCGGATTGCCCGGCCTTGGCGATCCACCAGCCCCATTCGCCAAACGACGGGACGTTTTCATGGTAAGGGACCACGTCGAAGCCGGCGGCCTTCAAGGTGCGGCCGATGCAGAGATACGCCTCGCGCGCCTGGAAACACGAGCCGGATTGCTGGACGATGACGGCACCCGGAGTGAGCACGTTTTCCAAGTGGTCATAAAACGGGCGGCCGTAGAGTTTGGCGAGGTCGGGCGAGTTCGGATCGGGAAAATCCATGATGACGACGTCGAAGCGCTCGGTGACGGATTTTACGAATTCTGCGGCGTCGAGGTTGATGACATGGAGTGTGGTGGTCTCGTGGAGCGTGGGGGCGAATTTTTCATACTGGCTGGGCTGGGCATTCTGGTAAGCCTCGCCTGCAGTCACTCCAGCGGCTGCTTTTTTGACCACGCGCGGGTCGTTCATGCTGCCGCCATTGAGACGGACGAGGTCGGGGTCGGTGGTGGCGAGGCTGGTCATCACCGGGTCCAGATCCACCAGCGTGACGGCGCGGACTTCCGGGTATTTCAACACCTCGCGCAGGGCGAGTCCGTCGCCGCCGCCGAGGATCAGGATTTTCAAGCGGCGCTCGGCGAGATGCATCGCCGGGTGGACGAGGTTTTCATGATAAATGTACTCGTCCGCCTCGTTGAATTGCAGGTGGCCGTTGATGTAGCAGCGGACGTTACCGCTGCGGTTTTGGGTGAGGATGATGTGTTGGAAGGGCGAGGTGATCGAAGTGATGATGGGATCGCGGTAGAGAAATTGCTCGGCTTTCACGGTGAGGCTCCGGCCGATGACCAGGCCGACGGTCACCAGCACCATGCCACCGAGGATTTCCAGCAGCCGCGCGCGAGGACGGGCGAGACGCATTCGATAGAGAAACCAGCACAGGATCGCGGAGGCCATCGTCGCCAGGCCGACGACGAAGCTGATCCGGTCGATGCTCAGATAGCGCACCAGCAGGAAAGTCCACAGCAGGGCACCTACCAATGCGCCGATGTAATCCATTTTCAGCACCTGCGCGAGGTTGATGCGCATGTCCGGCGCGTCTTCCTCGTTGATGCGCATCATCAGCGGGATTTCATAACCGATGAGCATGCCCACGCCGAAAGCGAGCGAGTACTGAATGACGATGTAAAGCTGGGGCAGCAGCGCGAAGCCGTGAATCATGATCAACGGCCCGAATCCGCCGAGCACGGCCAGCATCACCTGAGTGGTGATCAAGCGGTCGGCCAGCACGTTCGCGGGCGTGTGTTTCTGCACGTCCGCGCCGAGGCCCATTGCGAAGAGCATCGTTGCGATCATCGTCGCCCATTGCTGCACTGAGTTACCGAGCAGGTCGGAGGCGATCTTGCTCAGCGTGTATTCGTAGGCGAGTCCGCAGCCGCCGAGCAGGAACATCAGCAGGCCTAGCGCCCAGCGCTTGTGGCGTTGGGAGGAAGTGATGGCGGACTCTTGGTGCACCGGGGCAAACTAGCCAACCCGTCCGGGATGGAAACCACAAATTCCAGCGAGGGAGATTGACGACTTTTCCGCCGCTCATTAGTTCCGGCAGGGAATTGCGGAGAAGCCCGTCTTCCTCTCGTTAGCCTAGCAGCCTGTCGGACTTAGGCTTTTTAGACCCAAAAATGACATTTTTGCCCGCCACCTGATGTCTCCCAGAAAATAAAAACGCGATATAGGCGATTTTAGGAGGTCGAGTTTTCTAAGTCCGACAGGCTGCTAGCTATTCTTTTGATTTTACTCTGATGTCTCTTGAAATAGATTGATCCTCAGCATCGCATGAAAACCCTCGTCACTGGCTCCTCCGGCCTCATCGGTTCCGAAGTCTCGATCTTTTTTGCCCGGCAGGGCTGTTCCATCCACGGGGTGGACAACAACCAGCGCGCGGCATTTTTTGGCCCCCAAGGCGACACGCGCTGGAACCAAAAACGCCTCGCCGATCTCATCCCCGGCTTCACCCACCACGAACTCGACATCCGCGACCGGCAAGGCGTTCTCGACCTCGTTGCCAAGGTCAAACCCGACATCATCATCCACACCGCCGCGCAGCCCTCGCACGACCGCGCGGCTGCGATTCCCTTCGACGACTTCGACACCAACGCCGTCGGCACGCTGAACCTCCTCGAAGCCGCACGGCAAGCCTGCCCTGAGTCGCCGTTCGTCCACATGTCCACGAACAAGGTTTACGGCGACCGGCCAAACACGATCGCCCTCCGCGAACTCGATACGCGGTGGGATTATGCCGATCCCGCTCACGAACACGGCATCGCCGAATCTTTCTCGATCGACCAATCGAAACACTCCCTCTTCGGCGCATCCAAAGTTGCGGCGGATGTCATGGTGCAGGAATACGGACGCTATTTCGACATGCCCACCTGCTGCTTGCGCGGCGGTTGCCTCACTGGCCCGAACCACTCCGGCGTGGAACTCCACGGATTCCTCAGCTATCTGGTGAAATGCAATCTCGAAGGGCGCGAATACAAAGTTTTCGGCTACAAAGGCAAGCAAGTGCGCGATAACATCCACAGCGAAGATGTGGCCCGCTTCATGTGGGAATTCTGCAAAGCCCCGCGCAACGCGGAGGTTTACAACCTCGGCGGGGGAAAACAAAACTCCTGCTCGATCCTCGAAGCCTTCCAAATCGCCGAATCCTTCACCGGAAAGAAACAATCGTTCACCTATGTGGACCAAAACCGCATCGGCGACCACATCTGCTACTACAGCGACCTCCGGAAAATGAAATCCCACTATCCCGCGTGGGACATCACAATCAGCCTCACAGAAACCATCCACCAAATCGTCGAAGCCTGGAAAACACGCGGGTAAAAACCTCCCCATGCGCCAATACCGCCCGGATGTGGAAAAGCAAAATCCCGTTACCTTGCCAGTATTGACCGAAGGAAACTTGCACGATGTTTTAGGAGATGCCGAATCGGGGCAGATGGAATTGGAAATTCCACAATTCAAAGAAATCCTGGCACCTGCCGATCTTCAGGCCCGCTAGCTTTGTGCTCAGAGACTTCTGTAAATTTGCATGAAAAACGACTATTCCGTCGAAGAAGCACAGGTGAGCCTTCCACGCATTCTGCGCGAAGCAGAAGAGCAGACAGTTATCATAACCCGCCGGGACAAGGTGGTTGGCTACCTTCTTTCTCCGGAAAGATTCGAGGCGATGCTGGAGACGATGGAAATCATGTCGAATCCTTTAGCTATGGAGGCGATACGGGATCACAAATCCGGAAAAACGAAATTCTTGCCTCTTGATACCTTGAACGTGAGCCTGCAGAGTCGCTAAAAGCCCATCATCACATGAAAATCCTCCTCACCGGCATTTGCGGCTTCGCCGGGTCTGTCATCGCCCGCACACTTCTCGAGCATCGATCCGGCCTGGAAATCCTCGGCCTCGACAATCTCTCCCGCAAAGGCAGCGAGACGAATCTCGAGCCGCTTCGTGCGCTGGGCTGCGACATCCGCATCGGCGATGTGCGCGACCGGACTTTGCTTGAAAGCCTTCCGGCGGTGGATTGGATCATCGACTGCGCAGCGAATCCCAGTGTGCTTGCCGGGGTGGATGGTTCCTCAAGCCGCGATCTGGTGGACCAGAACCTCTACGGCACCGTGAATCTCCTGGAGCTCTGCAAAACATGGAAAGCCGGGTTCACTCTACTCTCCACCAGCCGCGTCTATTCGATCGCCGCGCTTGCAAGCCTGCCGATGGAAAAAACTCCGACCCGCTTTGAGTTGCCATCCACCGCATCCGGACTGGGCTGGTCGCGCAGCGGAATCACCGAGCAATTCTCCACAGCGCCACCGATCAGTCTCTACGGCAGCACGAAGCTCTGCTCCGAGTGGCTCGTGCTGGAATACGGCGATGCCTACGGATTTCCTGTCTGGATCAATCGCTGCGGCGTCCTCGCTGGCGCGGGACAATTTGGCAAAGCCGACCAGGGCATCTTCTCCTTTTGGATTCACTCCTGGCGCTCAGGGCGTCCGCTGAAATACATCGGCTTCGGCGGCTCGGGACTCCAAGTCCGCGACTGCCTGCATCCGAGGGATATCGTCCCGCTCCTCCTCAAGCAGATCGATTTTCGCGGCACGGAAAAACCCCGCATCATCAACCTCGCTGGCGGTCACGAAAACTCCATGTCCCTCCGCGAACTCTCCGCATGGTGTGCCGAAAAAATCAGCGCCGCCTTGGCCATCATCGACCCGAATCAAATTTCCAGCGACCAATCCAGCCGCCCGTTCGACATTCCCTGGGCCATCCTCGATCCCGACCTCGCCCGCGAAGCCTGGGGATGGAAACCCACCACCACCCTGCCTCAAATCCTCGACGAAATCCGCTCGCACGCCGAATCAAACCCCACCTGGCTCGATCTCGTCACAGCCTGAAGCACGGCTTTCCGAGCGTGAATCGATTCCTTGATCGGATGGGCCCACGGGGATTGCGCCCCGTGAGCCTTCCACACCACCGGACATGCGGTTTTCCGCATCCGGCGGTTGAACCGGCAGTGGTCAGCATTTCTCTGCTGCCGCCTCCGCGAAGGCCCA
>JBILWM010000040.1:0-23981 GCA_044369905.1 Terrimicrobiaceae bacterium | reverse complement strand
AAAACTTTCGGCGACTTCTTGGATTTTCATTCCCATGCTCATGCCAAAAGGGAATGGAGTTGTCTAACTATTTTGCACTCGTCCAAGACACACGGCGCATGAAGGCTTTTCAGGTGAAATGTCTCTGGCCGCAACGAGTCGCGCCTGGTTTCCTCCAATGTTGAAAACCGTGAATTTTCCAACCTTGTCCGCATGGGGAAAAATCGCTCGCACCTCTTGGATATTTGAGAAATTGACAGAACGCATAGCATTGAACCATTGAATCAAGCCCGCCTCGCAATCTGGGTGCATTTTAGCAAAATCATTCAATCTTTTACGCGTAATAACATGCATAGCAGGCGTTCTTTGAAATTTGTCATCCGTGGTTAAATTTTCCTAAACGTCATCTGTTCAACCGCATTTTTGGAAAACTCGAAACTACCAGAGGCTATTTTTGATGAAATCGCATTTTCAAGAGGATTCATTAATTCCTTCTAAGATAGAAACAAGCCAAAATTTGGAAGGCGGAAAAAGTAACGGGTGGCGGGTGGCTGGTGACGCTTGAGCAGAAGGCGGAATAGTTTGGGTGAACTCAGATTGGGCTGCAACACAGCAATTTTCATGCCGAGTGGCGATTCCTCTATGCGCTAAGCGAGTGTGGAGGGACGAGCTGAGATACTGAGAAGGGTTATGTATGCAACTGATTAGAAAGTATTTTTTAAATAGAGGCAAAGACGGGTGGAATTTCTCTGACGACCGCCCGAAGGCTCAGGTTTCTTTTCCGTAAATCTCTATCCAGTTCTTCATCGCTGGACTGTGAACCAAGCACCTCTTCAATGGTTTCTTGATTCTCCAAGAACCTGTGACGGTAGGGATGCTTGGAATCGCTCCAGTGCGCGAACATTCTTTGGCGCACCGATGGGTTTTTCCAAAGCAAACGGCCATACTCAAATCGAGCAATATCTTTGTAAACAGGATACTTGCCCCAAGGACTCATGGAAGTTGACGGGCCCATTGTGCATGGAGGTTTCATTTGGGTGGAAAGTCGGGAATTTGGCGACGCATGAACTCGCCGAACAGCGGAACTGTAAAATCCAAGTCGCCGTGGCTTGGACTGTAGATCATGCCTTTGTGGATCAATGCGGCACGGCGGGGACTCAAACTGCCGACTTTGACTTGGAGCAATTCGGCAAGATCTCCAATGCGGCAGGCTTGGTTGCCCAGTTCGGCCATTCCGCGCAAAAAAAGTTTTTCAGCCGGAGTCAGACGGTCAAAGCGGACGCGGAAGAAGTTTTCATCGAGCCGCTGAGTGATGGCGGGCCGAGCACCGCGCACAACTTCCAGCGTGATGGGGCTGGATTCGGCTTGGTTCCAGGTTTGGTATCCCCACTCTTGAAGAAAATAGGGATAGCCCTGCGTGAGCGAGACCATTTCCTCCAAGGCGTCGATTTCGTAGCGCACACAAAGGGCGGCTACGGGGTCTTGCAAGGCTTTGCGCGCATACTCGGGTTCGAGGGGACCGATGGGCGGGAAGGCAAAAAGCCGCTCGGCGTAGGATTTTGACTCGCCGGCAAGCCGAGGAAGAATGGGCAGACCGGCCCCGAGGAGGATGAGCGGAAGTTGGCGTTGTTGCATCCGGTGCATGGACATGATGAGGGCGCTCAACTCTTTTTCCCCGAAGTATTGGATTTCATCAATCAAGATCGCAACAGCCACTCCACGGGTTTGGGCCGCCTCGGCAACGGCCATGAGCAATTCGGGAAGGTCGATTTCCAAATCGCCGGAGTCGGCGCTTCCTTTCTCCGGCTCCAAATCGATGCCTATGGGCAAGTCCTCGAAGGTGAGTTTGATAGATCCTACAAAGCCCTTGAGCACGGCCAAAGCGCGCTTGATTTTGTCCTTGGCCCCTTCCATCCGATCCAGTTTGTAAAGCAGATTTCGCAGTCGGGGAGCGAGCAAAAGAGCGAGTGGCTTGTCCTCGTGGGCTTCCGCAAAAATCGTCTCGTAGCCCAAACGCTCGGCCTCTCTGGACATCGCATTCAAAAGAACGGTTTTCCCGACGCCACGGAGTCCTGTAAGGAGGAGGCTCTTCTCGGATTTTCCCTGTTTCACCCTGCCAAAAAGAATTTGAGCTTGGCGCAAAACCTGATCTCGACCAACCAAATCTGACGGGGGAGAGCCCGCGCCTGGAGAGAAGGGGTTTTGAATTGAGTCCATAATCTCTATAAAATTATATATGCCTATACGAAATATTCAATATATATGTTTATAGATTGGTAGATTTTTCAGAGGGAATTTTTTGGAGCGAGTTCATAGTCTGATCATCTTCCTCTTGACATCGAGGATGATCGGGCGGCTATCGCCGGGTTGGATGAAAAGCACATCGATTTTTTGCTCGCCGATCCGGAACTTCAGATGGCTGCGGAAGGCGAGTTCCTTTGCATATTCAACGGGTTCGTTGGATCCTGTCTCGATGAGCAGATCGATATCTCCACCTCGTAAATCGTCCCGAGTTCGTGAGCCGAACAAATAGGAGTCACAATCTTCCCCGAAATGCCTGTGGGCGGCCTCGCTGATGGTTTGTCTTTCAAAGGGTGTGAGCCCCTCATAGATCTGTTTCAAATTCCATCAAATTCTTGTGAGTGGTTAAATAATTGATAATCACAGAAAAAAATAAGTTTTTTAAATGGAGGTAAATACAGATTGAATTTCCCTGACGACGGCCCGAAGGCTGAGGTTTCTTTTCCGTAAATCTCGATCCAGTTCCGCCTCGCTGGACTGTGAACCAAGCACTTCTTCTATGGTTTCTTGATTCTCCAAAAACCTGTGGTGGTAGGGATGCTTGGAATCGCTCCAGTGCGCGAGCATTCTTTGGCGCACCGATGGGTTTTTCCAAAGCAAACGGCCATACTCAAATCGAGCAATATCTTTGTAAACAGGATACTTTCCCCAAGGAATCATGGAAGTTGACTGGCCCATTGTGCGTGGAGTTTATCGCGGGGTTCTCCGCGTTTCAACTTTGAAATGAGAAGATCCGCCACACAGGGCGCAATCACGGTGAGTTGACCATAGCATTTTTGCTTGGCGCGAGTCTTCCAATGATCATGTTCGTTCAACTTTTGAGCAAAGTGCGATAAAATAACCATTATGCCACTCCGAGTTTTCATATTTTAGGATTGGCGTATCGTTGTTTTGAGTTGTTCTAATTTCCAAATAGCAGTGGACTTTTAAATCACACTCTCGAATTGCTCGCATGGTGCCTTGTCTAATTCTAATTATCCTTCAAGTTAAGACTAATTATCCACGGCCATGCGGTGATGCTTTTCACTCTTGTTGTGTCCAAAGCTAAAGCCGGAAGGTCTTTTTCGAGCTGTGCAATGACGGCCTTCATTTCGGAGAAAACGCGGTTGGGAAAAGATTTCTCCCGGATTTCATCCCACAGATGTTCCACGGGATTGAGTTCCGGTGAGTAGGGTGGAAGTCGGTAAAGTCGAATGTTCTCTGGTATGATGAGTTCTTTGGAAACATGGGAGCTTGCTCCATCGACGATCATCACCATGAAGTCTTCCGGGTGCGCGTTGGCAACTTGCGCAAGGAAGGTGCTGAATGTTTCGGTGTTCATTTTCTCTGCAAGCATCCAGTCAAACTCGCCGCCAGAGGGGTTGACTGCTCCGTAAACATAGGTGAACTGGCGCTCGTAGCCGTTGTCGACAACGGGCCGCAGGGGCACTGGGGCCCAACAACGGCGGATTCGCACCATGCGTCCAAAGCGGGCTTCGTCCTGAAAGAGGATTTTCACCTTTCGGTCTTTGACGACTTCGGGTTGGAGGATGGTCGCCAAATCTTTCGGGAGTTTTTTTTCCAGTCTTCTTGGACCTTGGGGTCGCTTTTGGGGTGTCGGGTGTCGGGAGCTACTTTGCGCCATCCGTGGCGGGCCAGCAGTTTGTAAACGACTGAGGCGGCGACCGGTTTTTTCAGGTGCTGGGCGAGTGCTGCGCGAATGGGAGAGACGACGACCATGCCGCCCGAAGCGGCTTTCTCGAGCCAGGGTTGAAGGAAGTCTTTTTCTTGAGTGGAACTCATGAGTTGATGGCGGCGCCCTCCCCAGTTGCGAGGCGAAGCGGAGTTGGCTTCAGCGAACTGGATGCGGAAGGTCTTCTGCATGCGCGGAATGGTGGCGCGGCCCACACCAAGGATGGCTGCCGTTTCTTCCAGAGTGGCTCCAATCCGTGCTGGAATCAAAACGGACTGACAGAGTCGAAGGGTGCTGGCGCATTTGGTGTCCTTCGCGATTTCTTGGGCTTTATTAACGAGGGTGGGGTCGATGGATGGGTTTTCTTGCCATCCGTCCATGGTATCATAATACATCTCATCTTGAAAGAGAATTAAAATTAGCGCGTAGGAGGCCATGGTCACGCAGACCTGCCGCACATAGTTTTGATCGGTCGCTAGGACGATGCAGGTGGACATTTTAAAAAAACCAAGCAAGAAGCCGATGGGTATCCTTGCCAAGGCTCCTGACGATTTCGTGGTATGTGGCAATGAGGCTGTCAAGGGAAGTTGTTGAACAGCAGATTCATGGCGTCGAGCATGACCAATATCGTGTTCGGAGGAAGTTGAGGAAGCACTGCTTTCAGGCACTCCATTTTCATCGCAAAGCGGAATGGCTGCGCAAGCGGGCCAAGGTTTAAAAAATGCTCTCTATGATAGCGCCGAGCGCTCGCGAGTTGGAGTTTCCAGCCATCGTTGACGCACTCCGCCACAGAGAAGTGAAGATGGGCAGGCGGGCGCTGGATTTTTATTGTTCTTTCCATTCTAATACCAAATGAACGCATTTGGACTCATTCCGTATCGGCGGTCTGCAACAGTCGATTTTATATGCAGTCGTAAAGAAATTTTCAAGCCGAACATCAGTGACATTCCGCTCAGCAGCCTGTCGTAATAAAAAACTGGGGCGCTATTGGAGGAATCTCAATTCGGGCCAACAACCTCGTCCATGGGCTTGATCGAACCGTCGGGATAGCAGATGAGGGCGCCTTGACCGTGCATGTTGCCGATCTCTATGAGCCAAGGCTGGGTGGACCAGCGGTAGGGTGTGGCCGGATGCTTGTCGAACATCGTGGGAGTATAGTGCACCTTGGGACGACCTTTCGGACTTTTATTTGTGACAAGACGCTTGATTGTGGGACACATCCAAGTCGCTTCAGTGGCACCATAGGGCTTCAACTCGGCAATCCACCAGTCTTCATAGGCATCTTCGTTGTTTCCCAGCTGGTCTGCCGGCTCCTGTGGCCAGTGGCCTTTATCTTGGACATAGGCGGCAAGACTGACTTGGAGGGAACGCATATTTGCCATGCACCTTGAGGCCTCCGCTCGCATTGGCAAACGATCCGTGCCAAGGAGAAAAATGGCAAGAAGGATACCAATGATAGCAACTGCTACAAATACTTCTAAGATAGTAAATCCCTCTTGCGATTGATAAGTCGGCTTCAAGAGACGGACAGGGGCTCGTTACTGGGTTGTAGCCGGTGTTGGTGCTGCAGTTGGAGTGGAGGTGGTGGAAGTGCGGACGCCTCGAAATTTGAAGGAGGTTTGTGAAATGTTACCTCCAGTTAGTATATAAGGTGTAGTTGTGGCAGTGATAGATGTAAATGTCCTCGCAGTTGCTCCCGCACCTGTGGACACTGATTGCTCTGCAATAATAAAAACTTCGCCGGGAGTATCAGGAAGTCCTTGAAGAGTTCCTTGCCCACTAAAAGCGCCATTTGGGGATTTTTGTTGCAATTTACCCGAAAATACTCCAGCAGAATTATTGTTTTGGCTTAAAACTATATAAGGAAGGGAAATCGTTCCATTAGAAGAGGATGATGAAACGGATGATGCAGAATCCAAAATGCCATCCAGATTGGATTCTGACAGATTGGCCTGAACTGTTCCTTTCTGTATTTGACCTTCGATAAAAAAAATCCAGTTGTTTTGGGATGGATTACCCGTCTGACTCCCCCCCGAATAAGCAAATCGAAATATACCCGTAACATTTTCAGCTCGGGCTGTTGCCTGATAGGTCCCATCGTTGCCAGAAACCAGCGGCGAGCCATTTCTAAATGGCGCTGGCCCAAAATTTCCGGCGAGAGAAACAGGGACTAACAGCGCAATGGAGAGAAAGAAAAGGGAGAAGGTTTTCATAGATCAAGATGATCAAAAAGTAGTTTGTCGTTCAAGGAATATTTTTATTGTTTTTCAAGGTTTGAGATTCGTGCATCGAGATCATCCCTGACCAAGGTGACTTTGTTTTTCAAAAGCCATATGACCGAACCCGTGCCTGCTAAAGCCACAAGAATCCAAAACCATAGTGGCAAGAGAGGACTCGCAACTCTGGTCTCAATCCGAAAGCTCCTATTGGGTTGCTGTCCCAATTGGCCTTTGGAATCGATTCCGGTGATCCGTATATTCCAAAATGTGCCTGGTGGTAGCTTACGAAAATGAGCGGTTGCGGTGTCGCCAGAGATCTGAACATCCGCCCCCTCCCATGCTTTCCATACCGTCTCAACCTGCCCTTCCGCTCCTGGCTTGATATCCCGGCGTTCGATGAGGAATCGCTCGGTGTCGGGCGATGTGAGTTTCCAGGAAATGGTGATGCTGTGAGGCTTGGACTCGACCAATGCGCATTCCTCCACCGGCGGGATATTCGCCACTGGAGTGCTCGGCTCGGGAGAAACCGGCCTGTGAGCAGGAATCGCAAGGAGCTTCTCGACGGGCCGTGCCGCCCGCGCGGTGACTCTCAGGCGAAATGTGCCGAGTGTTTCAGAATCCGAGTGGACTGGCAGGGAGAAATCAAAAGTCCCGACTTTTTGTGGAGTAGCCGTGGCTTCGAAATGAGCGGACTCCCCGGGGTTGATGAGCACAGCAGAAGGAGAAGGATTTAATTTGATCCAATTGGGAAGATCAATCGTCAAGCGGGCGGGACGGCCACCTGAGTTGGTGAGCCTAAGCGTGCAATTTGCCGAGGACCCAAGAGGAAATTCGCCGAGATCGAGAACAGATGCGGGTTCGAGGGTGATAGAGTCTGGAGCGGTCTCAATGGCTACGGTGAGTGATCCCTTGAAATTCCCGCATGAGAAGGAGACAGGGCCTTCCCAAGATAGGTTGGGAGCAGCTTTGAGCTTGACCGGGATTTCAAGAATCGAGTCGGGTTCGATGGTCACATGAGAGGGTGCCTCCAAGAAATCCGGCCACTCGAAAACTACCTCTCTTATGCGGTCGGTGAGGTTTTTGAATGAAACAGATTGAGGAGTAGCGCGTTGACTGGATGTAAAAAGCACGGGCTTTGCGGGCCATTGGAGCGGATTTTGAGAGGACCCGTTAAGTTTCATTGCGCGCTTTGTGTCGGTCTCCAGAGCGAGTTTCCCGGCGAATTCCCCAGAGGAATCCGGAGAAAAAGCGACGCGTATTTTTTTTGTCTCGCCTGCCATGATTTGAATGGGAATGGCATCCACAAGCTTCCATGGAAGGTTGAGCACGGGGCTGATGACAGCAGTCTTGCCTCCGGAATTCTGGATATCGATTTCTTTAACCAAGGTGTCGCCAACCGGAACGCTGCCAAAATCCAAGGAATCGGAAAAGACGAGTTCGGCCGGGCGTTTCATGATGGAGACTTGAACTTGCGCGGCGACCGAAACAGGGGAGTCGACCGATTTCGCGGCATAGCTGAACGAATCGATAGTTTCATCAGAACCAGGAAGGGGCGAATACCACACACGCCAGGTTTGCCGATTCACGCGCTCCGGCTCGCTAATCAAGCCGAATCGGGGCTTCTTACGAATGAGAATCGTGACGGGCTCTTCGATCCTTCCTCGCAGTGGCAGGCTGATCAGCGTTCTTTCTCCAACATAGACCGATGCCACTACGGGCTGGGGCGAGGGAGAGCGAGTAATTGGTTCTTCCTTCTCTTTTGCCCGAGCCTGCGAAGACGAGGAAAAAAAAAACAGGACCGGAGCAAGAAAAAACAACGCCCGTAAAAAGGAAAATTCAAATCGAGGCATGACTGGCAAAGAGATTCGAATGGATGTCTTAATTTCGCGAGCAAGACAACATCGAATAAAATAATGCACGGCCCTGCGGCATTTTTGCATCGTCATAAAACGACACGACTCAGCGGTTGCATGATTTTCCAAAAATTGCGTTGGACGGCAGGGGTTCGCTTCGCCACCTTGCTGGGCTTTTCTAAAACCGGATGCTGACTCTTTCACAGGTGACCAAATCTTTTGGCGGGCGGGTTCTTTTCGAGGACGCGGCGCTGCAGGTGAACGCGGGCGATCGTATCGGGCTTATTGGTCCGAATGGCGCTGGCAAATCGACGCTCTTCTCGCTGGTGCTGCGGCATGACGAACCGGACGAGGGGCAGGTGACGCTGCAGCGCGGGACGCGTGTGGGTTTCCTGCCACAGGAGACCGCGGCGGTGAGTGACGATACGGTGATGGAGTTGGCTGCGGGTCACGAGGCGGATGGCCGGGCTGAGGCTATGGCGAAGCGGATTTTGGCGGGACTGGCATTCCGCGAGGGGGATTTCCATCGTCCGCTGCGGGAGCTGAGCGGCGGGTGGATCATGCGGGCGCATCTCGCGCGGTTGCTGGTCGAGGAGCCGGATTTGCTTTTGCTGGACGAGCCGACGAACCACCTCGACCTTGAGACGCTCGGCTGGTTTCAGAACCATCTCGTGGGCTATCCGGGAGCGATCCTGACGATTTCCCACGACCGCGAATTTCTAAATCTCATCTGCCGTGGCATTGTGGAAATCCGGCACCGCAAACTCATCCGCTACCACGGAAACTACGACGCCTGCCTGGATCAGAAAAAGGCCCGCGACGAGCAGCAACTCGCCGCCTACCGCAACCAGCAAAAGGAAATCGCGCACCTGGAGGATTTCATCAATCGCTTCCGCGCGAAGGCCAGCAAGGCGGCACAGGCGCAGGACCGTATCAAGCAACTCGCCCGCATGGAGCGCATCGAGGCTCCCGAGTCGGATGAGCCGACGGTGAATTTCCGTTTTCCACAGCCTCCCCGGGGCGGCCAGCGCGTGATTGCCCTTGAGGGCATACGCCAAGCCTACGGCGAAAAAGTGATTTACGAGGATCTGAATCTGGAAGTCGAAAAAGGTCAGCGCACCGTGCTGGTCGGGCCGAACGGCGCAGGCAAGTCCACTTTGTTGAAAATCCTCGCAGGCCAATTGGAACTTCAGGCCGGCACACGCACACTGGGCCACAACTGCAGCATCGGCTACTTCGCGCAGCACCGCACCGAAGGGCTCAACACCAAACGCTCGGTGCTCGACGAGGTGCAGTCCATCGCCCGTCCGGTCCCCGAACAAGCCGCCCGCACCGTGCTCGGCGCGTTTTTGTTTCGCGGGGATGATGTCTTCAAGCCTATCGGCGTGCTCAGCGGTGGAGAAAAAAGCCGCGTGGCGCTCGTGAAGCTGCTGCTGGACCCACCGAACTTCCTACTGCTCGACGAACCAACGACGCACCTCGATATGCCGAGCATTGATGCGCTCATCCGGGCGCTCCAGCCCTACGAAGGCACGATCTATTTCGTCAGCCACGATGTGCATTTCATTCGAGCCATCGCGACTTCGGTCACCCATGTGCAGGCCGGCAAGCTCACACCGTATGCGGGAGATTACGATTACTTCCGCGAGAAGTCCCGCGCGGGCGGCAGTGTGAGGGCGGGCACGGTCGCCTCGCTCGGTAATTTCCAACCCGAGGACACCGCAGCCCAATCTCCCGCGCAGCCCAAGATGGGGCTTAAGGAAATCAAAGCCCAGCGCCGTGCAGAAGCCGAAGCCCGTAAAGCCGAGGCCGCCCAGCGCCGAGCCCTTGAAAGACGGGTGGCGGAGCTCGAAGCCGAAATCCAAACACTCGAAGCCCGTCAGCGGGAACTCACGGCCAGAATGGAAGACAAAGCCACCCACGACGACCCTGCCCTTGGGATGCGCATCAACCGCGAACTCGCCGATGTGGGCGACGCCTTGGAAAAAGCCAACGCCGAGTGGCTCGCCAGCGCGGCGGCTTGCGAGCCGAGTTAATTTGTAGCGGCGTCTCTATGAGTGCCGATCGGCGGTCGCAGACTGCCGCTACAGCCCAATCGCACGGATGTCTTGTCGAGCGGAGGTTCCTCCGATACGGGTGATTGCGTATGTCCACCAAACCTTTGACCGGCCATGAATGTCCCGGCGACCCCTGCACCATTGTCATCTTCGGTGCCTCGGGCGACCTGACGAAACGCAAGCTCCTGCCTGCGCTCTACAATCTCAAAGCCCTCAAGCTTCTGCCTGAGAATTTCGCCGTGATCGGCGTGGCGGTGAGCGACAGCAATGACGAGCTTTTCCGCACGCAGATCACCTCGGACATCAAGCAATTTGCGACCCGTCCGGTCGATCCCGCCGAGTGGGACGACTTTTCCAAGCGGAGCTATTACCTCTCCGGAGACTTCAACAATCCAGAAACCTTCCAGCATCTCGGCGCGAAGATACAGGAAGTCCAAAAAACCTGGAACCTGCCCGGCAATGTTCTTTTCTACCTCGCGATTGCTCCGACCTTCTTCGGCAAAGTCGTCGAGCAGCTTGGAAACGCCGGCCTCACCGAGGAAAAGCCCGACGCCTGGCGCCGCGTCATTATTGAAAAGCCCTTCGGCCACGACCTGCAAAGCGCCCGCGAGCTGAATGCAGACCTCACCAAGCATGTCGCCGAGTCGCAGATTTACCGCATCGACCACTACCTCGGCAAAGAGACCGTGCAAAACATCATGGTCTTCCGTTTTGGCAACAGCGTCTTCGAGCCGATCTGGAACCGCCGCTACATCGACTATGTGCAGATCACCGTCGCCGAGGAGCTCGGCGTGGAACTGCGAGGCGGCTACTACGACCACTCCGGTGTAACGCGCGACATGGTGCAAAACCACATCCTCTCCGTGCTTTCGCTCGTGGCCATGGAGCCTCCCACCTCGATCTCCGGCGACAGCGTGCGCAACGAAAAGGTGAAAGTGCTCGAGGCCATCCGCCCGATGGAGCCTGAGGAAGTCCTCGCCAACACGGTCCGAGGCCAATACGGCGCCGGAATCATCGGCGGAAAAAATGTCCCCGCCTACCGCACCGAACCAGATGTGAATCCCCAGTCGAACACCGAGACCTTCGTTGCCATGAAACTCGAGGTGGACAACTGGCGCTGGGCCGATGTGCCATTCTTCATCCGCAGCGGCAAGCGCCTCGCCGCCCGCACGACGCAGATCGTGATCGGCTTCAAGCGCACCCCTCTCCTCCTCTTTGGAAAAGGCGTCGAGGAAAACATCATGCCAAACCGCCTCGTCATCCATGTGCAGCCCGATGAAGGCATCACGATGGATATCCACGCCAAGCGCCCTGGCCCCGGCATCTCGATCGCCAATGTGCCACTCGATTTCAGCTACAAGGAATTCGGCGAATCCACCGCCGCCACAGGCTACGAGACGCTGCTCTACGATTGCATGATCGGCGACATGACCCTCTTCCACCGCTACGACAGCGTGGACGCCTCCTGGCGCATCGTGAATCCCATCCTGGATGTCTGGCAGGCCCTGCACCCGCGCGACTTCCCGAACTACGCCGCCGGCACATGGGGACCAGAAGCCTCGGACCGCCTCATCGAGAAATCCGGCCACTCTTGGCATCACTACCAGCTTCAAAAGTAATGCCAACCCAGCAGCACCTCATCCTCGCTGGCGACATAGGCGGCACGAAGACCAACCTCGCCCTCTTCGGCGTGGCGGGAAACTCCCTCTCCGTCCTGCGCGAACAACGCTTCCCGAGCACAGGCTACCCGGGCCTGAACGCCATGATCCGCGAGTTTCTTGGACATTACGCGCCGCCCGTGTTGGCAGCGGGATTCGGCGTTCCAGGAGTCGTGAGCGATGGACGCGCCAAGCCGACCAACCTCACCTGGGGAGTCGATGCCGCCGAGATCGCCGGGGAATTTGGAATCCCCCATGTGATGGTGCTGAACGACCTCGAAGCCAATGCTCACGGGATCGCGCACCTCAAGGCCAGCGACTTCGCCGTCGTCCAAAAAGGCTCTCCCAACTCCAAAGGCAACCGCTGCGTTGTTTCACCCGGCACCGGCCTCGGCCAGGCGGGGCTTTACTGGGATGGCCGAAAACACCATGTCTGGGCCTGCGAGGGCGGCCATGCCGACTTTGCGCCGAGGAACGAACTCGAAATCGCCCTCCTGCAATACCTCATCAAGCAATTCGGTCATGTCAGCGCCGAGCGCGTCGCCTCCGGCATGGGCATCGAAAACATCTACAAATTCCTCCGCGACACAGGCCGTGGCGCGGAACTCCCCGCCGTTGCCGAGGAAATGAAAAAGACCGACGCCGGCGTGGTCATCTCCAAGTATGCCAACTCGGGCGAGTGCACGATGTGCGCCAAAACCATCGACATCTTCGTCAACTGCCTCGGCGCCGAAGCCTCAAACATGGCGCTGAAAACGATGTCCACCGGAGGAGTCTTCCTCGGCGGCGGCATCCCGGCCAAACTCCTGAGCCACATCCAGAGCGTCGCCTTCCTCCACGCCTTCAACGACAAAGGCCGCCTCTCCTCCGTGATGGAGAACATGCCCGTCCTCGTCATCCTGAACGACCAAGCCGCCCTCCTCGGCGCCGCCTACCACGCCCTCGACAAGGCAACGGCGTAAATCTGGGAGGGTCAGCGTCCTCGCCTGACCCATTTTTCAGCCGCGAAGCGGCGTTCGGTGGTCGCTGATGTTGCGAAGCAGGTGTCTTTCACGGTCGAGACGACCGTTCCCCCCTCTCAAGCGCGGCGTTATGGGAACGGGACGGCGTGCTGGCGGAGCGATTCAGTCTTGGGTCAAGCCAACCGAAGCCCCGGGCGGGGCGGAGGAAGCACATCGCAGATGGCCCGAAGGGCACAGCGAGCGGGGCGCGAGCAAGGCAAAGGTTGACCCTCCAAAAGTCGGCGCGAGTGTCGTCTACAGCCGGGCAAACAAAAACGCGGGTGGTCCGAGAACCACCCGCGCCTTTCGTTGGAAGGAAATTTTCTAAAATTTCTTAGAGGGCGACCTCAACAGTGAGGGATTTTTTCTCACCGTCTTTGGTTCCTTCTTTATCCTTGGATTTGTCACCACCGCCGCATCCGCTGCCGGGGCAGGATCCGGCCATGACGGCCGATGCGGAGAAAGCGATGACTACTGCTGCGAGGAGTGCGATTTTTTTCATAAGGCCTTTAAGCTCGCGCGTGGAAACGCAAAGTCAAATGGATTTTTTTGAAATCTTACGCTCGGCTCATGTAAGTGCCATCGACGGTGCTGACCTTGATCATTTCGCCTTCCTTGATGAAGAGCGGGACATTGATGATCTTGCCGGTTTCGAGGGTGGCTGGCTTTTGAACATTGTTCGCCGAGTCGCCGCGGATGCCTTCGGCGGATTCGACCACCTTGAGGACGACCGAAGAGGGAAGCTCAATCTGGGCCGGACGGCCTTCAATGCTGAGGACTTCGACTTTCAGATTTTCGACCAGATACTGCTTGGAGTCGCCGATGAGGGACTCGTTGAGAGTGATCGTCTCGTAGGTGGAGGGGTCCATGAAATGGTAACCCTGATGGTCGCTGTAGCTGAATTCAAGCGGCTGGCGGTTGACATCCACTACATCGACCTTCTCAGTGGAGGAGAAACGGATATCAGCAGATTTACCGGTTCCGATGTAACGGATGATGCACTGAACAAAGGCGCGGAGGTTGCCGGGCGTGCGGTGGTGGATGTCGAGAACGATGGCTGGGTTTCCGTTGTAGCGGATGGCCATTCCTTTGCGGAGATCATTGGCGGCTGGCATAAATTTAGTGGCTACTAATAAACCCGCACGGGCTTTTGACAAGGCACGAAATCAGCCTGCGGACAGCTCCTGACACGCTGCGTTCTTAGAAACATAATCCCGCATCAGCTCATGGGCGGGATCCCGGAGTTCGGGGTCGGCGGCGAGAACCTCTTGAGCAACGCGACGCGCCTCGGCCATGATATCGGCATCCCGCAGCAAGTCGCCGAGCCCCAAAGAGGGAAGGCCGGTCTGCGCGGTTCCCAAAATATCACCCGGCCCGCGCAACTGGAGGTCAGCCTCGGCGATCTCAAAACCATCCGAGGTTTTTTCGAGAACCTCCAATTTTTCAAGGGCGGGGCCGGTGGCGCCATCGTGAAGAAGAATGCACCAGGATTTCTCGGGTCCGCGACCAATGCGGCCGCGAAGCTGGTGCATCTGCGAAAGGCCGAAGCGACCGGCTTCTTCGATGATCATGATGGTGGCATTTGGCACATCGACTCCCACCTCAATGACCGTGGTCGCGACAAGCACGGAGAGGCGACCCTCGCGGAATTCGCGCATCACAGCCTCCTTCGCCTCGGGGTCGATCCTGCCGTGAACGATTCCAACCGTGGCCGGAGCCAGCAGCGTCCTCCATTTTTCGAACTCCGCTGTGGCGGCTTTAACCTCGAGTTTTTCGGATTCCTCGATGAGGGGATACACAATGTAGGCCTGCCGACCGGCGGCGATTTCGCCACGCAGGAAATCGACGATTGCCGGCAAGCGCTCGACCTCACGCACAGCCGTGACAATGCGACCACGACCAGCAGGACGGTGCTTCAAAATCGAAACATCGAGATCGCCGTAGAGGGTCTGGGTGATGGTGCGTGGGATGGGTGTCGCCGTCATCACAAGCACATCGGGAGCATCGGCCCGTTCGATCAGCTTGGTGCGCTGGAGCACGCCGAATTTGTGCTGCTCGTCGATCACCACCAGACCGAGCTTTTCAAACTCCGCGCTCTCGAAGAGGAGGGCGTGCGTCCCGACGACGAGTGCGGGGCCGTTCGGGTTTGGTTCAAACAAATCCGGAGCCTTGGCGGAATCCTCGCGGCGGGAAGAGGTGCGCAAGACCACCGGGATTCCGAGGGGATCGAGGATGCGGCGGAAGTTCAGATAATGCTGCTCGGCCAGAATCTGGGTTGGTGCCATCAAGGCCGCTTGCCACCCCGACTCGTGGGCTTGAATCATGGCCCGCAGAGCCACCATGGTCTTGCCGGAGCCCACATCGCCTTGCAGGAGGCGGTTCATGCGATGGGGTGCGGCCATATCGGCAGAAATCTCATCCATCACAACGCGCTGCGAATCGGTGAGCACGAAAGGCAGGGACTCCTCGACCCGTTGCCAAACCGAGCCGCTTCCCGGACGCGCGAAGCCTCCGTTTTTTTTCACCGAGGCATGGCGCGAACAGAGGATGAGCTGGATTCCAAAAAAGACATCCCGCACGAGCTGACGCCGAGCCTCCTCACACTCGGCAGCGTCCGTCGGAAAATGAACAGCCCTCCAGACATCCGGCAGGAACGGCGTCCCTCCCCTCCCCTCGGGCCAGAGGCGAGGAATAGCATTCAGGTCAGTTTCCTGAAGCGCGTGGTGGACGAGTTCGCGAATGACATGAACCGGGAGTCCATCGCCTGCGCCGTGGACTGGGGTGATGCGGTCGAAGTGCAGCGAGGCTCCAGCCTCGTCCTCGATGACTTCCAATTCCGGATGTTCGATCACCAGGCGCTTCGAGCGCTCGCGTGGCTTGCCGTAAACAACAAGGCGATGGCCGCCGAGGATCATTTTTTGAACCCACGGCATGTTATACCAGCGGAGGGTGATGGGATTGCTCAGGATGCCACCATTGTCATCCTCGAGAATCGCCTCAAAAATGCGGCGCGGGCCGAAGCGTTTGTAGCTCGTCTTTTTAACCACGCCAAAGAGGCAGACAGCCGTCTCCGAGGGACTGTCAGGAAAACGGTCGAACTTCCTGCGGTCCTCGTAGCGCCTGGGGAAGTGGCGCAGCAAATCCTCGAGCGTGAGCATCCCCAAGCGCCGCAAGGCGGCAATGCGGTTCGAGGGAACCCACGGCAATCCATCCAGCGCGGTCGTGGGAGCGAGCAGGCTCATTCCGCGTGACGCACTTCAACGATCCTCAGTTGCGGCTCGGCCCGGCCCTGCCAGACATTCCAATCCAGCGTGTAGGCGATATCCCACGGTGGGCGCGGCATGGAATTCACCGGGGCATTGAAAAAGACGGCGGGCACACGGCGGCGACCGCACTGAAATTCGATTCGCAGGTGTTTCTCTTTCATCACACGAGGCTCGCCCGCCGGGGCAACCGCACGCGAGAACATGAGCGGCTGGGGATTGGAATTTCCAAAAGGCTCCAATAAATCCTGCGACTCCAGCACCGAGGCGTCGATGTCGCCGAGGTCCAACTCGCAATCCAAGCGCAGGCGAGGCATCAGCATTTCCTCGCTGGCAATAGCCTGTGCGGCACTCTCAAAAGCGTCACGAAACGAAGACAGGCTCGACTCGTTCAGGGAAATGCCCGCAGCCATGTCGTGGCCGCCAAATTTTTCCAAGTGACCGGCACAGTCCCGCAGCATGGTTACCAACGGCAGACCCTCGATGCTGCGGCCACTGCCCTTGCCCGCCCCTGATTCATCAAATCCAATAACGAAGGTCGGGCGGTGATATTGCCGCATGATGCGTGAGGCGACCACGCCCAGAACGCCGATGTGCCAATCCCGGCTGCCGGCGACAATCGAAGCTTGGGTGTCGGGATTGAAATTTTTGGCGACCCATTCCTCGGCATCGCGAACGACATGACGCTCGACTCCTTGGCGCTCGCGGTTGTGGGCATCCAACCCCTCCGCGAGACGCGACGCCTCGGCGGGGTCGTCCGCGAGCAGAAGTTGGAGCGCCTCCATGGCAGGGCCGAGACGACCGGCGGCATTGATGCGGGGCCCCATGCGGAAGCTGATATCTCCCGCTTTCACAGGCGTGGGGACATCCGCCACACGCTGGAGTGCCGCCAATCCCGCCCAGCGGGTGCGCTCCATTTGCCGAAGGCCGTGGCTCACAAAAATCCTGTTCTCGTCCACGAGAGGCACGATGTCGGCGACCGTGGCCAGCGCCACCAGATCGAGATATTCGCGCAGGTCGACACCTTCGACCGGGCGGGCTTTTAAAATGGCGTGGGCGAGCTTGAAGACGACGCCGGCACTGCAGAGGTAGTGGAAATCCGCTCCGCACTTGGGATTCACCAATGCGACGCAGTCCGGGCGATCGACTCCAGGTTCGTGGTGATCAAGCACAATGACATCCACTCCGCGCCGGCGCAGAACCGCAATTTCCCTCACCGAGGTCGTTCCGCAATCCACCGCCAGCAGCAATTGCGGCGCGTGCATTTCCAGGCAACGCTCGACCCCCGCCTCGCTAAGGCCATAGCCCTCCTCGGCGCGCAGGGGCAGGAAGCAGGGAACGACGGTTCCACAGGCTTTGAAAAAACGGGCCAGAATGGCCAGCGAAGTGATGCCATCCACATCATAGTCCCCGTAGAGCACAACGCGCTCCCGACGATCCATCGCAGTCAGGATCCTCGCCACGGCCGCCTCCATTTCCGGCAACTGCTCGGGCGCGCTCAAGGAACGCAGACGCGGCTTGAGATAGGCATCGGCGGAGGCTCCATCGGCAACCCCGCGCTTCAAAAGCAATTCGGCAAGAAAGCCAGGTAGCTCGGCTTCACGCCTGACGCGAGAGAGCGACGAGGCATCGGGTGCCGAGGGAAAAATCCAACGCCTTTGCATGGCAAGCCCTCAGGCGGAAGCCCGGCCTGTTTTTCTGAGAAGACGGCGCTGGAGTTCCTCGAGACGCTTGATGCCCGGTGCCCAGGAAAAATCCGTCTCCCGGACGCGTTGCGAAAGGATTTCCGCCTCCCCAGCGGGCAGGAAGAGTGCGCGTTTGACGGCATCCGCCAGGGCAGGGAGAGAGTGGCGATGGAAGACAATTCCATTCCCCGAACCGGAAACGGGGTCGAAGTCCCGCACCAGATCGAGCAAGCCGGGGCAAAACTCGACAACAGGAATCAGACCGTTGCACATCGCCTCCGCCACAAAGGCTCTCCGGGGTTCCAAGGCTCCGGGAACGAGAACGAAGTCACCGGCTGAGAGCGTGCGGGCCAGCGTGCCCCCGTCCAGCTCGGGGAGGTGAACCAACCTCTTGGAATGACGCCTCAGCGCGACATCAAGGCACTCGCGGGAGGCCTCGGCCACAGGCCCGAGCAAAAGCACACAAAGGTCGGGCGACGGCACCAAATCGAGGGTTTGCAAAAGCAGGTCGATGCCCTCGCCAGCAGAGGACACGGTATCCACCACGAACACCCGGGCCGACTTCGAGTCGGCCACGGGAAAGAACTCGCGGCGCGCGGTGAGGCGCGACTTGGCGTCGCTCTTCAGGACGGGCAGATCCTTTTCATCAAATCCCGGGGCGACGGCCTCCAGTTTCGCCGCGTGCTGGCGGAGCACATTTTCGAGGCCACATCCATGGACTGGCGTTTGGGCCTCAGCCAGAAACCGTCCGCCCGGAAGCACAATGGCATCCGCAAAAACGATGCCCGCCTTGAGGAAGTTCATGCTGCCGTAAAATTCCAAACCATCCGCTGAAAAATAGGATCCCGGCAGGTTGGTGAACGCAAAATCATGGCTCCAGAAGTTGCCTTGGTAATCGAGCGAGAAAGGCGAGAGCACCGTCGGGACGGCCAGCTTCTGGTCCCGGATGAACACCGCAGCCATCGCGGCCTGCCAACAGACCAGATGAACAGCATCCGGCAGGTTGAGACGGGCGATTTCTGTCACGCATTTGGAAAAGAAAATGAACCTCGCCGCGTTGTCCTGGTAATCGCGTCCATCGACTCCATAGAGACCAGTGCGGTCGAAATACTCCTCGCGCTGGATGAAGCGTAGCTTGACTCCCTTGGGGCCGGCGGCCTCCCAGACTTCGCAGGAAAGATTTTCCGTGCCAACCGGCACCGAGAACCTTGTCTTCGAGCGTTTCGCCCCGAGCGCCTTGTTTTCCCTGATACAGCGAAAGAAGGGAAGAACGACGGTCACCTCATGGCCTGCGGCGCCGAGATGGCTCGAAAGTCCCTCAACAAAATCCGCAAGCCCGCCGGAATTTGAAACGGGGGTCATTTCGCTGGCCGCAATGAGAATCTTCATCCCTGCATCCTGCAAAACACCGGACCCGAAAGTCGATGGAAAACAAAAAAAGACCCCGCCGAAGCGGGGTCTTTCATAAACCTAAACCAAAAACCAAAAGGGTTACTTACCGGCTTTTTCTTCGATGTATTTGATCACATCGCCGACGGTCTGAAGTTTCTCGGCGTCCTCATCGGGAACTTCCACCGAAAATTCCTCCTCGAAGGCCATGACGAGTTCGACAGTATCAAGCGAATCGGCTCCAAGATCCTCGATGAAGGAGGCTGTGGGTGTCACCTGTTCGGCGTTCACTCCGAGTTGCTCGACAATGATATCTTTGACTTTTTCTTCGATGGATTTTTCAGACATGTGATTGAATAGGATTGCGGGTTGTGAGTAATGATCGGCCTTCGATTTTGCAACAAGAAATTTGTAGCCATCGGGAGGCGCGTGCCAAACTTGCCGATGCAGCAAATAGGTCAAGCGCATTTTTCCCATGAAGCCATTCGTTTTTGAAAGTTCCACACCGGTCACAACAACTCCGGAAGCCCTCTATGAATTCCACGAGAATCCAGAGAACATGAGGCTCATAGCCCCATCCACATTGACCGTGCAGGACATCGACTGCGAGAGACAGGCAAGGCCCGGCGGGACATTCCGCATCCGTGCGAGGCAGTTCGGACTCCCCATCCGGTGGACCGGTCAATGGGAGAAAGCCGAAGCGCCCTGGCTTCTTGTGGACACGGCGCTGAGCTCGCCCTTCGCCATCTGGCGGCATAGCCACATCTTCAGCCAGCATCCACGGGGGGCCTTGTTGACCGACCGCGTCGAGTATCTACTGAAGGGCGGCTTCGCCGGGAAGATCGTTTCGCGTTGGATTCTGCCACTCGTCTTCGCCGGAATGTTCCGCTCCCGCCACGAATCGACGCGACGGCATTTCTCCAATCAATAGCAACGCTCGGGAATCAGCCCGCCGCGCAATTGCGTGAGCCTGCCGACAAAACGCTCCCAGGTTTCCTGGCCAGCCAGAATTTCAATTTCCACGCGCATGTAATAAACCGGCACCTCGGGGTTCATGATGCGGGGAATGCGGACAGCATCCTTCTCCGTCGTGAGGACGGCATCGAGATTCCTGCGAGCGCAGCGGCGGATGAAGCGGTCGATTTCCTTTGTGGAATAGCGGTGGTGGTCGGCGTAGGACTGCGTGAGCTCCAACTCGGCACCAAGGCCGCGCAGGGCGGACTCGAAACTCTCGGGCACAGCGATGCCGCTCAGGGAGCCGATTTTCAATCCCCGCAGGAACTCGAGGGGCTTGATCTCGCCGGTGGAAAAATTTCTCAGATGCTTCGGGCGGTGAGTGCACTCGATGATCTCGGCCGTGCGGTTGTAGCGGCGGATTCTTGCAATGATCTCCGAGTTGTCGCTGCCGTCACATTTGGTAAGAAAAATATGGGTCGCCCGGCGGAGATTCTGCGGCGGCTCGCGCAAGGTGCCGCGCGGCAGCATGTGCTCGTTGCCAAAGGGAGCCTGCCGGTCAATGAGCACGACTTCGAGACCGTGCCGCATTTTCACATACTGGAATCCATCATCCAGAATCAGAACATCCGCACCGAATTCCTTGATCGCATAAATACCACTCTTCACGCGGTCCCGGTCCACCAAGACCACGACACCACGCAGGTTATTCGCGAGCATAAATGGCTCATCGCCCGCCGTGCGGGAATCCAGCAGCAGGGAAACCCCGTCCGAGACAACGCGGGGAACGAAGAGTGATTTTCGGCGTGTGAGTTTGTCCGCAAGCCTCAAAAAAAACGGCCGCGGCACACTCTTATAGCCCCGGCTCAGAATGGCCACCCGGCGACCGCCTTCTTGAAGCGCCCTCGCGAGCATTTCCACAACGGGCGTCTTGCCGGTTCCGCCGACAGTGAGATTCCCGACGCTGATAACAAGACAGCCATGCGAGTGGCTGCGGAAGATGCGTCCCCTGTAAAGCGCCAGGCGGGCCTGCACGATGACAAGGTAGATTTTCGACAATCCGGAGAGTATCCACCGCAAGGCCCCTGCCCGCCGCCCGTAGCGACGGTCCAGGATGACATCCATCGCGAAGGACTCGAGTCCCTCGATCCAGCGCCTCATGCGATTTTCACCCCGGCATTGTCGGCGCGCACCACGATGGCGCAGGCCGATTCGAGTCCACAGGCGGAAATCATGGCGTTCGCGACCTTGTCCGGGCGGCGAAGATCCGCGCAGGCGACCGTCGAACCGGCTCCGCTCAACCAACCTCCCAGAGCACCCGCTGCGCATCCGGCGGCAATGACATCATCAAGAAAAGGCATCAATTTTGCCCGATAGGGTTGATGCAGACGATCTTCAAAACACCCTGCCAGCTTGCGGTAATCGCCGCTGGCGAACGCTCCGGCGATGGCCGCTGCGTTTCCGACCGAGAGGGCGGCATCGGCGAGCGGGATTTTCGCCGGAAGAACACCACGGGCCTTGGATGTCTCCAGCTCCATATCGGGAATCAGCAGCACAAAAGCGAGTTCTTCACCGACAGGATAGCGCTGTAACGACCCGGACTTGGGAGCGATACAGAATCCTCCGAAAGCCGCAGGCGCGGCATTGTCCGGGTGACCCTCCAATTCCGCGCACAAGCGGAAGACCGCCTGCCGGTCGAGCGGTTTTCCAGCCAGAGCGTTAAGTCCATGTAGCACGCCAAGCCGCACGGTCACGCTACTGCCCAGTCCACGCGACCTCGGCACATCACCCTGCACGCTCCAATGGAAGTCGAACTTCTTGACCCCGGAGGCCTCGAAAAAAAGGTCCGCCGCAGCCGTGGCCATCTCTCCCGAGTCGCTGCCGCGTCCGCGCGCGACGGTGGTTGTATTATAAAGGCTCAAGGCGATTCCCATCGCATCAAATCCAGGCCCCAGATTCGCCGTTGTGGCCGGCACACGCACTCGAACGCTTTTCATTTCGCCAAGCATTCTCGAAAAAATCCCCGCACGGCAACGACAAACCCAAAAAGCAGGGGTTGCATCCCTCCATATTTTGTAGCATGGTCCCCACCCTCAAATCAGTCATGGCAAACGATCCAACAGCTCCCCAAAATGAAGTGATGAACGGCGACGAGGCGGCAATCTTCCTCAAAATGCCGAAGTCCACCCTTTTGAAACTCTGCACGGAAGGGCAATTGCCGGGAGTTAAAGTCGGTCGCCAGTGGCGGTTCAACCGCTTCGCCTTGGAAAATTGGATGCGCGAACGCGACGGCGAGGCCGGCACGCTGCCTGAGGAATCCGTGGGTGCGCCGGTGGAAGTCGATTTCCCCGCAAAACTTCAAAAAGCCGAGACCACCGTCGCGAGGCAAATCAAGCCCGTCGTCGAAGAAATGGTGGGATCCGTCGGAGGTGACGATTTCGACTCGGTGGGCGAAGTCCGCGAGCTTGATGAATTCGGTGGCGTGAGTGAGGTGATCGAGCAACCGGAGGAAGAAGAGGAAGAAGCCCCGGTGAAACCAGCCGCAAAACCTGCGCGCAAAACAACCGCCCGTTCGACATCCGCTCTCGAACTCATGGCGCAAATCTCCGAGAAGTCGCAAGGTAAAAAATCTTCCAAGGCGGACCCCACCCGGAAAGAACCGAAAATTCGCAAATCCGTTCAGCCATCATCGTCTGCGCGACCCGCATTTCGCGAAACGACCCGCGAATCCTCGCAGGATACCGACGCGGTCGAAATTTCGCGCCCCTACAACAAACCAGGCTCCGTGCCCGTTCCGCCGCCCGCCCGCTCAAACCGCTCAGGAGAAGGCATGAATACCTTCCGGAAACTCGCCTACTGGGTCGTCATTCTCGTCGTCCTTGGAGGCGCAGGCTTCGGCATCAAAGAACTTCTAAAGCCCAGCGAACCCGGCCCATCCGCGCTCGCCCGACCAAAACCGCAGCCCTCTCTGCCAGTCCTGCCTGAATTCCAGGTCGTCTATAAGCACAACGATATCGAAGACACCTCCGCCGGGAACATCAGCGCCGCACAATCCACCCCGGCAGCAGCTCCCATGCCTGCGGCTGTCACAGATGCCATCCTTGCTCCCACTCCTGAACCCGCCCCGGTGGCGCTCCTCGAAGCCCCGACACCCAAGCCTGTTCAGCTCACGCCTGAATTTCCAGCCAGAACCCAGCCAATCGCAGCCACAAAACAGCCAACGGTCGATCAAAACCTCGAAGCCATCAACCGCATTCTCCCCAGCCTCATGGACCTGCCGGGCTGTATCATTACCAGCAACAAAAACGAGATTCGCATCAAGTTTGAGGACGCCATCTTCGCCTCGGGCGTGAAAGTGGATAAAAAAGGCCGCGAGCAACTCGCCGCCACGGGAGCAGCCATTGCCAAGCACGCTCCGGATTTCTGGCTCATCATCGAGGGACAAACCGACGGCACCGCCATGCGCCAGCAATCGCCATTCCGCGACAACTACACGCTCGGTCTCCGCCGCGGCGTCGCCGCCACCGAAGTCCTTCGCGAAGACAGCAACTTCCCCGCCGAGCGTCTCCTCGTCAGCTCCACTGGTGGCATGACCCAACCCTTCTCAAGCGATGTCCCCAACGCCGCAGCCAAGAACCGCACCGTCATTCTCCGCTTGGTGCCCAAAACCGGCCCGGTCCCACCTTCGATCCAGTAAAAACCCGCGCGGCAGCGCGATTCGAAAAACCGGGAGGGACATCGTCTCGCATGTCCCATTCTTCAGCCGCGAAGCGGCGTCCGAGGATGTCGATGAGGTGGCGGCGTGCGGCTTGGTGGAAGCGGAACGCGGTGGTGGCGGAGCTTTCCAGTCTTGGGTCAAGCCGGAGGTCGACCCTCCAATTGGTTGCGCGCTGCAGCGCGACTTGAAACTTGGGAGGGACATCGTCTCGCATGTCCCATTTTTCAGCCGC
>JBILWM010000003.1:0-73511 GCA_044369905.1 Terrimicrobiaceae bacterium | reverse complement strand
CACCTTGGCGCCGGATGCAACTCCTCCACGCACCCCGGCACGCCATCCCAAAAAGAGCTGGGAAAAAATCCTGCCGCATAAGCGAGGTTTAAAAGTTCATACCCAAATCAGGTGAAATGGCTCTGACCCGCCAAATTTTCCCCGCGATAAATCCTTGCGTCCTGAAAACCATCGTCATATTTTCACTGCCCCCTTCACGGCTGGATAGCTCAGTTGGTAGAGCAGAGGACTGAAAATCCTCGTGTCCCCGGTTCGATTCCGGGTCCAGCCACTTCCCTTGATAATCAGCCACTTAACTCCCGAAAGGGGTTCATAGTTACAACAAAGTTACAACATTTTCCCAAGCCGTGAAAATGAAAGGGAAAGGGGAAAGGTTAAAAAACCCGTTCCTTATTTGCTGAATCTTCGAGAGGATTTTTTTGCGCCCGCCGATTTTTTTGCCCTTGGATTGCCAGAAAAAGGAACACGCCGGGCAGGAAATTTCGTTGAAGGAACTCCCCCGCCATTGCTCCGGGCATTTCCGAGGAAAAAGGAACTCCGGGTTCCGCTTTTTCCCGGGTTCCGTTCCGAAAAAGATTGAAAGCCTCTCTCTCGAAAACGCCGGGCGACGGGCAAACTCCACCAGAGAACCTTTTCAAGAGATTCCTTGCCCTCTCCTCCGGGCGCTCCCGGATCAATCCTTGTGAGCCTCCTCATCATCCCGAGAAAATTTTTTCGAGGGGCGCGGGGCTTTGCTTTTTCGCTTCTCCTTTCAGCAAATCAGCAAAACCCCAAACGCTCGCGGAAGGTATTGAAGGGCGGGAGATTATTTTGCTGAAAGCTTCGATCAGCAAAATTCAGCAAAACTCTACAAAAGCCCCGGGGCGGATTGAAGCACCCGGAAACGCAAGCCTCGCGGCCTTCCACCGCCGGGAGAGGCTTCATCATGCTCTCGCACGATCCGCCCTTGCGTCTCCCATTCGGCAAGCATCGCCTCGGCTTCCTTGGCGCTCGCGGCCAGCTTGGAAGAAAGAAGATCACGGGAGGAGACAACCCAAGAGTTGCGCCGGGTGCAAAGCTCCCGCACCCGGTCAAACTTCCCGGCCTTCAGCGCCTCGCGTTGCGGGGCGAGCATTTCGGCTTGATGCGAGGCGAACCAATCGAAGAGACGCAAAGCGGCCCGGGCGGTTTCCATCTCAAGCGGTAGCTTGTGAGCGCTCACGCTGGCGGGCTCGCCCGGCGGGAACTCGATATTCCTCCACGCATGAAGCACAAGGGCGAGGCGAACGGCATTTTCTGTGTGCCGGGCCTCGAAAGCGCTGAAATCGGGATCGAAGCGCTCGCAGTAGCGCCGGTAATGATCGGCGAACAAATCCCAAGCCCCGGCCTCCATTTCTATCGGCTCAAGCTCGCCCAAGGCCCGGTTGCGGTAATTGTTGAGGAGGGAGAACGCGGCCCGCTCATAACGGCCAGCCACATCCCCGGGAACCTCGCGGGCTTCAACGGCCCAAGGTTGCGGGCGGGCGGAGGAGGAGACGACAAGGAACCGGGCAAGCAGACCTCCTCGAAGCATCCGCTCGGAGGAAAAGAGTTTTTTCGCAATGTCCGGGGTGATGACCAGAAAGCAGGCGAGACAGGGCGAAACAAGAAAGGTGTTGCTCGCTCCGCCCTTGCCCGATCCTTGCCGGGAAATGCTCACGGCCTCGCGGGAGTAGCCTTTGAGGTGCAACGAATCCGCCGCATGTTCCCCGTTGCCATAGCGAACCCCGAGGATTCCTGCCACGCTATCGGCCCCATCGGGATCGAAATGCGCGAGCGTCTCCCCACGCCCGGCCATGAGCGAGGCAAGGCGCTCCGGGGTGCAATCGTTCAGCCAGATAATCGGCGGCACAAGTTGCACCTCCACCGCCGCAAGCTCGATTTGCAGGCGATCAAGCTCCTCCTCGGCCCTTGCCACCCCGTCCCCATCATCATTCTTGCGGGCGGTCTTGCGATCCGAGAGGGCTTTTTCGTAATCGGCCCGGAGCGTTGCCCGCTCGCGTTCCAGCTTGGGCTTTGTGACTTCATCGAAGGCCCGCAGCGCCTCGGCTTGGTAGCCACGAAGCGGAGCGGTTGCAAAACGATACGCCACCGATCCCCCGGCCCCGGAGGGCTTCACAAGAAGAAGAAACAAGTTGCCCGCGCTTCTCATTCCCGGTGCGGATCGAACCTCGATCCCTTGCCCGAGGCAGGCGGAGGCGGTTGCGAGAATGCACGGCCCCACCATATCCAGCGGAACCCGGGAAACCTCGGCAATGGCGCTCGCCATATCGCGGAGGATCGGCGGCAGGGCATCAAGCGGGAACTCTCCCGGCCCGCCGGGCGTTTGCTCCTCGCTCGGGGCTTGGATTACACCAGGCATGGAGCCTCCCCGGTTGCGGTTTCGTTCAGAGTGAGATTGCGCCCCTTGAAAAGCTCAAGCGCCCGCAGAATCACGGGATCAGCTTCGAGCCCGGCGGCGCGTAGTGTGTTGCGGTCTTTGTGTGTCATTTTTCGGAAAGGATCGGGGAGTGAAGGCGCGCCCGCCCCGGCGGGAGAAAATTTCATGCAGGAATCAAGGACAGAGCCCCATTGCTCCCATGACTCGGGCGAGAGTTGGCAAAGATCATTCAAATCCTTCACGGCCCCGCCATCGGCCCGGGTGAGCCCATCGAAATCGAACCCATCCACCAAGGCCCCGGCCTCCTTCAGTTGCGAGGCCCAACGCTCAAAAGCGGCCCCGCCCGCTTTATCGGCATCGAAGAAAATCCGCGCCCTTTTGCCCGCGAAATGCGGAAGGGTTTCGCCGGGAAAGGAAATCCCGCTCGAAGCCATGCAGACCGGGGCAACGGAAGCCGCCGCGCTTTGCTCGATTGCGAAGTGAAGCACGGCCAGCAAATCCGGCCCGCCCTCCACAAGCGCCACCGCCGGGAAAGCCGCCGCCTCCCGGCAACCTATCGGCCAGCTTGCCCATGATCCTCGGATCATGCGGGCCTTTGCTCCCCGTAGGCATTGCCAGCCCTTGCCATCCATCCGCCGGGCGATCCCAAGCCACCGGGCGGAATCGGTAACGATCCAAGAGCGCCCTTCGCGGGAATCCGCAAAACAAACCAATCCCCGATCCACGGCCAAACGCACCGCCTCCGGGGAGACCCCTCGAAGCCGCGCAAGCGCCACATGATCGGCCTCCCTCCCGGCATCCATTGGCGGGAACTTGGGCTTTTCCCGCTGGGGCTCGGGCGCGGATTTGCGGGGAGGAGGCGGGAGCGTTTCGGCATCCGCCCCGCTCAAGCCCGCGAGGGCAATGAACTCCCGGCAAGCCGCATCAAGGGGCAAGCCCTCCACCTCGGCAAGCAGGCCGGGCGCATCGAATACACGCCCGGAGCGGAAGCATTTCAGAAGCCGCCCCTCGGCAAATACGCTCGCGGAGGCCCGCTTGTCCGATCCATCGGGAAACTTACAGGATTTCCCCGGCTTTCCGGGCCAGCCCCGGCGCTCCCAAAGCTCAAAAATAGAAAGGCGCTCTTTTGCCAACGCCACAAGGCCCGGCCCGCTCATTTCCCCGGCCCCCTCACGATTCGATCAAGCTCGGCAAGATCAAGCTCGAAGCGCTTTTGATCCCGGAGGCGGAGAAGGATTTCAGCCGCCGCCGCCATCCGCTCGACTTCTTCCCAAGCGGCATCCCCGGGGCTCGCGGCCTCGAAGTGAGGGCGGGCGGATCGGCAGACCTCGCAAAAGATAACGCGAAACTCTCGGGCGCTCATTCCCATCGCTCGCGTTCCTCCTTTGCATAAAGCCAACGCTCGAAGCGCTCCCAAGCATCCGAAGGCGGCGGGCCATCGCCGAAAACTCGGGAGCAGAAGCCCCGGAATTGCGCCATCTCAAGCGCATCCGCCGCAAGCCTCTCCAAATCGGCCCTGCGCTCCTCATCCGCCCAATCATGGCAACCCGGGCAAAGCGCCTCCAAATCCTCATCGGCTTCATTCCAGAAGCTCCGATAATGCAGGTGATGGATTTCCAGCACCTCGGCCCCGGCCCCGCACCGCTCGCACTTTGAGCGGGCGCGGGCGAGGATGCGCGGGCGGATTTCTTCACGCCAATCGCGGGCCTCAAGCCGGGCGCGGTAGTTTTCAGCCCACCGCAGCGCCTCGGCAGAAAGACGCGAGGGGAGTTGAAGCCCCGGCAGGAACCCCGGAGCGGCAGGCGCGGGGATCGACCCGGCGGCGGGGCTCGGCCCGCTCCAAGGAGACACGCCCCACCCCGCCGCCATCGGTAGCAATGGCGCTCCCATAGTCAAACGCCCGCCCCGTTGTTTTGTTGATCCTCGAGGCTGGCAAGGTAGGAAACCAAGCTCGGCAGATTCACCAAGCGGCAACCCCTCGCTTTGCCGGGCTCGCGGAGGGAAATGCTTTTCACTTTTCCTTCCACGCAAAGGCGAGTGAGAACGGAACGAGTTAGCCCAGTTGTCAATTCATGCTCGCCGGGTTTCGGAAGGCGAATCCATTGCGATCCGCTCCCGCCGGGCGAGACTTCGCGGCGGGCTTCCTTGGTGTTGCTTGTGCTTGTGGTGTTCATAACCGCAAGCAAGTTGTCAAAGGCCCGGAACCTTAAAAACGGAACGCCTTAAAATTCGATTCAGATATTTCGAGGGTTGCCCCGAGAACTCCTTTTTATCGGCTTATCAGGCTTTCTCCCGGGCTTCGCTTTTCCAAGAAAACCAAGCCCGCACCGCTTAAAATATCCGCTCCAATCGCGCTCTTCGATCCGCACACCTTGAGCAAGCACGGCCTCCTTTACAGCCTCGCGGGAGGGCTTTGCCCTATCTTTTTCCAGCAATCGAAAAGCCGCCCAAAGAATACGCTCCTCGTTACTCCTCCAATCGGGCTGAAATAGTTTTTTAGCAAATCTCGCAAGGTCGTTGAAAAATGATTCATCTCTCCGCCGCACGGCCCGCCATAATTCAGCCTCCACAACATCCATGCTTCCCCGCAAGACTTCGGGAGCGGCAGAAAAGAGCGATCCCTTTTGAAGAAGCTCGAACTCTCGGCAGCAAGACGCAAAGGAAACGAGAAATGGATTTTTCGTTTGCGGGATAGAAGCGGCGATAAGCTCCCGCAAGCGCTCTTCGGCTTGCCGCCACTCGCTCCCACGCAATCCTTCCCCCGGAAAACCCGGAAGGGGATCATCTTCTGCTTGCTCTGAGGCCTCATCGATTCTTGCTTGTGGGGTCTCCAGCGTCTCCGCTTCGGGCCTTGCTTTGCCGCGCCCCGGCGGGCGCTTGCCGGGCTTTTTCTTCACCGCTCGCCTCCCCGCAATCCTTGAACCAATTCCCGGCGCTTCAATTCCGCTTGCACCTCATCGGCTTTCTCCCGGCCCCGGCCCTCTTCAAGCCAACGCTGAAGCCGCAAAGCGACCTCCCCGGAAGGTTGCCGGGAGTAATTCAGCCAGCCCGAGACTTGGGGGGGAGCAACGCCAAGCTCCGCCGCAAGCTCGGCAACCCGGCCCCGGCGGGCCTTGCAAAACTCTTGCACCTCATCCAAAAGGGAGTTGAGAAGGATATTTTCTGGATTCTTCATAAGTTGCTTTATTTGCATTTAATGCGCTGGATTATTTTTAATAACTTCCGATAAGATCAATAATAGATAATGGATTGCTTATCCAAAACGGGAACACATTCAGCCCGGCATCCGCCCTTTTGCTGAAGATTTGCTGAAACCGCTTTCAGCAAAATAAGCCGCGAGAGGATAAGGGATTGCAAAGGATTTGCGGGTTTTGCTGAATTGCTGACAGGGGAGAAAAGGAGAAACCCCCGCGCCCCTCGATTTTTTTTTCTCATTTCGCCCCTTTCGATTTTTTCGCCGGGAGGCGCTTTGCCGGGAAGGCAGAAACGGCCGGAAGTTTGGCAACGCTCGCCCGCAAATCCTCAACCTCCTTGTGAGTGTAGCGCCGGGAGACTTCCTTGGACTCATGCCCACAGAGACGCTGGCGCAAATCCTCGGGAACCCCGGCCCGCATCAAGTGTGTATTGAACGAATGGCGGAAAGAATGCTCCCCGAGATCGTAAATATCGCGCCCCACCCCGGAGCCCTTGCGGATCATACGCCGCTCGATCCCCGCCGCATCCATGAGCGCCACGAACTCCCGGGAGAGCCCATTGGCCCCGCCCGTCTCCCGGCCAGCCAGCCCCGAGAAAAGCGAAGCCTCGGGATCGTCCGGGGCCTCCAAAGAAAGAAGGTGATTCTCAAGCTCCTCGTGAAGCGGAACCCGGATTTCGGATTGGAAGCGCTTCTTTTTCTCCGAGTAAAAGAGAAGCCGCTTTTGCAAATCCAGATTTGCCCACTTGAGATTTGCCACATCCGAAAGCCTCGCCCCGGTGTAGAAGGCAACCAAGCAAGCCCCCCGCCAATCTTTCCCGCAATTCCTCCCCTTTTTCTTGAAGCCCTCGCAAGCCATGAGCAAGGCCCGGACTTGCTCGGGCTCGAACACGCCCCGCACCGCGCCCTTTTCGTTCAAGCTATCCACCGCCGCCGCCGGGTTGCTTGGGATGCGCCCGGCAACCATCGCCTTTTTGAGAACGGAGCGGATCAGCTTAAGCTCGAAATCCGAACTTGTCGGAGAAATGCCCGCCTTCAGCCGGGCATCCCGGAAGGCCAGCACCTCCGCAGAGGAGAGCGCAGAGAGATTCTTTTTCGCGGCATCACCAAGCGAGGAAAGGAACTCCCGGATAATTTGCTCATAGCGCACCCGGGTTGATGCGCTCTTGGACTCAAGCCCTTTCAGATAAGCCTCGAACTCTTGGCGGATCGTCACGGATTCCATCGGTTGCCCCATACGCTCGGAAAGATCAGCGGCCAGCTTATACAAGGCGCTTGCCGTAGGATTCTCTGCAAGCCACCCCTTTGCCATGCGCTCGAACTCCAAAGCCGCCGCCATAGCGCTTTTCTTGTCCCGCTTTTTTGTGGAGCGGTTGCATTGCTTTCCTTTGCCATCCCGGAAGCAGGCAATCCAGAAAGGCGAGTTAGGAACCTTGCGAAGCGATGGCATAGAAACTCCAGAGATAATCCAGTTACAACAGAGTTACAACATTTTTATTTGTCGTTAAAAATTCTATTGTTCTCTATGAACTATTTACGAAGCAAAAGAGGGGGCGAATAGACTCCCCGGTTCGATTCCGGGTCCAGCCACTTCCCTACACAACCGTCGGTAGGATTTTTTACTCAAATCAAGGCCGATGGAGACTGCTTCAGCGCCCTAATCGCAGGAACTATCGGACGGGCCTGAGATTTTTCCTCTGCTCCGCCATGCGATGAGGGCGAGTGCCATGCAGCCGAGAGCGAAGGCGATTGGCAAGCTGAGCAGGGCTTTTCCAAAGATGGCGTCTTCCGAGGCGAGGGCTCCGGAGGCGCGGATGCTCGAAGCAAGGCTTGCAAAGCCGATGCCTGCGGCAGCGTAGCCGATGTTCAGAGCCATCCCGCGAAAGCTCAGGACCGTGGCGCGTAGGGAGGAATCGGTCCATTGGTTCAGGTAGCTTGAGACGAAATAGGACATCATCGGCATGGAAAGCCCGAAGGGAATGACCACCCACACTCCCCAGATTGGCGTGGCGAGGCACAGACCGACGAGGCCGGAAAAAATCAGCGCTGCAAGCAGTGAGAATACCCGCACGGGAGTGAGGTTGGTTGCCATGCGTCTGGCGAGGATAGCGGCCGAGAATCCCAGCAAGGCATAGAAGGAACCGAGGAGACCATTTACAAATTCAGGGATCTCGATGAGCCGATAGTAATTGCTGCCAAAGGTGAGGAACAAGCGCACGAGCGAGTCAAACAAGATGGCGCAAAGCAAAAGCAGTCGAACCCGTGTGTCGAAGAAAACGAAACGCGCAGCGGTCAGGATATTGCCGAGTGCCTCGCGCATGGGATGCCGCCTAGGCTCGGACTTGTTGCCGACAGGAGTTTCTCGCATCGCAAAAGCACAGATCAATGCCGGCACGGAGGTGGCCAGTGTCAGATAAACCGGCCATCGAGTGGTATTACCAATGCCACCGCTCCAGCCGAGGAGATTTGCCGCCGCGTCCAAAAAATGGCGATCGAAGGCCAAGGCACCGAGAATCATGGCGACGAAAAAACCGCCAGATGACCACTTGATGAGATTTGCCAAGACAGCTCGCCACCTTTCCTCGCGGCCCTCGACGGGCAGCGAGTCGTAGGCGAGCGCTTCGTCCGCACCGCTGGCGCAGGCTTCGGCCGCGCCGCTCAGGATGCGATTGAGAACCAGCAGCGGGAAAAGCCACGCTCCCGTGGGAGCAAATGCGAAAACGGCCATTTCCCCGACCATGAGGGCTCCAGCGAGTATAACCATCCATCGCCTGCCAATCGCATCCGCCAAGGCTCCGGACGGAATTTCCAGCAGCAGAATCGTCACCGCCCAGATCACATTCAGGGTGGCATACTGCTCCAAACTCAGACCCAGATCCAAAAAAAGAACCCCAAGAACCGGGTAATAGAAGCGCGCATTGAAGAAGACGCGAAAGGCAATGAAGAGCGGGATATTCCGACTCACGACGAGAGGACAGGAATGCGATACGGAGTGGTTGAGCACACGGGATTCGCACTGTTATTGGGTTGGCACATGCTTGCCGAATTCTTTCCTGCCGTGTGCGTGCCTGCGATGAAATTCGCCATTTTTCCTGCTGCGGGTAGATTGATGCCATGAGCCCATCGATCATTGTCCCGGTCCTTCTTGTCGCAGGCGTCGCGCTGGCTTTTTGGGGCTGCAAGACCTCCCGCTCGGGATATGAGTCGGCGCCCTACTCTGTGGTTTTATCTGATGGGGACTGCGAACTGCGGGATTACCCGGAGTTGGCGATTGTGCGAACCGGGATGGCAAATTCAGGCGCTGATGGAAGCAATACCGGATTCGGGAAACTTTTTCGCTACATCTCGGGCAACAACAAAAGCCGGGAGTCGATCGCCATGACCACGCCCGTCTTCATTTCGCAAGAGCCCCGCACGATGGCATTCGTCCTTCCGGCGAAGTCTTCTTTCGAAGATGCCCCGGCGCCGCTGGACTCCTCGCTGAGCCTTGAAAAAATCCCTGCAGGCCGCTTTGCCGTGCTTCGATTCGGCGGCACTCGATCTGCGGCAAAGGAATCGGAAGCCCTTGCCCTCCTCAAGACCAGGATCGCCGAAAAGGGACTCGTGAGCTTGGAGTCACCGGTCTTCGGATACTTCGACCCGCCATGGACTCCCTCTTTTCTGCGACGCAACGAGGTGATGCTGCGCATCACACCAAAACCAGCGACGGACCGGCAGATGCAAGCGGTTGAGTGAACACCTCACACCAGCGCGCTGGCCATGGCGTAGGGGACGGGGAGAGGGATTTCGAAGGTTGGTTTGAATTTTTTAGCCAGCTTGGCGATCCATTCGTGTGTTGGGCAGGAGTAATCGTGGATCGTGAGGAAGGAGCCTGCGGCGGATGGAGCGAGGGAGTAGCGGTCGATCTGGATTTTGACCGGATTGGGGTCGCCTTGCATGGCGAGGGTCACGGAGGCGCGCTTGTTCGGGGTGTCGAGTTCGATTTTTTGCACCGTGCCGATTCCGGCGAGGTGTTTTTCCAATTCGGGTTTGAGGAACGATGCGACGATGCTGTCTGTGGAGCCTCCGAGCGCGCTGAGCAAGTTTGAGATCATGGGAATTTTGCGTGTCATTATGGTAACGAATCACGGCATGGGAAGGAGGAACTCGGCGGCTTGTGGCAGGACGGCAAATTCCCTATGAGATAGTGGCCATGAGCGACCACGCCACCCTTCACAAGACACTTCATGCCGCTGTCAAAGCCCGCCTGGACATCGTGGCCGACCACGCCTTCCGCGACCGCGATGCAGGGGCGCATTTGGAGGCGTTGAAGTCTGCGGCGGCCACGCTGGAAGGGTTGGTTGGCAGCCTGCCGCCGGATACCGATCCGAATCTCCGCCACTATTTGGAGCGACAGAGCTATATGAAGGCGCTGGCTTGGCTGGAGGAGGCGTGAGCGATCTCTTCTCGGCCCGGATCGACCTCGCTGCGACCCTGCAGAGCGGGCAGGTCTTCCACTGGAACCAAAATGCGGACGCCTCCTGGAGCGGACTCATTGGAGCCATGCCGGTGCGGGTTTCAGAAAAAAACCGGCGTCTTGTTGTGCATGAAGGTGACCCCGGAACGATTGCGCGGCACTTTGCGTTGGATCACCCGCTGGAACAAATCGCCGCCGCATTTCCGAGTGATCCGATGAGCCAAGCGGCCCTCTCCGCTTGCGAGGGAATGCGCATCCTCCGCCAGCCACAGTGGGAGTGCACGGCGACATTTATCACGAGTTCGATGAAGCAGGTCACCCACATCCGCTCCATGTCGCTGGCCATACGGGAAAGACTCGGCACACCCGTGGAAGGCTCAAAAATACAGGCCTATCCCTCGTTCGAGAAAATGGCGGGGTCAACGGAATCCATCCTCCGTGATTGCGGACTGGGCTACCGGGCCGCGAATTTGCTTCAAACGGCCCGCATCCTCGCGGAAGGCAGGCTGAGCCTCGATGCGATCGCCAAACAAAAAACACCGGCGCTGCGCAAATCCCTCACAACACTGCCCGGCGTTGGCGTGAAGGTGGCGAATTGCATTCTGCTCTTCGCTTACGAGCGCCTCGACGCTGTGCCGATCGACACATGGATCCACCGCATCCTGCTCGCGATGCGCGGAGGGCGCGACGGGACTGCGCGTGAACTCGCCCTGTATGCGCGGCGGCGCCTCGGCCCCTACGCAGGCTATGTCCAACAATACCTATTCCATCACGCCCGCTCGCTGAAGCGGGCAAAAGGAACAAACTGAACCCGTATGCCATTTCGCTCTCGCGGATCGACCCTGCGGAATGTTTCTCTTGACCGATGAAATTGATCTCATGGAATGTGAACGGCATCCGCTCGATCCTCGGCAAGGGGTTCATGGATTACCTCGAGGCCGAAAAGCCTGATGTAATCTGCCTCCAGGAAGTCAAAGCCCGTGAGGAACAGGTGCCGCAGACATTCGATGGATACGAGGTCCTCTGGAATGCCGCCATCAAACCCGGCTACTCCGGCACGGCAATCCTCACCCGCAAGAAGCCCCAGAGCGTCATCAACGGCATAGGCCGTGAGGAACATGACAAGGAAGGGCGCGTCATCAGCGCCGACATGGGGAATTTTTTCCTGGTGAATGTTTACACGCCCAATTCCAAGCGTGAGCTGACTCGACTGGACTACCGCACGAGAGAATGGACTCCCGCATTCATCGACCACCTCAACGCACTCGAAAAAACCAAACCCGTCATCTTTTGCGGCGACATGAATGTGGCCCACCGCGAGATCGACTTGGCGCGTCCTAAGGACAACACGCAAAACGCTGGATTCACGATCGAAGAGCGAGAGGCCTTCGACCGCACGCTGGCGGCGGGGTATGTGGACACCTTCCGCCATTTCGAGCCGGGCGGTGGACGCTACACCTGGTGGAGCTACCAGAATGGGGCGAGAGAGAGGAATATCGGCTGGCGCATCGATTACTTCTGCGCCTCGGCCAAACTCACGCCATCCCTGAAATCCGCATTCATCCACGACCACATCCCCGGCAGCGACCACTGTCCGGTGGGGCTGGTTTTGGAGGATTGAAAATTTTTTGAAAAAACTTTGAACACCGCGATGGGGGGCAGGTCTAAATTATCAGTTGAGACAACAACTCAGGTCACCGCGGTTCAGTTTTTAATTGTTTTTTCTGAACCACCAAGCGGTGACCTGATCTTTTTGTTGCATTTGTCCCCTTGCAGGGCGTTGGACACTTGGCTATGGAGGCGCAATGGATGACACCGTGCTGTTGGTCGAGGACGAAAGCGATGTGGTGGACTTGTTGCGTTACCATTTCAAAAAGGCCGGATTCAAAGTGGAGATCACGAATTCGGGGGATGCGGGACTTGCGGCTGTCCGCTCCAAAAGACCCGATGCAGTCGTGCTGGACCTCATGCTTCCGGGCATGACCGGGTTGGAAGTGTGCCGGGCCTTGAAGGCCGATGCCGAAACCGCGACGGTTCCGGTGCTCATGCTCACAGCCCGCAGCGAGGTGAAAGACCGCGTGAAGGGTTTAGAAATCGGCGCTGACGACTATGTCACCAAGCCATTCAGTCCGAAAGAGATCGTTCTGCGCGTGCAAGGCCTCCTGCGCCGCATCCGCAGCGCCGCCGAAGAGGTCAATGTGCTTGATGTGGACGGTATTTCGATCGACAAGACCGCCCTGCGGGCCTCGCTGAACGATCAAAGACTGGATCTCACCACGATCGAGTTCAAGCTCCTGCTCAACCTCGTCACCAATCGCTGCAGGATTCTCTCCCGCGAGAGTCTTCTGAGCGATGTCTGGGGGTATTCGACCGGAGCGGACACCCGCACGGTAGATACACATATGCGGCGCCTTCGCGAAAAACTCGGTGACCATGCAGGCAAGTTGGAAACCATCAGGGGGCAAGGCTACCGCTTCAATACGGATTCCGCAGCTTGAGCGCGACTGGCATTTTCCTGATTCTGGCCGCAGTGGGTGTCGCGGTTTGGTTGATCCACCATCGGTTCATCCGCCCGCTGAACCGCATCCGCGAGGACATCCGGCAACTGTCAGGCGGGAACTTCCAGCTCCCAGTCCTCGACTCCGAGCCCTCGACCTACCAAGCCACGGCTCAACACATCCGGAAAATTGCCGAGCGGCTCCGCCAACTTGACGAGCAAATGGTGGAAGGTGGACTCAGCCTGCGAGGCATCCTCTCCGGCATGAAAGAAGGCATCGTGATCGCCAACCGGGAAAAACGAATCACGCTCGTCAATGAATCCCTCCAGGAGTTCTTCCCCGCTGCCAAATCCCATGTGGGGCGCTCCGTGCTTGAGGTCTTCCGACGACATGAAATCGAACAGGCGGTCACAGCGACCCTCTCGAACAGTGGCAAGGAGGACCTGGCGCTGGTTTTTGAATTCCCCTCGGCGACGGGTCCGGTCCAACAAAGGCATTTCGACATTCACATCTCCCCCATGTCGAGGGATTCCGACCAGCTTCCGCAGGCTGTGTTGCTGGTGTTTCAGGATGTGACCGCCATCCGGACACTAGAAGCGGCTCGCAGGGATTTCGTGGCCAATGTTTCGCACGAATTCCGCACGCCCCTGTCCGTCATCAACGGCTATGTCGAAACGCTGCAGGATGGCGCCATCGAGGATCCGGAAATGACAGCCACCTCACTGCAGGCCATCCATCGCAATGTGCAAAGGCTTTTCCTGCTTCTGGAGGACCTGCTTACGATTTCCAGCATGGAGGGCAAAGGGAGGCGCTTGGAATTTTCGCGCGTGAACCTCCACAAGCTCGCGCAGCGGGTCATCGAAAACCTGGACACCAGTGGAACGGCTCGACAGGCCGTGTTCGAATTAAACTGGGAGAAGGACGCCGCCTTCGCGGATGCGGATGAAAACAGGCTCGAGCAGGTTTATTGGAATCTTCTGAACAACGCGATTCGCCACGGGGAATCCAATTCGCCCCGGATTCGCATAAGCGCCAACCTTGCCGGGGAGTGGGTGGAGGTTTTGATTTCCGACAACGGCGTCGGCATCCCCCTCGAGGATCAGGCCCATATTTTTGAACGATTCTACCGCGTGCACAAACACCGGGCGCGGGATGCCGGAGGCACCGGACTCGGCCTCTCGATTGTGAAAAACATCGTCCTCGCACATGGTGGACAAATCTCCCTCCGCAGCACCCCAGGCGAGGGAGCGACATTCATCATTCGCCTGCCAGTGACTCAAAACGAAATCGCATCCGCGAAATAAAAGTCCGCAACTTTTCGAATCCCTCCGGGTTTGTAGTTTTGACATATGAAACCCATCACACTCCTTGCCCTCGCAGCCTTCTGCGGATCTACACTCCTTGCCACAGCCCAACAACCCGCCGCCTCGCCTGACCCTCAAAAGCAGGGAGCCGGCGAGTGGAGGAAGCAGCGGGAGTTCATCGAAAGTCTTCCCGAGGAGGTGCGGAACCAGTTCAAGGAAGCGCGGGAGGAGGCCATGAAGGATCCTAAAATCCAAGCCCTTCGCGATGAGGCCGAGGCCGCTTCGAAGAAATTGAGGGAAGCCATGCGTGAGGTGATCGCGACCAAAAACCCGGAACTCGCCGCAAAACTCGGCGATTTTGTGAAGTCGAAGGAAAAAGAGTCCGGGGCCAAGGAAAAAAAACAACGACCCGCCGGAGCAATGGAGAGTGCGATCCAGAAGCTCCCGCCGGCCGAACGCGATCGTCTCCAAGCCGCCCGGGAAATCGCCAAGCAGGCACCAGCCGTTCAATCGGCAGAGGCAGCCATGAAATCAGCTCAAACGCCTGAGGAACGACGCGAGGCCGCCAAGAATTTCCACAAAACCATGCGCGAAGCCATGCTCACTGCGGATCCCTCGCTGGCGGATGTTTTGGATAAAATCAAACCGCCCAAAGCAGATCCCTCGCCCGCCGCATCCACCGAAATGACCCCTTAGATATCCCCGCCGACGGGTGGTTTCACTTCCTTGGAATCATGGGAAGCGGAGCCGTCCGCAGAGGATTCGGGAGCCACTTTGACTGGCGCCGGTTTCTGTTTGCGCCAACTTCCGTCTTTCAGCATGCGGGTGTAGGGACCATTGACCGGCTGGGGCGAGTAAAGATCCCTGCGGTTTTGAAGGGTGGTGCAGGAGGCGAGAAGCGGAAGGGCCAGTGAGGCGGCAACGAGGGCGGGTTTCATTTTTTCCATGTAGAACCTTGGGCGTGCGAGGTGTCAAGGATGAGGAGTTTCTCATTTCATGAAGACAGGCAGCGGGCTATCACCATGCCCCTCGCCTCACATGGAAATCACAGAAAAATTCCTCGTCTCGCTCGGTGGTTGGCCGGTCTTCAAAGAGGCAAAAGCCATCCGCGACGCGGGACGAATTAGCGAAGCCAGCTACGAGCCTCCCGTGCTGAAGGGGCGAATCAGCGAGGGAGGAAAGGAATTTTCGACAGGGCTGAAAATCAAGAATCCGGTGGATGTCGAAAATCTCTGTCCGTGCCGGGATTCGCGACAGCGCGGAGTGATCTGTGCCCATGCCATCGCCACCGCGCTCGAAATCATCGCCCCAGCTCCGAAGCGTGCGGCACAATCCCCCGCGATCGTGAAGACCTCGGCGCCAAAAGCGGCGACAGCCGAGTGGCCGCGCGTGGAGTTCGCCATCGAAGGCTCGCTGCGCCATCTCGAAGGGGCGATTTCGTTTCATTACTCGCAAGAGGGAGTTCAAAATCCCATGGCCGAAGCCGCCGCACTGGCGAAGCTCGTGGGGTGTGGATTTGAAAACGACAAGGGAAAAGCCGTCCTGCGCGGCGAGGATGCCGTCGTCAATTTTTTCGCCACCGATCTCCCCCGACTCAAAAAGGAATGGAGCATCAGGGAAGGCGAGCGTTTTCAACATGTCACCAAGGATATCGTCCGCTTCGAGCCACGCTTCGCGCTGAAGGAGCGGAGTGATGGCTGGCTGGATTTCCATATCCACTTCACCGCAGGCAAGGAGGCTGTTCTCAGCGCCCAAGATCTGCAGCGCCTTCTGCAAAGTGGAAAGCCCCAGCTTCGGCTGTCCGATGGACGCCTGGCCGTGCCGGACGCCGAGCTCGCGAGCGATTTGGAGGAAGTCCTCAGGGACTGCGATCCCTCGCAAGAGCGCGGTGCCTACAAGCTTCGGCAATCGCAACGCGGCTACATCGAATCGAGTATTGCCGATTGGACGGGGCAAACGCCCGCACCCGCTGCCGACCTCAATGCGGGTGCGCTCGGCCCCCTTCGCGAACGCCTGCGGCCTTATCAGGTGGAAGGGGCTCTCTGGCTTTTAAAAAATGCCCGCCAAGGCGCGGCAGGCCTCCTTGCGGACGAGATGGGGCTTGGAAAAACCATTCAAGCGCTGGCGATGATGGAGTCCCTCCCCGGTCCGCACCTCGTAGTGTGCCCCTCCTCGCTGGTCTGGAATTGGAGCCGCGAGGCAGCGGCGTTCTGTCCGCAATTGCGCGTCTTGACCATCGAGGGTTCAGAACGCGCGGGGCAACTCGCAAAAATTTCAGACCATGATCTGGTCATTACCAGCTACGCCCTGCTGCGCCGGGATGCCGAGCACTACAAAGAGCTGGCATTTTCCACAACGACACTCGACGAGGCCCAGCACATCAAAAATCCCGACAGCCAGAACGCCCGGGCAGCGTGTGCCATCCGCTCCAAAGCCCGGTTCATCCTCACCGGAACACCGCTTGAGAACTCGATCCGCGACCTCTGGTCGCTCTTCGACTTTCTTCTGCCCGGCTATCTCGGCACGCGGAAAGATTTCCAGGAACGCTACGAAAAACCACTCGCCGCCGGGGAATCCGCCGGCGTTTGGCCACGACTGCTTCGGCGCGTGAGGCCATGGATGCTTCGCCGCACGAAATCGGAAATCCTCAAGGAACTGCCTCCGAAGATCGAACAAGTCGTGCAGGTGGAGCTTACGCCAGACCAAAAAGCCGCCTACACGCAACTCCAGATTGCCGCGCGCGCCGAGGTCGATGCCGCGCGCGAGTCCGGCGGAGCCGCCCGCATGAAGGTTCTCACCGCCCTCCTGCGTCTGCGTCAGGCGTGCTGCGACCTTCGCCTGCTGAACGGCGAATCCAACGCGCCCTCGGCGAAACTCGAAGCCATGCTGGAGCTCCTCGGCGAGGCGGTGGATGGAGGCCACCGCACACTCGTCTTCAGCCAATTCACTTCGATGCTCGACCTGATTGCGCCGGCATTGGACGAGGCTGGCATTTCCTGGTGCAGGCTGGATGGTTCCACAAAAGATCGCGGGGCTGTGGTGGAGCGCTTCCAATCCGACCCGTCGATCTCCGTTTTTCTCATCAGCCTCAAAGCCGGAGGTTCAGGCCTCAACCTCACCGGCGCGGACACCGTCATTCATTTCGACCCCTGGTGGAATCCCTCGGTGGAGGCCCAGGCCACGGACCGCGCCCACCGCATCGGGCAAAAAAATGTCGTCACTTCGATCAAACTCATCGCCCGCGACACGGTGGAGGATCGCGTGCTGGAAATGCAGGCGAAAAAGAAGACCCTCAGCATGGAACTACTCGATCCGGAGTCCGTTACAGGCCTAACCATCGAGGATGCCAGCCAGCTTATCGGGTGAAAGGCGTTGAGTTTGGAGAGAACATCTGCCAGCATCGAAACAACTTTTGATGAAAACCTCTCAAGATTCCGCTCCTCCCACGCAGCACTCCAAAGCCTCGAATCCCCAAGCGATCGACCTCGAAGTCAAGGACGCCAACCTCATCTTCAATGCCGCTTGGCAGGATCTGGTCGATGAAGTCGGCATCGAAGGACTCAAATTTCCCAATGAGGTCATCTGGCTGAATGGCGCTCCCGGCGCCGGCAAGGGCACTCAGACCCGGTTCATCCAGAACTATCGCAGCCTCACGGCTGAACCGATCGTGGTGAGCTCCCTGCTCCAGAGCCCGGCGGCTCGCAAGTTGATCGATGCGGGCATGATGGTTGGCGACCGCGAGGTGACCGGCCTCCTCCTGCGAGCGCTGCTGCATCCCGAAAACCAAACCGGCGTGGTGGTGGACGGCTACCCGCGCACGAAAGTCCAGGTCCTCTGCCTGCGCCTGCTTCACGAGAAGCTCAATGCTCTGCGCCACCAGTATATCGGAACGCCCCTCGCCTCGCAGTTTCGCAAGCCGATGTTCCACATCGTCGTGCTCTTCGTGGACGAGGCGGAATCCGTTCGTCGTCAGATTCTCCGTGGCGAGCGCGCCCGCGCCCACAACGCCTCCGTGGAGGCTTCCGGCGTCGGGGAGATGGTTGAAACGCGTGCTACGGATTTGTCCGACGAGGCTGCACGCAACCGTTACCGCACCTTCAAGGAAGTCACCTACGAGTCCCTGAAAACCCTGCGCCAAGTCTTCCACTACCACTATGTCAACGCACATGGCACGGTGGACGATGTGAAGCGCCGCATTCAGGACGAACTGCGCTATCAAAGCTCGCTGGAGCTGGATCAGAGCACTTTCGACAAGATTTCCCGCATCCCGATCGCAAGGGAGTTGAGCATTCACGCCAGGCAGGAGCTCGTCATGCGGTTGGACTCCTACAACGCCGAGCACCCCGATCTTTTCGAGCAGTCCGTTGCGCTCATCGATGAAAAATTCATGCCCATCATCCGCCGGCACAACATGTCCGGCCGGGCGCACATCAACTCCGAGAATTCCTTGCTCGCCGACCCGCTCGTGCTGGCCATGATCATCGATATCTTTGCCGATCGCGGCTACGACACCGTCATCGACATCCGCCGCTACGAAGTCCCTTGCAAGGTGAACCCAGAAAACTGGGAAATAGAAAACCGCGAGAAAATCGTTTGGCGGTTCATTGTGAACTTCCCCGGATCACGCATCCGTCGAGGCCAATAATGCGGGGGATTCGAATACGAAGCAACTTGGGGAGTTGGGCGACTCGCTTGGCTTTCTTTTTGCTTCTTCTCGCAGGCGCATTTCAAGGCGTGCAAGCCCGCGAGGCCAAGACGCCGCTGCGCATTGGCATTCACGAGAAGCCGCCGTATGCCTTGAAAAATCCGGATGGCACTTGGACGGGCCTTTCGGCAGGTCTTTGGAGGGGAATCAGCGAAAACACCGGACTGCCGATTGAATTCATCGAAGTGCCCTACGAGAATCTCATCCAGCAGGTGGCGGAGGGAAAAATCGATGCGGCGGCCGGCGAGATCGAAGTAACTCCGGAGGCCGAGAAGCTGGTGGATTTCACACAACCCTTCCTGACTTCGAGCCTCTGCATCGCCCTGGGCCAAGTGGGCTGGGAGGCGGCGTGGAAAAGCGTCATAAAGGACTTTTTCAACTGGACCATCGCAAAATATCTCGTCGGCATCTTTGCGGCCATGCTTGCGATCAGCCTCCTGCTCTGGTTCGCCGAGCGCCACCATGGCACCGGGCATTTCCACGGAGGCATCACCGGCATCGGCTCCGCGCTTTGGTTTGCGGCGGTCACCATGACCACGGTCGGATACGGCGACAAAACACCGGCGACCATTGCCGGGCGGATCATCGCTGTTTTCTGGATGATTTTCGGCGTGGTGCTGGTTTCCGCCTTCACAGCCACGGTCACATCGAGCATGGCCTCGACGCAATTGAGCAACAGCATCGAAAGCATATCGGACTTCAACCACCTATCCTGCGGAGCGCTCCGGGGATCCCTCTCCGCTCAGATCCTGCAACGCATCGGCGTCATGACCCACGAATACGAAAACATCCCGGATGCATTTGAAGACCTCGCAGCCGGTAAAATCGAAGCCGTCGTGGGTGACCGCAACACCCTTTCCTATGTGCGCCGGGAATTCGCCGAACGCAGACCGCCTGTCCGCGTCAACATTCCCGCCTTCCGGCTTCGCGAGGCCTTCCTCGCGATTCCCGTTCGCGAAGGCCACAAGGACTACGAGCAAATCAACGAGGCGATGCTCCAATTCACGATGTCTGAAGATTGGCTGGAGCTTCTTCAGAAATGGACGGGAGACACGACTTCAAAGTTGTAGTCCGCCTATCCCGCTTCAAGCCCTGCCCAGCAGGTTGACCACTACAGTGCCTCCCATGCCCTGTCCGATCTGAAGGGCTGTGGCGGGCGGATGCGCGGACGGTGCCGGGTTTACGGGAAGTTCAAAAGAAGGGTCTATGTTCCCCGGCCAGGCAGGCCATTTCCCGATACGCAGGCCCTCGGCGAGAAGACTTGCCTCGAGAAGACCGGACGCCGCCAGCGCATGGCCGGTCGTTCTTTTCATGGCGGAAATCCAAGGCGCTTCCTTTCCAAAAACACGGCGCACACAGGCAATCTCTGCCGCATCGAAACGAGGCGTCCCAGTGGCATGAAGCGAAATCCAATCCACCGGCGCGCCTTGATTTTTTGCATCCAAAAGAAGTCCCTCAAGCACCTGTGCCCCAGGGTCCGGAGCCATGAGATGCCGAGCCTCGTTGGCACATCCTCCACCAAGCCACTTGGCTAGGGGCAATGCGCCACGCCGCGAGGTATGGGCGACGGACTCCAAAATCACGCAGGCGGCACCCTCCGCAGGGAGCATACCCGAACGCCCCGCGCTCAGGGGCCTGCAATCCGAATTTCGCGTCACACTGCCGCCACGGCCCATGGCAGATCTCAGCGACGGCGACACCTCGGCATCCGCCGCCACGGCCACCACGGCATCCAGCATTCCCGAGGCGACCAATGAAGCAGCTAGGTAAAGAATCTGCGCTCCGGTGGCGGAGGCCGCGTTCAGCGAGAAATCCGCTCCCCCGAGCCCATATCGAAGAGTCGCAGCGGCGGAGATGGCATTTCCACGCCAGCGGCTGATCGAATACGGTGAGAATTTTTCGGAGGCGGCCGTGTCCTCCTCCATCGCCACCAAGCCCCCGAGCGAACTTCCACTCACGCACCCGATCGCAGGCAAGCGATGTTTCGTCCCCTCCCCGCGCAGGCGGTTGCGTTCGGGGGGGAGTCCCGCCGAACTCCAAGCGCGCTCCACCACGGCCAAGGCGAGGAGCTGGTGGCGGGCCAGAATCGAAGCATCACCCGGGTCCAGCCCAGCCATGTCCGCCAGCGATTTCGAGTCGGGAAGCCGACCGCCAACAGGCCTGTCATCGCACAGGTCTTCAAAGAGAGCACCCACGGAATCCACCCCTCCGGCCAGAACACCGCAGCCGGTCAGGAAAACAGGGGAAGATTGGGAATGAAACAACACGCGCTCTTGATAAATGGCCGCGCGCTTCAATTGAACGCAAAAGTGCGACTACTTGTTCAGTGCTGGCATTGGAATTTGGAAGAGGTTGCGACTTCAGCACGCCCGTTGTATGGGTAGGACATCAATGGCTAAAACATCGCCTCATCAAATCCCCCGCGCTCTTGGCGCCGTGCTCTGGGGAATCTCCGTCGCGCTTTCCTGGATGTGGGGGCTCGGCCTGTTCTTCTCGGTTCAGTTCACAACGCAATTCGGACTCTTCGGACTGCTGACCTTTGCGATCCCGAATTTTCTGGGGCTTCTCATCTTCGGGTTGGTCACGCACCACTTGGCAAGGAGAGAGTCGGGATCCGAGTCGCTGGCGAAATTTTTTGCCTCCTGGTCGAGGCCGTTCCGTCTGGTTTTTTTTCTCTATCAGCTGCTCGCGATCACGCTGACGATCTTTGCATTCATCCGCTACGCTTGGGCGCCGCTTGGATTCCGTCCCGAGCTTCTCTACCTGCCGCTCACAATGTTTGTGGTGCTGGCGGCCGCGATTTTGTTTGGCGAGGAATTCGACATCAAACGCATCAAGTTCAGCCATGGCGCCCTTTTCCTGCTCCTCGCGCCGGCTTTGGTGATTCTGACAGTGCATACCCTCGGCAAGGGCACAGGTCCGCTGACGATTCCCAAGCTGCCAACGAACGACTGGAACTATTGGGGCTACGCCGTGCCGATCATCATCGGCTTCCTCGTCGGCCCGTGGCTTGACCTCCAACAATGGCAGCGGGCGATCCAAATGCACCGCGAACGCGTCTCCATTGCCGCCGGATATATCATCGGTTCGCTCCTCTTTTTCGGCCTCATCCTCTGGCACGGCATCACAGCCCTCTGGGCGCTCAATTGGGGCGCGGTCGAGTTCATTCGCGTAGGCATCACCGGCCACAACTATGGCCAGGAAGTGCTGACCATGGTCTTCTCGAACGCCTCGTCTTGGACCTTCGCGGCCTATGCGGTGTTCATCTGCGTGTGTGTGCTGACGACACTCGACAGCGGCTACATTGCCTTGAAGTGGTTCCTGCAATCCAACGCCAGCACGAGCAACCACCCGATCTTCTCACTCGTTCCGCCCAAGCTCCTCACCTCGCCGATCCCCGCCTACTTGCTTGCAGGCATTATTGCCGTGGCGGGTGTGATGCTGCGCTTCGAGTTGGAATTTTTCATGATTTTTTACGCCACCTTCTTCGTTGGCTACTCGATCCTAGCGATCGCACGCTGCTACATCGTCAGCCCGGCGAATGCGATTCCACAGGTGAAAATGTTCTGCATCGGCAGCATTGCGGTCGTCATTTTTTCCTTCGGCTACTTCCTGCGTTCTCCGAGCCTGCAAATCGTTGGTTCGCTCCTGCCGCTCGGCTATGTGATCTGGCTACTGCTCAAGCCAAGTTCCTCGGAGGAATTTGTGAGCGATGCCGCGGAATTGGATACTCCGGCATCCTCTGCTCTTGCATCCGCACCCGAGAGCGCAGTGAGCGTAGCCAGCCCGATTACCGTGCTCGACCCGGGAGCCTCCCAGCACAGCCTGGCAGGGCATTTTGAAGACAAGTGGTTCGTTTACACCCTCGTCGCGACCTATGCGGACACTAACTCGGTCGGCAATGTCTATTTCGGCATGTATGCCATGTGGGTCGGCAAGGCGCGCGAGCTGTTCTTCAACCGCGTCATGCCGAAGTTCAATCTCAAGAACACGCCGTTCTACATCCTGACCCGCTCGTTCGAGCACAAGTTTGTCCGCGAAACACGGGAGTTTGAAACCGTGCAGGTGAAAATCCGCGTGGCTGGCTACAACCGAAAGTTCGCCACGCTGGAACACGAAATCTACGACTCGCTCGGACAGCTTCTCGGCAAGGGCAAACAAACCCTGCTCTTCGTTTCATCCAGCGACTACAAGATGCTCGACATCCCGCCGGATGTTTACTCGGCCTTCATCGCGCACACCTGAGGAATGAAAACGGGCGCGGCGGCAGGCAAGTGGCGCAGGGGATTTGCAGCTCTCGGAGTGTGCATCGCCGCGTTCAGCCTCACCGCCTGCCCGAAACCTCCTCCGCCACCACCGCCTCCCCCGACGCCGACTCCCTCCCCCACGCCCACACCTGTTCCGACCCCCAAGCCGATCCCCGCGCTGGTTCGCAAGCCCCTGCCGACCGCCACGCTTTTCAGCGGCATATCACTGGAGTCTGCCACCGTGGCCGAAAAATCGCTGGAGTTGGCATCCCAGGACCGCGTTGACCCAGACGCCTACAAGATCGAGTTGACCCTCCGCGCCCGCCTGCCTCGGCCGGCCCTCGCGCTCGAAGACATCGCGGCAAGCGACCCCTCGCTGCCCGGCGTTTTCAAGGACCTTCCCGTCCTGCTTACCAGCGCTTCGGTGTCTCCGTTTTTCGAAAAAATCTACGAACTCAAAACAAACGACCTGAACCGCAAGCTAGCCAACCTCGATGCGGTGCTCACTCGGCATAATTTTTACGACTGCGAGACGATGCTTGAACTCGAGAACACCAACACATCGCGCCGCGCGCTCCTCGTCATAGCGGACATGGATGTCAACACCGACGGCTCGGATGGCGACCGCAATGTCCAAGTCGATTCGTCGTCCGTTTTCTTCCTCCCCCAAACGAGCTACCGCTGGCCGAAACAGACCGAGCGGGCGAATCCCATGCTGGCGATCGAGGAAAAAAAACTCGCCGATTTCAAAGCCGAAAAACTCAAGCCCGACCTCAAGCCGGCGCGCGTGACCCAGATCAACGACGGCATCGACCTCGCCACCCGCCGCATCCACGACCTCAAGAAATGGAGCTTTCTGGTTTCCTCGGTGGACCCCTTCATCGTCCTGCCAGGATTCATCATGCGCGACCATACTGGCCCCTTTGTTCCAAAAATCGGGGACTACGCCATCGTGATCCACGAAGGCCGCGCCTATCCCGCGATCCTTGGCGATTCCGGCCCCTCCCACAAAGTCGGCGAAGCATCGCTCCTGCTCTGCCGCGAACTCAGCCAGCGCTCGTCGAATATCATCCGGGCCGCCAGCGACCTCAATGTGACCTACCTCGTTTTCCCAGGATCCGCCGATGCCTCCCCTTCCCCGCCGGACCTCGCGAAATGGCGGGAAAAATGCACCCAACTCGCAGACGAACTCGGCGGCCTCACCGTGCCACTACACGAATGGCCAAACCTCGTGCCCCTGTGGCCGACGCCTACACCCTCGCCAACCCCAAGCCCATCCCCTTCGCCTGATCCCTTGAGCACTCCGCTGCCGCAGGATACTCCGCCCGCTTCCGAGTAAAGGCCGCGCTTGCGTTCGTTTTCGGGAAGGCTAAATAAGCGTCTTCCTTTATCGCATTCCATGATCCAGCAAACAGCACTCGCCCAAGCCCGTTCGGCATATCGTCCCAAGCTCCCAACCTCTCTCAGCGCGGCATCCACCGCGAAGCAGACTCCGTTGCCGACATCCGACGACAGCGAAATCCGCGCCCTTTTTCCAAACACCTTCGACCTGCCTGCCGTGACCTTTGAAAAAGGCTCCGCGCCAGCCACAGCCTCGCCTATCCGGGTTGGCGTGATCCTCTCCGGCGGCCCTGCTCCCGGTGGACACAATGTCATCGCTGGGCTCTTCGACGCCATCAAAAGCATCCACCCCGAAAGCTCGCTCATCGGCTTCCTGAATGGCCCGGACGGCCTTCTCACGAACAAGGGCATCGAAATCGACGCCAAGCTCCTCGAGAGCTACCGCAACACCGGTGGGTTCGACATCATCGGCTCGGGCCGCACGAAACTCGAATCGCACGAGGATTTTCTCAAAGCCCTTGAAACCGCCAAATCCCGCAACCTCACCGCGCTGGTGGTCATCGGCGGTGACGACTCAAATTCCAACGCCTCGAAGCTCGCCGAGTTTGCAAAAGCCAACAACGCTCCGCTCTGCGTGGTCGGCGTTCCGAAGACAATTGATGGCGACCTGCGCGGCGAACACATCGAGACGAGCTTCGGCTTCGACACGGCCAGCAAGGTTTACTCCGACCTTATCGGAAACATCCAGCGCGACGCCATCTCGGCCCGCAAATACTGGCACTTCATCAAGCTCATGGGCCGCTCGGCCTCGCACATCGCCCTGGAATGCGCGCTGCAGACGCATCCGAACATTACACTCATCTCCGAGGAGGTCGCCGAGCGCGGTCTCACGCTCAAGCAAATCGTCGATCAGATTTCAGACACCGTGGCCCACCGCGCGGCGAACGGCGAAAAATTCGGCACCGTGCTCATTCCCGAGGGCCTCATCGAATTCGTTCCCGAAATGGGCGCACTCATCGGCGAACTCAACGAGGCCCTCGCCCACCACGGCGAAGCCTTTAACGCGCTGGAATCCCTCCCGCTAAAACGCGAATTCGTCGCCGCCAAGCTCACCACAGCCGCCGCCTCGCTCTACCGCAGCCTGCCGGATGACATCGCGAACCAACTCATCCTCGACCGCGATCCCCACGGCAATGTGCAAGTCGCCCGCATCGACACCCAGCGCCTCCTCATCGACCTCGTCGAAGCGCGCTTGAAGGAAATGAAAGCCGGCGGCACTTACAAAGCCAGCTTCTCGCCGCAGCCGCACTATTTCGGCTACGAGGGCCGCTGCGCCGTGCCTTCGAACTTCGACGCCGACTACACCTACACCCTCGGCTTCACCGCCGCACTCCTCCTCCGCGAGGGCCTCACAGGCTACATCTGCTCCGTGCGCGGCCTCACAAAACCCGCCGCCGACTGGCAAGCCGGAGGCATCCCGATGGCCCAAATGATGAACATGGAACGCCGCCACGGCAAAATGGTGCCGGTCATCAAAAAAGCTCTCGTCGAACTCGACGGCCCCGCTTTCAAGGAATTCGAAAAACACCGCGCCTCCTGGGCGAAGGAAACCCAATACGCATTCCCCGGCCCAATTCAATACTTCGGCCCAGCCGAGGTCTGCGACCGCCCGACCATCACGCTGGAACTCGAAAGCGCATCCCAAGCAAAATAATCCACCAAACCACAAAGAAAAGACATGCTGCAGTTGACCGGTGCCTGAATCTTTGTTTTAACAAATCTCCCCAAAATTACCGCCATGCCAAGCCCAGAAAAACCCGGGCCTTCCCTCTTCATTCAAACAATCAATCTCTATGTGCCGGAAGTCATTCAGACCATGGCCGGCCTCTCCGCCACTCCCGGCACGGGAATTGAAAACTACCCCCAACCGTCGAAACTCAAGGGCTTAACAGGAGAAATCGGCCTCAGCGGCAAGGTGAATGGCATCGTTTACACAGCCTACTCCGAAGGCCTCAGCAAGCATGTCGCCGAGAAAATCATCGGCGGCGCCGCTGGCGAGCAGGATGTCTTGGATGTCGTGGCCGAACTCACAAACATGATCACCGGCAACCTCAAATCCACCCTCTGCGACATAGGCTACAACTGCACCCTCAGCATCCCCAGCGTGATGCGGGGCGACGAAATTTCCGTTTTAGCCAAGAACGCCACCATCTGCGTGGGCAACGACTACGCCATCGAGGGATCCGCCGACTCGCTGCGCGTGCTGGTCTTTGCCGCGTTGGAAAATTAGGGAATAATGAACTCACCTAAAATTCTCAGCGTCGACGACAGTCGAATGATCCACACCCTCATCAACAAAGGCTTTGCGCCTTACGATGTCCAAATGGTCTTCGCCAACAACGGAGCCGAGGGACTCGAGGTCGCCGCCCGGGAACAACCCGATGTCATTCTGCTGGATGTCACCATGCCCGTCATGGATGGCGTGGAGTGCCTCGGAAAACTCAAAGCCGATCCCGCGCTCAAGGATATTCCCGTGGTCATGCTCACCGCCGAGGCGGGCAAGGAGAATGTGCTCAAAATCGCCAAAATGGGTGTGCGTGACTATATCGTGAAGCCGTTCACCGAGGCGAATTTGATCGACCGCGTTTCGCGCCTCGTCACGCTCAAGCCAAAGGGCGCCGCAGCTCCTGCACCGGCTCCGGCTGCATCGGCCCCAGCCGCCAAAAAAGCCCGCATCGCGACCGATGCCATTAAAATCCTCGTCGTGGACGAGCACCCCGCCATCGCGGAATCCATCGCCAAGGCGGTCTCCAAGCGCGGCTGGAAAGTCGTGAGCTGTCCCGGCCCGGCCGAAGCTCAGCCACACATAGCCACCACGGTTTCTGCGGAGGAGACGCCTGACGCCATCCTCGTCAGCCTCGCCTTTCCCGGCAAGGGCGCGCTGAAATTTTACCAGTCCGTCCGCATGAACCCCGCTCTCAAGGGCGTTCCCTTGGTCGGCCTCTCTGTCAAAACCGCCACCTTCGACCAAAACGAGGCCAAGGAAACCGGCTATCACGCCATCTTCACCAAGCCTTTGGAACTCGGTGAACTCCCCGACCGCATCGCACGCGCCATGGATCTCGACATCACGCCGATTTTCTACAGCAGTGAAGGCGATTGCCAGGTGGTCACCATCCCGCAGGATCTCTCCGAGACCGGCAGTCTCGACCTCACCCGCCAGTCGCGGAAGAAAATCGCCGACTTCGTGAACGCGGGCTTCGCCAAGCTCATCATCGACCTCACTGGCGTGTCGAAATTCGAAATCCCGCTCATCCGGGCGGTGGCATCGATCATCCATGAGTGCAACAGCCTTGATATCAAATGGCGGATCGTCGGCGACGACGCGGACAACCTCCCAAACCTGCCGACGGTTGTTTCCACAAACCTCCAGGTCGCCGCCCTGAAGGATCTCCCAAATCCCTTCGCAAGCACCGCACCGTTGGATATCTACCCGAACAAGGCCGCTGCGGCGGCGGCATTCTAAGAAGCTGGCCAAAAATCATTTGATGCAAGCTGCGCAGGAATGCCTCCACGAGCCGAGGTTTGACGAAGGCATCTGTCTGCGACTGAGGGACAACGCTGGATGCCCCACTTGAATACCCTCGCAATAGTTTGAATTTTTCGAGCATCCAAAAATTGCCTTTTCTTGAATGGCTGATGCAAACTATTTCCAAAAACTGAAATAACCAATTTTTTTCAAAATCTTCATCTTTATAACAACCAGACATCAGCATCACTTATGTTTGCAATTGATCGATGCCCCCGTTCGAAGGATTAGACCATGACAACAAGCAACCAACAACGCGCCGCCCTCCAGCGGCAAATCTGGCAGATAGCAAACGATGTCCGCGGCTCGGTCGATGGCTGGGACTTCAAGCAGTATGTCCTCGGCACCCTCTTCTACCGCTTTATCAGCGAAAACTTCGCCGCCTACATCGAGGCTGGCGATCCAGACATCCACTACGCGGAGTTGGACGACAGCGTCATCACGCCAGAGATTAAGGACGATGCCATCAAGACCAAGGGCTACTTCATCTTCCCGAGCCAGCTTTTTTCCAAGGTCCTTGCCACGGCGAACACAAACCAGAGCCTGAATACCGACCTCGCCGCCATCTTTTCGGCCATCGAGAGTTCCGCCAACGGCTACCCTTCGGAGCAGGACATCAAGGGATTGTTTGCGGACTTCGACACGACCAGTAATCGCCTGGGAAATACCGTCAAAGACAAAAACCTCCGCCTCGCTGCCGTGCTCACCGGCGTGGGTGGCCTCGATTTCAGCAATTTCGAGGACAGCAAAATCGACCTCTTTGGAGATGCCTACGAATTCCTCATCTCCAACTATGCCGCCAATGCCGGTAAATCAGGTGGCGAGTTCTTCTCTCCGCAGCATGTTTCCCGTCTCATAGCCCAACTGGCCATGCACAAGCAGACGAGCGTCAACAAGATCTACGATCCTGCTGCCGGTTCCGGCTCCCTGCTGCTCCAAGCCAAGAAACACTTCGACGCCCACATCATCGAGGACGGCTTCTTCGGGCAGGAAATCAACCACACCACCTACAACCTGGCGCGGATGAATATGTTCCTGCACAACATCAACTACGACAAGTTTAACATCCAGCTCGGCAACACCCTCACCGATCCCCACTTCCTTGGCGACAAGCCCTTCGATGCCATCGTTTCCAACCCGCCGTATTCCTTGAGTTGGATAGGCAGCGATGACCCGACGCTCATTAACGATGACCGCTTTGCCCCCGCCGGTGTGCTCGCCCCGAAGTCGAAAGCCGACTTTGCCTTTGTCCTCCACTCGCTCAGCTACCTTTCCGCCAAAGGGCGCGCCGCCATCGTCTGCTTCCCCGGCATCTTTTACCGGGGCGGTGCCGAGCAAAAAATACGCAAATATCTGGTGGACAACAACTATATAGAGACTATCATCTCCCTCGCGCCCAATCTCTTCTTCGGTACCACCATCGCGGTCAACATCCTCGTTCTTTCCAAGCACAAACCCGACACCAAGACCCAATTCATCGACGCCAGTGCCCTTTTCAAAAAGGAGACGAACAACAATGTCCTGCTGGATGAGCACATCGAGCGGATCATGGAGGTCTTTGACAGCAAGGAAAATGTGCCTCATTTCGCCGCCTCCGTCGATCATACCACCGTCGCCGAAAAGGACTACAACCTCTCCGTCAGCACCTATGTCGAAGCGAAAGACAACCGCGTAGTGGTGGACATCACCGAGCTGAATGCGGAACTGGTAACCACCGTCGCCAAGATCGACCGCCTGCGGGCGGACATTGATGCCATTGTCACGGAAATCGAAGGATCAAAAACGAAGCCGGCTTGAACCGCTTCATTATGTCCGCCGGTCAATGGAAAGTATTCTTATGAAGAATAACGCAGAAATCACAGTTTTGAGCGAAACGGTTCGGGTGCAACGAATCGCCCAAGAGGATTTCATCTCGCTCACGGATATCGCTAAATTCAAGAACGCCGATGCTCCGGCAGACATCATCAAAAATTGGCTTCGTAGTCGCAGCACCATTGATCTGTTGGGACTCTGGGAAAAGCTCAACAACCCGGGTTTTAAACTGGTCGAATTCGACCAGTTTAGATTTGAAGCAGGAGAGAACGCATTCGTCCTCTCTCCCAAAAAGTGGATCGAAACCACGGGTGCGGTCGGTCTGATTTCCAAAGCAGGCCGTTACGGCGGCACCTTTGCCCACCGGGACATCGCCTTCGAGTTCGCCTCATGGGTGTCCGTGGAATTCAAGCTTTACCTGATTAAGGAGTTCCAGCGCCTCCAGGAAGCCGAGCAAAAGCAACTGGGCTGGGATGTGAAGCGCAACCTCACCAAGATCAACTACCGCATCCATACCGATGCCATACGCGCCCACCTGATCCCGCCGGAACTCAGCGGAAAACAAATGAGCCTGATCTATGCCAGCGAAGCCGATGTTCTCAACATGGCACTCTTCGGCATGACCGCAAAAGACTGGCGCGATGCGAATCCCAGTGAAAAAGGCAACATCCGGGACCAGGCCAACGCCTCCCAACTCGTCTGCCTCGCCAATCTGGAAAATTTGAACGCCCTCTTCATCAGCGAAGCCATGCCACAACCGGAAAGGCTAAGAAAACTCAACCGTATTGCGATTGAGCAAATGGAAATTCTCACCGCTGAATATAGCCGCCAACTTTTGGGGGAAGGAGGCCAAGCATGAGCGACCTGATCCTCTACACCACCGAAGATGGGAAAACCCAAATCGACTTGCGCCTGCAAGACGGCACCGTGTGGCTCACCCAGCTCCAGATCGCCGAGCTATTTCAGGCCACAAAACAAAACATCTCACTCCATCTGATCAATATCTTTGAGGATGGAGAACTGAACCAAGAGGCAACAGTCAAGGAATCCTTGACAGTTCAAACGGAGGGCAATCGCGAGGTGAAACGCACTCTCACACTTTACAATCTGGACGTGATCCTGGCCGTCGGTTACCGCGTTCGCTCTCCCCGTGGGGTCGAGTTCCGGCGTTGGGCCTCCACGGTTCTCAAGGAGTATCTGGAGAAAGGCTTCGCCTTGAATGACAAGCGCCTGAAAAATCTGGGTGGCGGCCACTACTGGAAAGAACTGCTCGACCGCATCCGCGACATCCGCTCCAGCGAGAAAGTGATGTATCGCCAAGTCCTCGACCTCTACGCCACCGCCACCGACTACCATCCCAGCAGTGAGGAGAGCCTGAAGTTCTTCAAGATGGTGCAAAACAAGCTGCACTACGCCGCCCACGGCCACACCGCCAGCGAGGTGATCTACCTCCGCGTGGACGGCACGAAGCCCTTCGCCGGACTCAGCAACTTCAAAGGCAGCCAGCCCACTCAGGCCGAGGCCATGATCGCGAAAAACTACCTCAGTGAGCAGGAACTCCGCGTCCTGAACAATCTCGTTTCCGCCTACTTCGACCTGGCGGAACTCAACGCCATCGAACAGCGCGAAATGCGCATGGCGGATTATGTGCGTGAACTCGACTCGATCTTGAAATCCACCGGACGCCGATTGCTCGACAATGCCGGCACGGTCTCCACCACCCGGGCTCAGGAGAAGGCCAAGCGGGAATTGCAACGATACAAAGCCATCACTCTGGATCAGGTTGAAACGGACTACCTGAAAACCATCTCATCACTGGAAAAACAGGCGAAAAAGGAGAGCAGGAAGAAAGGAGGCAAGCATGAGTGAAATGAGCTACATGGAAAAACTGCTCGATGGGGTGGAGGTGGAGTGGAAGGCGCTGGGGGAGGTGGGTGAACCTAGGCGAGGGAAAAGACTTGTTCGGAGTCAACTTCAAGAAACAGGAAAATACGCCGTTTATCAGAACAGCATGAAACCTCTTGGCTACTACGAAGAGGCAAATGTCCAAGGTGATATAACCTTCCTCATTTGTGCAGGCGCAGCCGGTGAAATTGGCTACTCTGCCACTGGTTTTTGGGCGGCTGACGATGTCTATTATTTTGCAAGAAACGATCAGGTTAATAGCAAGTTTCTGTATCACTTTCTACTCACAAAGCAGTCTCTCATTTATTCACATGTTCGCAGAGCTAGTATTCCACGCCTATCCAAGTCGGGGTTCGAAAAAATCCAAATCCCCATCCCGCCTCTGCATGTCCAAAAAGAAATCGTCCGCATTCTGGACGCGTTCACCGAGCTGACCACCGAGCTGACCACCGAGCTGACCACCGAGCTGACCAACCGGAAAAAACAATACAACCACTACCGCAACCAATTACTCAGTTTTGAAGATGGGAAGGTGGACCAGAAGACACTGGGGGAGATTGTAGCAACGATCAAGACTGGAAAGTTGAATGCCAATGCGATGGTCGAAAATGGGAAATACCCATTCTTCACCTGTGATGCTAACCCGTTCAAAATTGATACTTATGCTTTTGATACAGAAGCAATCATTGTTTCGGGAAATGGCAGCCAAGTTGGACACATTAACTATTATAAGGGGAAGTTCAACGCGTATCAGCGGACCTACATCATAGCGGACTGCGCGGAAGAAATTACTCTTGGCTTCTTGCTTATATACCTGAAGGCATATCTCCGACCTTACATTATGCAGCATTCGAAGAAGGGTTCGGTTCCTTACATCACAATGCCGATGTTGCAGAACTTTAAAATCCCAATCCCGCCCCTCGCCGAGCAAGCCCGCATCGCCACCATCCTCGACAATTTTGATACCCTAGCAAACTCCATCAGCGAGGGCTTGCCTCGCGAGATCAAATTGCGGCAGAAGCAATACGAGTATTACCGCGATCTGCTACTGAGCTTTCCCAAACCTGAAGAAATGGCATAAAATGAGCCAGACACTGAGACAAATCGCCGAGCAGTTGCGGGATGCGAACAAGAAGGTGCAGTTGATTTATGCCTTCAATGGCTCCGGCAAAACGCGGCTTTCACGCGAGTTCAAAGAGCTGATTTCACCAAAGAATAAGGACGAAGACGATGCGTTGGATTCGCGATCAAAAATTCTCTATTATAACGCCTTCACCGAAGACTTGTTCTATTGGGATAACGATCTGGCAGGAGATGCGAAGCGGGTCTTGAAAATCCAGCCGAACGCCTACACGCAATGGGTGTTTCAGAATCAGGGGCAGGATCGAAACACCATCGCTCACTTTCAGCGTTACACCAGTGACAAGCTCACTCCTTCATTCAACGCCGACTTCTCAGAAGTGAGCTTCTCCTTCCAGCGGGGAAACGATCAGCAGGAGAACCACATCAAGATTTCCAAAGGCGAGGAGAGCAACTTCATTTGGAGCATTTTCTACAGTCTGATTAAGGAGGTCGTGAGCGTTTTAAGTGTTGCTGATCCATCTCAACGGGAATCCGACAAATATGACCTTCTTCAGTATATCTTCATTGACGACCCGGTCAGTTCTCTGGACGAGAACCATCTGATTGAACTCGCCGTTGATGTGGCTGAGTTGATAAAGTCCAGCGTTTATGCGAATGGACAAGGCTTGCGGTTCATTGTCACGACACACAACCCGCTTTTCTACAACATCCTGTGGCACGAGTTTAACGGAAAGGACCCGTCTGTGGGTCGGAAGGATAACCATTGGAAAAAGTATCGACTGGCTAAGCATCAAGATAGCACCTTCAGCTTGGAACCTCAGCCGAATGATTCCCCCTTTTCTTACCACCTCTTCCTGAAAGCGGAGTTGGACAAAGCTGCCGATACAGGAGTCATCCGGAAGTATCATTTTAACTTTCTCAGGAACATCCTTGAGAAGACCTCGACCTTCGTCGGAACTAAACACTGGGCAGAGCTTTTACCGAGCACGGATGGCAATCGTCCAAACCCATACTTGAAGCGAATATTGAACCTATCCAGCCACTCCAAGCATTCGGGGGAGGAAGTCGCAGAGCCAAACGAAGACGATAAACGCGTTTTCAAGTTCTTGGTTAAGAAGCTCAACCAGATGTATCAACTGAAAATGCGGAGTGAGTAACGCGAAAGGTGCTACCAATGATCGAAACCAAAACCATTGCCGAGACCAACCGCTTTATCGTCCTAGATCGCTACGACAAGGACATGAAGCTGGCGGAGAGCTACCAGAGCGAAGACGCCTTGGAGCGGGAGCTGATTCGAGATCTGGAAAACCTGGGCTACACCTTCGAGCGTGAGCTGAACACTCCTGCAAAACTCCTCGCCAACGCCCGCACCCAGCTCCAAGCCCTCAACAACATCCAGTTTACCGAGGCCGAGTGGACGCGCTTCGTCGAGACCTACCTCGACCGCCCAAGCGACCACATCGTGGAAAAAACCCGCAAGATCCACGATGACTACATCCACGATTTCGTTTTCGACGACGGGCACATTCAGAACATCTACCTGCTCGACAAGAAGAATGTCTTACGAAACACCTGCCAAGTCATCCGGCAGTTTGAGCAAAGCGGCAGCCAGGCCAATCGCTACGATGTGACCATCCTCGTCAACGGCCTGCCGCTCGTGCAAGTGGAGCTGAAAAAGCGCGGCGTCGCGATTCGGGAGGCCTTCAACCAGGTTCACCGTTACAGCAAGGAGAGCTTCAATAGCGAGAATTCGTTGTTCAAATTCCTGCAATTGTTCGTCATCACCAACGGCACGGACACCCGCTACTTCGCCAATACCACCCAGCGCAATAAGAACAGCTTCGACTTCACGATGCACTGGGCAACGAAGGACAATTTCTTGATCAAGGATTTGAAGGACTTCACCGCGACCTTTTTCGAGAAGCGCACCCTGCTCAAGGTAGTGCTCCACTATTCGGTCTTTGATGTGAGCCATACCCTGCTGGTGATGCGTCCCTACCAGATCGCCGCGACTGAGCGTATCCTGCAAAAGGTCGTCAGCTCGTATGAATCAAAAAACTGGAGCAAGCCGGAGAGCGGTGGCTATGTCTGGCACACTACCGGCTCCGGCAAGACGCTGACCAGCTTCAAAGCAGCACGCTTGGCCACGGAATTGGACTTCATCGACAAAGTATTTTTCGTCGTGGATCGCAAGGATCTGGATTACCAGACCATGAAGGAATACCAGCGCTTCTCGCCAGACAGCGTGAACGGCTCGGACAGCACTGCCGCGCTGAAGCGGAATCTGGAGAAGGACGACAACAAGATCATCGTCACCACCATCCAGAAGCTCAACAACCTGATGAAGACCGAGACCTCGCTCCCGGTTTACGGCCAGCAGGTGGTGTTCATCTTTGATGAGTGCCACCGTAGCCAGTTCGGCGAAGCCCAGGCCAATCTGCAAAAGAAGTTCAAGCGGTTCTACCAGTTCGGTTTCACTGGCACGCCCATTTTCCCGGAAAACGCCAGCGGGGCGGAGACCACCGCCAGCGTGTTCGGCCGCGAGTTGCACTCCTATGTCATCACCGATGCCATCCGCGATGAGAAGGTGCTGAAGTTCAAGGTGGACTACAACGATGTGCGCCCGCGTTTCAAGGCCGTCGAAAGCGAACAGGACACCGACAAGCTCAACGCCGCCGAGAACCGACAAGCCTTACTGCACCCGGATCGCATTAAAGAGATCAGCCAATACATCCTCAACAACTACCGCCAAAAGACTCACCGCCTGCAAGCAGGCGGCAAGGGCTTCAACGCGATGTTCGCCGTCAGCAGTGTGGATGCGGCGAAACAATACTACGAGACATTCAAAACGCTCCAAAAAGACAGCGAGAAGCCGATCAAGGTGGCGACGATTTTTTCCTTCGCCGCCAATGAGGAGCAGGAGGCCATCGGCACCATCCCTGACGAAAGCTTCGAGGTTTCTGCGATGAACAGCAGCGCCAAGGAGTTTCTGAGCGCAGCCATTGCCGGCTACAACGCGTTTTTCAAAACCAACTTCGGCGTCGATAGCAATGGCTTCCAAAACTACTACCGGGATCTAGCGCAGCGGGTAAAGCGGCAGGAAGTGGACTTGCTGATCGTAGTCGGGATGTTTCTTACTGGCTTCGATGCGCCGACGCTCAACACCTTGTTTGTCGATAAAAACCTTCGTTATCACGGTTTAATCCAAGCTTACTCCCGCACCAACCGCATCTTTGATGCGACGAAGACCTTCGGAAACATCATCACCTTCCGCGATCTGGAGCAGGCGACCATCGATGCGATCACTTTGTTTGGGGATGCCAATACCAAGAATGTTGTCCTGGAGAAGAGCTACAAGGAATACATGGAAGGCTTCATCGAAGTGGCCACCGGTGAAGCGAGGCGAGGTTTTGTCGAGGTAGTCGCGGAGCTAAAAGATCGTTTCCCCGATCCGGCAGCCATTCAGAAAGAGGCCGATAAAAAGGCATTCACCAAACTCTTTGGGGAATACCTGAAGATTGAAAACGCGCTCCAGAATTTTGATGAATTCGTCAGCCTGAAAGCCCTGCAAAAAATGGATCCCAATGATCCAGAGGCCGTCGAAGCGTTCAAGGCGCAGCGCTATCTGAGCGACGAGGATCTCGATAAACTCAAAGCGACGGATATTCTACCGGAGCGCAATGTTCAGGATTACCGCTCCACCTACAACGACATCCGCGATTGGCTTCGCCGCGAGAAAAGTGCCAAAGAAAAGCAGGAGTCCAAGGTGGATTGGGATGATGTGGTATTTGAAATCGACTTGCTCAAATCGCAGGAGATCAACTTGGATTTCATCCTGGAGCTGATTTTTGAAAAGAACCAGAAGGTCAAAGACAAGGGTGCCTTGATCGAAGACGTGCGCCGAGTGATCCGTGCCAGCCTGGGCAACCGCGCCAAGGAGAGTCTGGTGGTCGATTTTATCAACCAAGCTGATCTTGATCTGTTCCGGGACAAAGCGAGCATCATTGAAGCCTTCTTTGCCTACGCCCAAGCGGAGCAGAAGCGCGAAGCCGAAACGCTCATCCAGACAGAAAGCCTCAATGAAGATGCTGCCAAGCGCTACCTCCTCACCTCGCTGAAGCGGGAATACGCCAGCGAGAACGGCACCGAACTCAACAGCATCCTGCCCAAGATGAGTCCGCTGAATCCCAAGTATCTCACCATGAAGCAAAGCGTTTTCCAGAAAATCGTCGCTTTTGTTGAAAAGTTCAAAGGCGTGGGAGGAGAAATATGAGAATTAGCTCTCATCCAAAAATTTAGGAGAATGCAGGAATATGGTAAACAATCGTTCAGAAACAAATTTCATTTTTATGGACAAGTCGAGTTATTCCATTCGCCATGAAAATCCTCGCCGTTGACGATTCCATCCCCGTTCGCCCGATCGTGGCCACAGCGGCTTCTGTAATCAGCGCCGATTGTGAGGGCGCGCCGGAAGGGCTTGATCGCGCTCGGAGTGCTTGAAGGCCGACCCCGCTGGCTTCTCCCTCGTGTGCCTCGACTGAAACATGCCGAATATGAACGGGCTGGATTTTCTCATCCGCATCCGCGCCGACGAACGCTAAAAGTCCCTACCCATTCTCATGCTCAGAACCGAAGGCAGCCGGGACGCCATCATCACGGCCATCAAAGCCGGCGCCACGGCCTACATGGCGAAGCCGTTTTTCGAGAAGGATCTCGCAAACAAAATGCTCGATTGCCTAAGCATGGGCTTCGAGTAGCATTCAGCGAATGAGGCGGTTTCTTGTCCCGATTTTCCTGACGCTGGCGGTCTGCCACACGGCGCTCGCCGACAAAACTCCCTCCATCGACGCCCGCAAGACGGAGAAACTTCTCGCATCCATCGGAAAAGAAGTCGCCGTCGAGGGAAAGGTCCTGTCCGTAGGCAAAAGCGACGCCGACAAAATCCGGTTCCTGGATTTCACCACAGATCGCCAACACGGATTCGTGGCGGCCATCTTTCCAGCGGCCTACAAATCAATCGGCGATCTCGAACAATACAAAGGCCAACGAGTGGAAGTGCGCGGAATCCTCGAAGCCTACAAGGCCAAGACACAAATCAAGGTGACTAAGGCGTCCCAGTTGAAGCTTCTACCTCCGAAATAGCGCGATTCGTAAATCCGGGAGGGGCATCGTCTCGCATGCCCCACTTCTCAGCCGCGAAGCGGCGTCTCTCACGATCCGGTCGTCAGCATCTGAACTTCCCCGGCCGTCAACTCCCGCCAACTTCCACAAACCAAACTCCCGAGCGAGACTCCCCCAATCGCCACGCGGATCAACCGCAGCGTGGGATGCCCGACCGCAGCCGTCATCCGCCGCACCTGTCTATTACGCCCCTCGCGCAGGCGCAGTTCGATCCAGACATCCCGCACATTTTTTCGAAAGCGCACAGGCGGATCGCGCGGTGGAAATTCCGGCTGCGGATCCAAAACCCGGGCCCCCGCCGGAAGCGTGGGCTTGCCGTCAAGCACGACGCCGTCGCGCAGTTGCCGCAGACCCGATTCGTCGGGCAAGCGTTCGACAAGCACATGGTAGGTTTTCTCCACATGATTGGCGGGCGAGAGCAAACGCTCATTCCAACGCGCCTCGTCCGAGAGTAGCAACAGGCCCTCGGAATCCGCATCGAGACGCCCAATCGGATAAACCCCCTTCGGAAATCCAAACTCCGCCAGCGGAAGGTTCGCGCTGCCATCCGGCGTGAACTGCGAGAGGACGCCGTAGGGTTTGTGGAAGGCGAGAATCAAAGGATCTTGAGACGCGTGAGGTCCTGCGAGTCAACAACGCCGATCGGATGCCGCCGTTCATCGAGCACCACGAGATCGTCAATGCGGTGGCGCTCAAGAATCTGAAGAGCCTCGGCGGCGAGTTTGTCACCATCCACCGTCACCGGACGCAAGCTCATGAAATCCCCCACAGGAGCCGAGCCTATGCCGGGGTTGTCGGGAAAATGCCTCGCGAAGTCGCCATGGGTGAAGATGCCAGCAAGCGTGCCGTCGGGATGAATAACCACAGCAGCGCCAGCCCGTTTGGATGTCATGGTCTGAATGGCCTCCACAATCGGCGTCTCCGGCGAGATGACCGCCATCTCCGAAACCGGACGCATGATTTGATTGACCCGCAAAAGCAACGAACGCCCAAGACTCCCCCCTGGATGAAACTTGGCGAAATCCTCTTTTTGGAATCCTCTGCTCTCGAGCAGCACCATCGCCAACGCATCACCGAGCACCAGCATGGCCGTCGTGCTCGAGGTGGGAGCGAGATTCAAAGGACACGCCTCTTGAGTTACGGAAACATCCAGCACGACCTGCGCGGCTTTTGCGAGGGAGGAGCTTTTATCTCCCGTGATTGCGATGATCGGCAACCCGAAGCGGACGATGGCCGGAAGCACGGCGAGCAACTCCTGCGTCTCCCCGCTGTAGCTCAGTGCCAGCACGACATCCCCGTCGGCAACGATGCCGAGGTCGCCATGCAGGGCATTCAGCGAATTCAGGACGACCGCTGTGCTGCCCGTGCTGGTGAGCGTGGCCGCGATTTTTTCACCGATGTGCCCGGATTTGCCAACCCCCAGAACGACGACTTTGTTCCGCCGCTCCACGGCTGCCTTGATGAGATCGACGGCCGCCACAAACTGACCATCCAAGCGCGCGGCCGTGGCCTCGATCTCGGAAAGCTCGATCTCAAAAACGCGACGCGCCAGCTTCAAATAATCCATGCTGGAAATCATGCGAAACCCCGTCCCACCATGCAAGGGCGCAGGCTAAAAGGTGTCGAGTTCATCCAACCCGTCGAGCACGATCTGCGACCAGGTCTCAAATGTCTCGCGCCGCGCCAGCAACTCCGCACGGGTGGCAAACCCCAACTCGGCAATCGCCTTCTCGCCGGCACTCACACTGTCATTTTCCAAATCCACAATATGCACGATGCCGAGATGCACGCGGCCGACCTCGCTGGAATCGTCATTGATCAAAGCCACCGCCCGCTCGGTGAAGCCACCGCCGAGCCGCAATTCCTCGCTGATCTCGCGCTTCACGGCATTGTGATAAGTCGCTTGATCGAAATGCTGGCACTCATCCGTGTCATTCACATGGCCGCCAATACCGATCGAGGACTTCGCCACGAGGCGCTTCTCGCCGGATTTCGCACCACGCGTGTAATGCAAGATGCGCCCGCCATGCCGGAACACCGCGTAAGGAATGATCTGCTTAAGCGAGGGATCTTCCTCTGCCGCGCCGCGCGGAACGAAGAAGTTGTTCTCCTTCTTCATAAACGCAGGCAGGTAGTCATCCACCCTCCGGCATAGGCCTTGAAAGCTCCCCAGGCCGTCAAAGAATTCCCGTTTCACCACCAACACCTGTTCCTCAGTTTTGCTCATGGCCGCAGACATTGCCGCGACCGCCCGAACCCGCAAGGGAAAACTTCACCCTCAACGAGCCTCCGTTTCTTCCCCTTGCATCAATAGGGGTTTTTCTGTGACAACAGAGGGGATGACAGATGAACTCGCCCAAGCCGTTGATAGCGGCGCCCTCGATAAAAAAACCGCCGACAGGCTCGCCCGCCTCACGCCCGGATCCTACTGCACCCACAAGAGCTGGGGCTTCGGACGTGTCGCGGAATGGAACCTCATCGCCGGCCAAGTCCTGATTGATTTCAAGACCAAGAAAAACCATCCGATGCAGGCCGTGTATGCAGCGGAAACCCTCACACCGATCCCCGAGGACCATATCCTTGCCCAGCGCGAGACCAATCCGGAAAGCCTTCGCGAACTCGCGAAATCCGACTCCTCCGCACTGGTCAAAAAAATTCTCGCCGACTTCGGCGGCAAAGCTTCGTCCGAACAAATCGCTTCCGCGCTGACCCCGGGAGTGTTCGACGCAGCCGGCTTCAAACGCTGGTGGGATGCCGCCCGCAAAAAAATGAAGTCCGATGGCCAATTCGGCATGCCGGCCAAAAAAACCGATCCGTTCGTGCTGCTGGAGACGCCCATCAATTCGGGCACCCGTCTCTTGGACGCCTTCCGCGCCGCCCGCCACACACGCGATCAAGTTCTCGCGCTGGAGGAGATTTCGAAATCCCTCGACGACCTCGCAGGCAGCCAAGATGAACTCCCAGCCATCGTCACACTCATCGAAGAGGCCGCCCTGCGCGCCCGCCGTCTCAATCCCTCGCAGGCCATCGAGATTCTCATCGCCCGCGACGACCTGCTCGAAAAATTCTCCAACCTCCAAGCCGGTGCCGAGGCGCCCACCATCGCCAACATCATCGCTTGCGAACCCGGAAAACTCGGTCAAATTCTGGAATCCGTCCCCGGCTCGAAGGAAAAACGCGTGCTCGAAGCCCTCGAACCCGCGTTCGGCGAAGCCTGGGGCGACAAGGCCATCGCTCTTCTTCCTAACGCAGGCGCCCGCCTGATCTCGGACATCTGCCGCCTGTTTGAAAAACACAAGCGCAAGGAGCAATTCCAAGCCACCGTAGAGAAATGGATCAGCGAGCGCTCGATTTCCTCCGAGATGCTCATCTGGCTCTGCAAAGAGCGCGACAAACGCTTCCCGGCCCTCTTCAACGCCGAGCTTCTCGCCGCCGTTTTCAGTGCGCTCGAGGCCGATCTCCTTGCCGAAAAACGCACCTCGCGCCTCAAAGATCTCCTCATCGACGACGGCGACCTCATCGGCGACCTCCTCATCGGAGCCAGCCGCGATGTCGTTCGCGACTCGATGCGCAAGCTCATGCTCACCCCGGCCATTGAGGACCTCTCCAAGCGCTCACTCATGGCCCGCATCGTCAAGCTCTACCCTGACACACAGAGCATGATCACCGGCGCCCACCAGGACGACGAGAAGGCCGACAACCTCATTGTCTCCTGGGCCAGCCTCGAAAAACGCAAAGCCGAGCTCGACAATCTCATCACCAAGGAAATCCCGCAAAACCTCCGCGACATCAACATCGCCAAGGAACAAGGCGATCTCCGCGAAAACGCCGGATTCAAAGCCGCCAAGGAACACCAGCGTGTCCTCCAACGCCGCCGCGTCGAGATGGAGCGCGACCTCGCCACCGCCCGTGGCACCAACTTCGAGAACCCCGCCACCGCACAGGTCTCCATCGGAACCGTCGTCACCATTAAAAACGAAGACGGAGCCAGCGAAACCTTCAGCATCCTCGGAGCATGGGACAGCGCCCCCGACCTCGGCATCGTCTCCTACAAAGCCGGCGTCGGCCAAGCCCTCCTCGGCGCCGCCACGGGATCCAGCATCGAACTCCCCGCTGAAAACGGCACACGCAAGGTGACAATCGAAGCCATCAAACCCTTCGCCGACCTCGACCTCCTCCGCTCCAAGGTCCATGTCATCCCAGCCGGAATGGCCATCGCCGGCTAAAAGTTGATTCAACACTCAAAAGCGGATGCCACCAAAAGGAGGCATCCGCTTTTTGCTTTCCACGCCCTCGTAAAAACCCGCGCGACAAACTCCAGAAACGCTGCCCTCCTGTTTTTACGCCGCAGGCCCCATGGACAGTAGCCATGTTCGAAAAAAGGGGCTGAAAAAGTGATATTGCACAAAAATCCTCCCCCGAAACCACAACGCCGTGCTGAAGTGGATTTTTAATACTGATAGCATTACGCCAATAGTGAAATGCTACATGGCAAAGTTACCGACCAGCACCCCTCCTGTAGAAGAATTCGTCGCTCGGCAACGGCGCGCCCTGGGAGGGGGGACCTGCCACGCGGGAACTCGAAGAGAAGGACATGGTCCGTCACCGACAGGCTGCCTCGCCGACCGAGAGAAATGGGCCATGCCGGAGGATGTCCCTCCAAGTCCAACGAGCTCGCTACCGCGCGAAAGAGGGGAGCGCGACCGTCTCGGTTGCGGAGGCAGGAGGCGTGGCTGGCCACCAGCGAGCTTGCCCCCCTTTTTTTCAGACCCAGAGCCTGCGGTCGAGGGTCCGGTATTGGATGGCCTCGCCGATATGGTCGGGAGTGATGCGTTCGCTGGAGGCGAGGTCGGCGATGGTGCGGGAGACTTTGAGGATGCGATCGTAGGCGCGGGCGCTGAGGTGGAGATCCTCCATGGCGTGGCGAAGCATTTCGAGGGAGGCATCGTCGATGGCGCAGAATTTTTTGATCTGGCTGTGCGACATGCGGGCGTTGGAGGCGGTTTTTCTTTCGCCGGTGAAACGCGTTTTTTGGATGGCGCGGGCACTCAAAACGCGCTCGAGGATAGAAGAGGAAGGTTCAGCCGAACCGCCGCCGGAGAGTTCCTTGAAGGCCACGGCAGGCGCTTCGACATGGATGTCGATGCGATCAAGGAGCGGACCGGAAATGCGGTTGCGGTAGCGCTCGATCTGGACACTGGAGCAACGGCACTCGCGCTGCGGGTCGCCGTGGAATCCACACGGGCAGGGATTCATCGCGGCGATGAGAATGAATTCAGCGGGAAATGTCATGGTTCCAGCGGCGCGGGATATGGTCACCTTGCCGTCCTCGATCGGTTGGCGCATGACCTCGAGCGTGGAGCGTTTGAATTCCGGCAATTCATCGAGGAAGAGGACGCCGTTGTGGGCAATGCTGACCTCGCCCGGCGTGGGGTTTGTGGATCCGCCGAGGAGCCCGATATCGCTGATGGTGTGGTGCGGCGAGCGAAAGGGGCGTTTGGAGACGAAGGCGTTCGACTCGTCGAGGAGACCGCAAATGCTGTGGATTTTGGTGGTTTCGATCGCCTCATCCAAAGTCATCGGCGGAATGATCGTGGGAATCCGCTTCGCCAGCATGCTCTTGCCGGAACCGGGCGGTCCGATCAGCAGGAGATTGTGTCCACCAGCCATGGCAACCTCGATGGCGCGCTTGACCTGATGCTGGCCTTTCACCTCGGAAAAATCGACATCATCGGACGAGCCCGCTGTGAGGCGCTCGGCGGCACTTCCTCGCACGGGGGTGAGTTCTTTTTTGCGGGAGAGGAACTCGTAGGCCTCGCGGAGATTTTTGACGCCATAGACTTCGATGCCTTCGACGATTGCGGCCTCGGCGGCATTCGCTGCTGGGAGAATCACGGCCTTCATTCCTTGGTCGCGTGCGGCCACCGCGATAGGCAGGGCGCCTTTGATTGGGCGAATCTCGCCGGTGAGCGCGAGTTCGCCGATTACAAAGCAGCGCTCGAGTCGCGGCAACTCGGCGCGTTCGGCTGCGGCGACCATACCAACGGCAATAGGCAGATCGAAGCTCGGGCCTTCTTTTTTGATATCGGCCGGAGCGAGGTTTATGGTCGTCCGCTCGCGAGGCCAGCGGAAACCGCTGTTGGAAATGGCTGTGGTGACGCGGTCCTTGCTCTCGCGCACGGCGGCATCGGGAAGTCCAACGACAATCACCACCGGGTTGCCGGAACCGGTATTGACCTCCACCTCCACCTGGATGGCTTCGACTCCCTGCAGCGCGGCTGAGAACACGCGAGTAAGCATGTGGGGGGATGTATCAGAGTGCGGGGTGGTTTGTCCAAGCCGGGATTGCTGTTTCCGAAGGTGGGCGGAGAGTGGTAGAGGTCAGGAATGTCGAATCCCTACGAGTCCCGGCGATTGGTTGATGAGTATCTGTTCTTTCACTACGCCACATTGGCCGAGGCGGCGGGAACACTACCGGTTCCGCGCGAGGCTTGGGGGTTTCCCACGAGGGTGGTGAGCGAGCTTCTCGACACCTCCGAGGCTGCCGAAAGGGCCTTGGACATCGGCTGCGCGGTGGGGGCTTCATCCTTCGAATTGGCTCGATTGATTCCCAAGGTGACGGGCATTGATTTCTCCAGCGCCTTCATTCGGGCTGCGGAGGAATTGAAAATGACGGGCACCCTCGAAGCCTCGGTCGCTTTTGAAGGCAAGCGGATGCAAAAATTCGCGGCCCGCGTGCCAGAGGAGATAGATCGCCGACGAGTTGCTTTTGAAACGGGGGATGCCATGAACCTGCGAAGCGACTTGGGTGCATTCGATGTGGTTCTGGTAGCGAATCTTGTTTGCCGACTTCCCGAGCCGCTGTGCTTCATCGAGAGGTTGGCGAATCTTGTCGCTCCGGGCGGCCAACTCCTGCTGGCGACGCCTTTTTCCTGGCTGCCGGAGTTCACTCCTGAAGAAAACTGGCTCGGAGGCACGGAGGACGCGGCGCCATCACAGGAAATCCTCGCCGACCTGCTGCGCCCCGCCTTCGAACTGGAATTCACCAAAGACCTTCCTTTCCTCATTCGTGAACACTCCCGAAAATTCCAATATGGCATCTCACTCGGCACACGCTGGCGGCGGCGTTGACTGGAATGCCCGCTATATCGCGGGAGACACGCCCTGGGACAAAGGAGCCGCCCATCCCGCGTTGCTTGCCAGATTGAAAAACCAGCCACTCACCGGCAGCGTGCTCGTTCCCGGTTGCGGGGTCGGCCACGATGTGCGTGCGGTCGCGGCCCATGGTGCAGCGCGTGTCACGGGAATCGATATAGCCCCCTCCGCGCTACAGTTGGCGCGCGAATTTCCGAAAGCAGGCAACGAATGCTATGTGGAAGGGGATTTTTTGGCGGGAAATGCCGTTCCAGCGGGGGCGTTTGATGTGATTTTCGAGCATACCTGCTTTTGCGCCATTCTACCCGGGCGCCGAGTCGACTATGCCAAAGTAGCCACCTCCGCGCTGCGCAGCGGCGGAGTTCTGCTGGCTGTGTTTTTTACAAATCCCGAAAACCCCGATCTGAATTCCCCGCCATTTCGTTGCGACTTGGATGAAGTTGAAGCGCTTTTTGGGAAGGACTTTGAAATCCTCGAAATCAGCATGACCCAGCCGACCTACCCCGAGCGACAGGGGCGCGAAACATTTTGCCTGCTGCGCAAAAAAGACTCCAGCCACTCATGAGAAGCCGGGCAGGACTCAACCCGACTGAGTCCCCGTCGCCCACAAAACGCGGTTTTTGGTTGGAATAGCTCTTTGATTTTTACGGACGAGCGAGTATTTGCTTTGTGATTCCACCATGAGCCAGCCATCCACCCAATCACCGATCCCCCGAGTCCCTGCCGGGCCGACATTCCGGGTAGCCGCTGGATTGCTCACCCTCTTTTTTGTGGTTCAAATTGGTCTGGTCGCCCTGCACTACGCCCCACTGCTTCAAAAAGACATCGTCAAAAGAATAACGCCCCAGCCAACACCCCAGATTGTAGCGAATCCCTTGCCGACGCCACAGCCTGAGCCTCAAAGCACACCACTGCCAACCACGGCGGCTGAGCAACTCGACGAGGCCCTCATGGAAAGAATCCGCCGAATGGTCGATGACTCCGACAAAGCCTTCCGCATCGGCGACTATGACGCCGGCATGGCCAAGATCCAAGAGGCCGACAAACTTCTGCCCAGAGACCCCGGCATCATGCTTCGGATCGGACGGCTCTACGAAAAAAAAGGAGACATGCAGGCTGCTGCAGAGTCCTACAAAAAGGTTCTCGAGCTTCCCGAACTTCCCACCGAAACGCGCGCCCAGACACAACGCAAAATCGCCATGCTCAGCCTGCCTGAGAGCACGCCGGTTCCCACGGTGGTGGCCAGCGAGGCCGGGGCCGATATGCGCGACGAGTTCGGTCTCCAGCCCGGAGCGAGTCTTGGAATCATCGAGACCCGCTTGAGCGACGCTCCCAAGGGTGCAAAAAACCTCCGCATTTCGATCAAGGCCCGCCCCAACCAGTCGATCGATCCGCGCAAAATGGCGGTTCATGTTTTCTTTTACGAACGCGATCAGACCGGACAGGTTCAGCTCACAAACTCCGAGGTCCTCACCGAGTGGATCAGCCCGCCGGTGGATTGGAGCAACAACGAGCCCGAGCTTTTGAACGCCGTTTACACCCCTCCCGCCAAGTCCGATTTCACCTACGCGGGTTATGTTGTCGGCATTTATTACAAAAACGACCTCCAAGACACCCGGGCCGACCCCGGATCGCTCGCAGTAGAACATCCACTTCCACTCTACCTCTCCAGCCAACCATAACATGAAAACGCTCCTCGCCCTCAGCGATTCCGACGCCGCAGCCTCACTTTCGCAGGCCCTCGTTTCCCTCGGCAAACCTGCTCCCGGCATCGCCGCCGACTCCGATGCCGTGATCGAGTGGATCAATACCAACGGTGCCTGCGACCTCTTGATTTCCGGGGTCTATTTTGCACCGCTCGACGGCTTCTCTCTTCGCGACGCCCTGCTGCCCTACCTGCCGGAACTCAAGGTCATCTTCACATCGCCGCACGATATCTCCCCTTATGCAGACCGGCTCGGCGGAGCCCCCTTCCTACCCCAACCAATCAGCGCCGAGACCCTGGCACAGACCCTAACCGAATTAGGATTCGCCCCGGAGGCCCCCGCCGCACCCGCACCCGCACCCGCACCCGCACCCGCACCCGCACCCGCACCCGCACCCGCACCCGCACCCGCACCCGCACCCGCACCCGCTGCCCAGCCGAAGCCGGTTGCGGCGGCTCCCAAACCAGCGGTTGCTGCTGCAAAACCCCAAGCTGCTGGCGCACCCAAACCTCAAGTTGTGGGCGCCAAGCCGAAGGCAGGTGTCGCCGCTGCACCAAAGGCTGCCGCGAAGCCCGTCGCCAAAGGCGCTGCTCCTGCGGCAAAAGCCCAGGCAAAGCCCGCCGCGCCTGCCAAAGCCCCCGCCCTACCCCCCAAACCAGACCTCCCGCCGGATGAATTGGTCGGAAAAACGATCAGCCACTTTGTCATTGAGGCCCGCATCCGCGACATGGAGAACGAGACCTTCTACCGCGCCACCCAGACAAATATCGGTCGGCAGGTCATCCTCCGTGTTTTGAAACCAGCCGCAGCGGCGGATCCGGACATAGCCGCAAAATTCGTAAACGACGCCCGCGCCAAGGCAAAGGTGACGCACACACTTGTGACCACCGTGTATGAAAGCGGCGAGCATGAAGGCGTCTCATTCTACTCCAACGAAGCAGTTGGGGCCCCAACCCTCGAGGACATGATCGAGAATGGACGCAAGATCGACACTACCACCGCGCTCCAAATCATCAAGTCGGTCGGAGAGGTTTTCGAGTTCTTCGACAAAGAAGGCATAGCCCGCGTCACCCTTCTTCCCCGCCACATCATCCTCAAGCCAGGCAGTGCTCCCCGTTTATCGAACCTCGCCTGCAAAGAGGCCCCGGCCCCCATCGACCAACAGCAGGAAATCCAAAATCTGGTCAACCTCCTGCTGCCCATTCTGGCAACGGACAAATCCTCCGCCATCGCTCAAACGACGCTGACAGAAATTCAAAACTCGGATCCTGCGACAACCACATGGGCCACCATCGCCCAACTCGCCGAAAGCCGCATGCCCAAGGCCGCTCCAGCCGATGTGGAAAAAATCCAGTCGCAAACACTCACCCGCTCGCGCGCGCTGGAGGACTCGAAGAAAATGAGCCGCAAGAATGTGATCATCTACAGTGCCGTTTCCCTCACTCTCACGCTGGCGGCCTGCTTTTTTGTCATCAGGGCCTTCACCAAAAACAATGTCCATGTGAAAGACCTCGGGGACATGATCGCGATTCCAGCGGGCGAAGTCTCCTTCCAAGGCCAAACCGTCAATGTGCCCGCCTTCAAAATCTCCAAATACGAGGTCACCATCGCCGAATACGCCGCCTTTTTAAAAGATCTCAAAGAGAATCCCGACAAAGCGGCCAAAGTCGCGCATCCCAATCAACCTCCCGGCAAATCCCATGTTCCGGCTGGTTGGGCGGACATGACCGAAATCGACCCGCCAAACCCCGGCTACTACACGAGGGCGAAACGCTGGGGCCGCTATCAAGACTCTGCGCTTTCCCTCGACTCGCCCGTTTTCGGCGTGGATTGGTATGACGCCTACGCCTATGCGAAATGGAAGGGCCAGCGCTTGCCCACAGAGCAGGAGTGGGAGCGTGCCGCACGCGGCGACAAGGGCTCCAAAAATCCATGGGGCGATGCATTTGACAACAAACTCGCCAATAACGGCTACGACTTCAACCCCGACCCGAAAGCGGAGGCCAATATCGATGGATTCAAGCGCTGGAGCCCGGTGGACAAGCCAGAAACGGACAAGAGTGCTTTCGGAGTGCGGGGAATGGCCGGGAATGTCTTCGAGTGGACCGATACCTGGGCCGAGGATGAGGAACGCCCGGGCGACAAGGTTCCAGTCTACCGTGGCAGCAGTTGGAAGACGCGGGATGAAAACACCGCCCTGCGCCGGGGAACAAAGCTTATGGAATTGAAAGGCGATGACGCCTTGGGCTTCCGGACCGCTGAAGACGCGAAATAAGGAATGATTGACCACAGGGTGCACAGAGGACTCAGAGAATGATTGAAGCCCCCTTCTCTTTGGTGCGCCCCTTCCTTGTTGCGCTGGTGCTCTTCGGCTTCATCCATAGTGGTTCTGCGCAGTTGCAGGTGGACATCAAGCTCAAGCGCACGCTCTACATCAGCTACGAGCCGATACTCATTAATGTAAGCCTCACGAACCTCACCGGCAATCCGCTCCCACTCAGCGATGCGGATGGCAACCACTGGTTTGGATTCCAGATCGAGACGCTGGACGGCCGCCCTATCGCTCCACGCAGCCTAAACTACACCAATGAACCGCTCGTTTTGGAGCCAGGGCAAAAGTTGAACCGCACAGTGAATCTCACCCCGCTTTTCCCGATTGGCGAATTCGGCGGCTATCGGATCCGTGCGGCGATCTACGCCGCCACACTCAAGCGCTTCTTCAACTCCCCTCCCCTGAATATCGAAATCACTGACGGGAAGCCCGTGTTTCAAAAAACCGTGGGAGTCCCCGAGGGCATGCCAGGCGCCGGCGAGACACGCAATATCACCGTGCTCACACACCGCCTGCCGAACAGCACACAGCTCTATGTCCGCATCGAAAACGCCAAGGGTGGCACGGTCTTCTGCACCCACCGCCTTGGAAGGCTCGTTTCCTACGGCACGCCGGAGATTCTTCTCGATAAGGGAAACCAGATTCATGTCCTGCAAAATGTAGCTCCCAAAGCGTTCCTCTACTCGCACATCGGTCTCAACGGCGAAGTCCTCGATCGCAAAACCTACAGCCAAATCGTCAAGCGCCCGATCCTCCGCGAAGGTCCGGATGGAACAATCCAAGTCATCGGCGCCCAGGAGATCGATCCCGCCGCCGAAGCTGCCAAGCCGCCTGTGCCCTCGCTCTCCGACCGACCCGTGCCATTGCCGGATACCTCGACCGACGCTCCGGCGGACGAAAAACGCCCGAAACACATCCTCGCCGAGTAAATCCAGAAGAGGGCTTTTAAAAAAAACGGCCTGGCTTGATTTGGAAAATCCCGACGCGCCCTATGACTCCGCCGGTTCGGCGATGTCCCGCAAGATCATCTTCATCTGGTCCGGATGGATGCCGGGATGAACGGATAGGATTCTGGCGATGAGACCGGTGGCCACGGGAGCGGAGAAGCTCGTGCCGCAAATGGTCCGCATGCCCCCATCCCTCCATGGCAATCGCGAGCCGTTTCCTCCCTGCGCCGCAAACTCAACAAGGGAGCCCGAGCGCCTTTGGATGCCCGGGTTCGCAACACCTGTCGTGGAATCCACCGCCACCACGCTTGTGAAATGCGCGGGCCAGACGCGCACAGAGGATCCACCGTTGTTGCATGCGGCGACCACATGAACACCGGCAAGATACGCCGCATCGATCCAGGATTTGAAAGACATCACGGTGAAAGGCGATCCGCTCGCGCCAAAACTGCAGTGAATGATGTGATACCCCCGCGCAATGGCTTCCAATGCGGCGCGGCGGATGATTTCATCGCGTCCGTAGGCCTCGCCGCCGAGCACCCGGAAACTGCCGATCGTCACGGCGGGCGCGGTCTGGAGAAGCACAGCGGCAACAGCGGTTCCGTGGCCGAAGAAATCCGCTCCGCCCGCATCTTTGGGAGCTTCTTCATTTCCCGTGCTTGCAAAGCAAAGATCATCGTCGAAGTCAGCCCCCCGAAACTCCGGATGGAGCCTTTCGATCCCGGAATCGAGCACGGCTACCCTCACTCCCCGTCCATCGCCACGCCGCGACGCATCCGAGAAGTCCACCAACTGAACGACTCCCCTCATGTCAAGACGGTGCCGCCGATTTGCATGCCGACTCCGGCAATCTGGGAATCCATCAACTCGCTCCAGAGCGCCGCAGCCTGCGAGAGGGCTTCAAAGTCTGCGGGAAGAAAGGCGTTCTTTCGCCTGATCCCGCCTGCCTTGTCGAAAAGAACCGCTGAGAAGACACCCCGGCACCTTTGCGCAAAAAAGACCGGTATCGCAATCATCGCCTTGGTCTTCAAACCAAGACGCGAGTCGACATCCGGACAATACTCGCTCCGGCGCCCCACCTCAGCTTCGCAAATCGAATTCTCGGTGAAAAAAACCATGCTGATCAAACCCGAGCTGAGCGGTTGGCGGATTTCGTTCAGTAAAATATTCGAATGCTCGCCAATGCTGAAGCGGGGCCGAAGCTCGCGCCCCACATCATCCACCAACCACAATGCCCCGTCGTCGGCTTCGACGGATTTCACCGCATCACGGAGCAGATCGAAGCTTCCCGCAGGCGGCCATCCCTTCCACTCACCTCGGCAGATCGCGCCGGCTTGGGCATCCATCCAGGCTTCGAGCAACACGCCGTTTCCAGCAGGCGGTTCGACGCCTTCCGGAAGAGTGGCGGCAGGCAGTGAAGGTTGCGGCTTTTGTGTGATCATTCCTTCGCCTCCGGAACGCCGACCTTGGATTCCTGAAGTATCGAGGCAAGGCGCGCCACAGCGGAGGAATCCGACCTGACCTTGCCGAAAAGCTCTTCGACCTGCACCGGCTCAAGACGGCCCGCAGCCATCTCCCGCATGGCGCCATCGATTTCCTCCTCGTCCGATTGACCGGAAAAACAGGCCACCGACTCGGAGCGGAAGAACATATCGAGAAGCCACTCGAAAGGCGCATCGTCGGGAAGGGATTCAAAAGAAAGCGTGTTCATAGATTTTTCAGAGGGGTTCGAACATTTGACCACATACCTGAACGAGATCTTCCCACTTGGGAGTCCCTCCCGGCCCAGTGTCATGGAGGGAACTTTTGACCTTCTGTTTCAACTCGAAGCGGAGCGAGGAGAGGTGGCGGCTCATTTTGCTATCCGACCAACCCAGCGATCTCGCCAAAATTCGCTGATCCACCTTGTAGCCATGAACAAGGTGCAAAAGCACGGCGTCTGTGGCCGAGAGGGCCTGGAATGCCTGAATCAGCGCGTGACGCAGCGTGTTGAAGATATGCTCCTCATGCATGGTGTCTTCCACCCATCCCTCCCCGGCCATCAGAGCCTCCTGAAGGCGCGCGGCCATGGCCTGATCCGTTTTTTGTCCACGCATGAAATCGAAATACCGGTTTCTGGCAACGGCGCTGACCCATGTGGAAAGGGAACTGCGACCATGGTATTTTTGAATCAGCGGAGGACGCGTGAGAGTTCCAACGAGGCAATCGCTCAACACTTCGGAGGCAAGAGTCTCGGCCTCCATCGCGGATGCACCAAGGTTTTGAAGGTATCCCTGAATCGAAGGCAAAAGCTCGGCATAGACACGGGCAAGTTCCTCCAAGTCACCGCGCCGGCAACGCTCAAGGCTTGATTCCATAAATTCTTGTTCGGGGCCCATAAACGAGCACTCATCGTAATGAACGCCGGAGACTTTTGAAAATAGAATAACTGGCTTTTTTGAGTGGTCCGGTGAATTTGTCCAGCCCTGACCGGACGCATGCAGCCGCACGATACACCATGAATTTTGAAGGAGATCCAAACGCACCCTTTTCCCACCTGCTGAAGTTGGCATCGCAGGAGATCGAGCAAATCCGCTCGGAGCTTCCCGACCCGCTTCGCGACGCCTTGAACGGCGTGGCCACTGTGCTGGAGGAATTCCCCTCGCCAGAACACGAGGCGGACGGGGTGGATGGCGACCAACTCGGCCTCTTCGAAGGCTCGGATGCCGCCGATCCGTCCAGCCCACAAATGCCGAGGATCGTTCTGTGGCTCGGAAACCTCTGGGACATGTGCGGCGCCGAAGAGGACTCCTACCGCGAGGAGGTGCGTATCACATTTCTCCATGAGCTCGGCCACTACCTCGGACTCGACGAAGGCGACCTCTTTCAACGCGGCTTGGAATAAGGCGGACGCGCTCAGTCGCGCCGGCACTCGAGAATGCGCGCGGTGTATTTCGCCAGCATGTCGCACTCGAGATTGACCATCCGCCCCGCCTCAAGAACGCCGAGGTTTGTCGCACCCGCCGTGTGGGGAATGATCCAGACCGTGAAGGTGTCTACCCCCACTTCGGCCACGGTGAGGCTCACGCCATTGATGGCGACGGAGCCTTTGTAGGCGATGTAGCAGGCGAACTCCGCAGGCATTTCAAAATCCAGACGAATATCCGCGCCCTGCCGCGTGACAGATCGCACCTTCGTCGTGGTATCCACATGCCCCTGCACGAAATGCCCGCCCAGACGCCCATCCGCCGCCAGCGAGCGTTCCAGATTCACCCCTGCCCCGGGAACGAGAGATTCCAGATTCGTGCGGCGCAGCGTCTCCACGAGGAGATCGAATTCCATCACCCCATCCAAAGCCCGTGTCACAGTGAGACAACACCCGTTCACAGCCACGCTGTCACCAATAGCAACCCCATCCGAAATACGCGGAGCCCGAACCCCCAACCGCGCCCCCCCGGCATCAACCCTCAGCCACTCGCAACACCCCATCTCCTCAACAAGTCCAGTGAACATGCCCCCGACTATCCATCCCCCCGCTCCCCCCATGCAAATCAAATCCCCACACACCGCAAAACCACATCACACTATTTGCCGTGCGACCAAAAATTTGGACGATCGTCCAAATTTTTTGTTGTTTGTAAGATTCTGTTTTTATTTGTTTTAGAATGATTTTCTGATTTTTTTGAACCTAACTTCTTCCATCTTAAAAACCAAATTTTTGGACGATCGTTCATTTTTTTTGTCATTGTTTTGAGGTGGGCGGGGCAGGCAGATCTGGTTTGCCGATGGGCGGGGCTGTGGTAGACACGGGCTGCGATGTTCATGCCCACTTTTTTTGCGCGCCGACTTTTTTTTGCCGTCCTGATTGTCTGGGCTGGTTTGAGCGGGTGCTTGTATGGAGCGGGCCAGGCGGCGGTTTTTCCGATGCCTCTTGAGAGTTATGCGGACGGGCAAGTGACGGGCTTGGGGGCGAAGTTGCTGGGGCGGATTCAGGCCGATCCGTTCAATTTGGTGGCGACGCTCATTTTTTTCGCGGCCATCGTGCATACCTTTCTCGCGGCGAAGTTCCGGGCTGTTTCGCACCGGTTCGAGGTGGAATGCGAGAGGATGACGGCTGGAGGTGAGGCGACGGATTTGCGTCAGCTGGACCGGAAGAAGTTTCTCTCGGTGGTTTTTCACTTTCTCGGCGAGGTGGAGGTGGTCTTTGGCATCTGGCTGATTCCGCTTGGGCTTGCGATCCTTGCCATGAAGGGGCCTGGAATCGCTTCGCATTATTTGAGCGGGGTCAATTTTACGGAGCCGATTTTTGTGGTGGTGATCATGGCGATCGCCAGCTCGCGGCCGATTCTTCAATTCGCCGAGGAATCGCTGAAAAAATTCGCCGACTTCGGAGGCGGGAGTCCGGCGGCGTGGTGGTTTGCGATTCTCACGATTGGTCCGCTGCTCGGTTCGTTCATCACGGAGCCAGCCGCGATGACCATCTGCGCGCTTCTTCTGGCCGGTAAATTCTACAAACTGAATCCTTCGATGAACCTCCGCTATGTCACGCTGGGGCTACTTTTTGTTCACATCTCGATTGGAGGAACCCTCACGCACTTCGCGGCGCCGCCTGTGGTGATGGTGGCGAGCAAGTGGAACTGGGACACGCCCTTCATGCTTCTCCACTTCGGCTGGAAGGCCGCCGCGTGCATTCTGATCTCAAACACCCTCGCGCTGCTTGTCTTCCGGCGGGAACTTTTTTCAATGAAGTCCCCGCGCGCGAGTGAGGCTGGAGCGTCGGCTCCTGTGCCTGTGCCGATCATTGTTTGCCATCTGATTTTCATCGGGTTCGTCGTCTATGCCGCGCATTACGCGGCGATGGTAGTTTTGGCGTTCCTGTTCTTCCTGGCTTTTGTTGCGGCCACAGAGCGGAATCAGGAGGCGATCAGTCTGCGTGGTCCTGTGCTTGTAGGCTTCTTCCTGGCGGGCCTTGTCATCCATGGCGGTTGCCAGCAGTGGTGGATCGAGCCGGTGCTCACGAGCTTGAATCCCACGCAACTCCTCCTCGGGTCGACCGCTCTCACGGCATTTAATGACAATGCGGCGATCACTTATCTGGCATCCCTCGTGCCGGGATTTTCAGACGAAGCGAAACTCGCCGTGGTGGCGGGTGCAGTCGCGGGCGGGGGGCTTACAGTGATTGCGAATGCACCGAATCCCGCCGGCCAGTCGATTCTGCAATCCCACTTTGGGGAAAACGGCGTGAACGCGCTGAAACTTTTCCTCGCCGCGCTGATTCCGACGGCGATCTGCATGGCTGTTTTCCTACTGCTGCTCTGAAACCTCAGTGCCTCGGCGCTTTCACCGTGCCCGCCTCGAGATCATCGCGGCGGCGCTGGATGATGCGGTTGCCGATCTCGAGAACCATTTCCTCGAGGAGGAGCCGCAGATGGCTGCCCGCGCGGAAATCCGAGGGAGCGATATTTTTGACCCGGTCCGCGTGGGTGCTCAGTTGGTAGCACTTTTTAAAGCTCGTGCGCGTGGGATCCTCGGGGTTGTAAACGGCAATCGCCTGGCCGCCATTGCGACGCATGACGGTGAAGCACGGCACATCGGTCGGTCCATCGCCGATGTAGATCATGTTTTGGAAAGGCACCGGGCGCAGGGCCGGGTCCATGTGGTCGTTCACATCCTGATCGAGTTCCAGCATGCCTTTGTTGATGCGGAAGAGAAACTGGGTCTTCTGGGTGTGGCTGATGGCGCGCTTGGGAAATGTGATCCGGTCGTGCTCGTCGGTGGCGAATTCGCAGCCGAAAATCTTGCGCACATAAGGCGCGAGGCGACTACCCTCAATGAGTTCCTTCATGCCGGAGGACACGATGTAATGCTCAACGCGAATTCCATGGGCGGCGTGCTCGGGAGTGATGAGCGTATTTTTGAGATCCTCGAACATTTCGGGCAATCCCGGATAAAAGGTGAGCCGCGCACCGAGCTCGCGAAGGCGGGCATTGGTGGGGCGATCAATCTCGAGGCAATCGAGAAGCACCTTCATGTAGGCCAACTCATGGTCGTAACCCTGATTTTGCACCAACTCGGCGCACCGCTTCCAGAAATGGGAAGGGTCGATTCCAAAGACCGGGAAGATCGCCTCCTCCTGCATGTAGATCGGCGAGAGGGTTTGGTCGTAGTCGTAAACAATCGCAATCGTGTTCTGCGGAACGCTCATAATTTCGGGATGCTTCAAACAGATAGCCGGAGAGTTGGCGACGAGAATCTGGTGAAAGTTCCGGTCTACATCTCGAAACGCTCCAACTGGCGTGGAGGATGGTCGTCGGGAATTCCTCGGCTCCTGCGCCACGCGAGCAACCAGCGCGCATGGGCGATCTGTTGCTCAAAAGTCGGCGAGGGATGGCTTTTCAAAAACTCCTCATCGGCTGCGGTGATCTCTGGAAGATCAAAAAATTCCGCGCCAGATCGCTCAGGGGATGGAGCGGAGGACGAGGTTTCTGATTTCTTCGTTGGCATAGCGGTCGAGGGCACCTTGAAACTCTTGTCCTCCGGTATCGATCTTGCAAAGAGAAACGAGATTCAAAATGTCGAGCAAGTCCTTGCCTTGCCTCAGGCGCTCGGGGTTCTTCATGGCGTGCAGCTTCAGGGCGATCAGGTGAAGTGGCTTGGGCAAGTGCAGCCGTGCATTTCCAAAGGGGCACTCCACCCGCTCGGCGTAGAGTTTTTGAAATGTCTCCGGCGCGACCAGCATGACATCCATCGGAAACAGACTGGAGTCAGGGGGCTCCAACCTGACAAAATTCTCTGTCTGCCCGATCCACTTGTAGCCAATGGACTCGAAGCCGGAGCGCCAAGCGGGGAATCTGTCCACCGCGATCAGGAAATCCACATCGAGGGTTGTCCTATTGTATCCGTAAAAATTCACCGCATGGCCACCTATCAAAAGAACGGGGAGTCCCAACTGCTCGCTGAGGTTCCCGACACTTTCAAAGATATCCATGGGGGGGATGCGAAAGGCCCAGACTACTTAGCCAGTCCGAACGCGGCGTGGGCGAGTTTGGCGGCGTGCTCGATCTGGGCCTCGTCGATGATGACAGCGATTTTGATCTCGGAGGTGGAGATCATTTGAATGTTCACTCCACCGTTGCCGAGGCATTCAAAGAGGGTGGCGGCGACTCCCGAGTGGGAGCGCATGCCGATTCCGACGACGCTGAGCTTGGCGATGCCGCTTTTTTTGATCACCTCGCCGGCCCCGACCTCTTTGGCCACGCGGTCGATGACGGCGCCGAGCTTTTCGAGTTCATCGGCGCCCATCGTGAAGGAAATGTCGGTCGATCCGCTTACGGAGACATTTTGGACGATGACATCGATGATCACATTCGCCTCGGAGAGGGCGGTAAAAATGCGGGAGGCGGTGCCGGGTTTGTCGGGCACTTGTGTGATGGTGACCTTGGCTTGTTTGCGTTCGAGGCTGATGCCGCGCACGACGACATTTTCGAGTCCGATGGATTCTTCTTTCACGATGGTTCCCCTGTTGTTGTTGAAACTGCTGCGCACCTCGAAAGGCACTTTGAATTTTTTGGCGAATTCGACCGAGCGGGACTGCATGACCTTGGATCCGCTACTGGCCATTTCGAGAAGCTCGTCGTAAGCGATCTCCTCGATCTTCTTGGCATCCGGCACCACACGCGGGTCGCAGGTATAAACGCCGTCTACATCCGTGTAGATCTCGCACATGTCGGCCTTGAGAGCCGCCGCGATGGCGATGGCTGTGAGGTCGGAACCGCCGCGTCCAAGTGTGGTGATCTGCCCCTCGAGCGTCTGGCCTTGGAATCCGGCGACGATGCAGACATTGCCCTCGTCGAGAAATTTGCGGACCTGCCGTGGGGCGATGTTGGCGATTTTTGCCTTTGTGTGAACACCGCTTGTGATGATTCCCGCCTGCGCGCCGGTGAGTGAGACCGCCTTGCCACCCAGCGCATTGATTGCCATCGCGGTGAGGGCGATTGTCGTCTGCTCGCCGGTGGCGAGGAGAACATCCATTTCCCGTTCGGCGGGTGCGGGTGAGACTTCCTTGGCGAGTTTGATGAGGCCGTCGGTGACTCCGGACATGGCTGAAACCACAACAACGACCGAGTTGCCGGCCTGCTGGGTCGCCAGAACGCGCCTTGCGACATTTTGAATCCGCTCGGGATTTCCAACCGAAGTGCCGCCGTATTTTTGAACGATGAGAGCCATGGTAAAAAATCAGCTTTGATCAAGAACCGCACGCACGGCAGCGAGGTTGGCATCCGCCTCGGCTGGGGTGAATCCGCCGAACTTGACGGGGGTTTCGGTATCCTTCAGCCCGTGACCGGTCACGGTCAGCACGACCTTGGTGCCGGGCAGGAAAGCGGACAAAAAAGGACAAGCGCTGCAGCGCGCATTGGAATGGCATTTCAACAATCCAGCCACGCTGGCAGCACTGGCAGGTTCAACAAAGATGCCTTCATTCGCAGCCAACCAAGCTTGCGCGGCGAGGATTTCCTCGTCCGTTACGATATCGATGCAACCACCGGATTCGCTCACGGCATTGTTCGCGCCCTGCCAACTTGCCGGGTTGCCGATGCGGATCGCTGTGGCAACGGTGTCTGGTTTTTCGATGGGTTGATTGAAGAAAATCGGGGCTGAGCCGGCGGCTTGGAAGCCGACCATTTTTGGCAAGCGGGTTGCGCGTCCGGCAGCGTGGAATTCGCGGTAGCCTTTCCAGTAGGCGGTGATGTTGCCGGCGTTTCCAACAGGTAGGATGTGAATGTCGGGGGCGTCGCCAAGATCTTCAATGACTTCGAAAGACGCGGTCTTCTGCCCCTCGATGCGGTGGGGATTGATGGAATTTACAATCGCCACGCCGTCGATGCCGCCGAACTCCCGCACGATGCGCAGGGCGTCGTCGAAATTTCCACGGATCGCCACGACTTTGGCCCCGTAAACGAAAGCCTGCGCCAGCTTGCCGATGGCGATTTTACCGGCAGGCAAAATCACAGCGCACTGGATTCCCGCACGGGCGGCGTAGGCTGCCGCAGCAGCGCTGGTGTTTCCCGTGGAGGCGCAGATGACCGTCTTGGCGCCATCCTCCACCGCTTTCGAAATGGCGACCGTCATGCCGCGATCCTTAAAAGACCCTGTGGGATTGAGTCCCTCGAATTTCAGATAAACCTCGGCACCGGCTTTTTCGCTGAGGCGCGGCGAGTGGATGAGCGGCGTCGAGCCCTCGCTGAGCGAAATCACCGGCGTGGAATCGCTCACAGGCAGGAACTGCCGATAGCGGTGGATCACACCTTTGTCGTTCAGCGGCTCGTTCACGAGAAGGCCTCCATGTGAAGCAGGAGTGGCGTTCCTTTCACACAAGGAAGGGATGCCAACTCATTAGCAGTTTTTTTCATCGATCCGTAAGGGGCGTCATGAAGCGTGAGAATGAGAGGCACAGAGCCGTCCACCAGGCCCTCCGGCTGGATCACCGAGAGGATGCCGATGTCGGCCTTGGCCAAGGTGCCGGCGATCTGCGCCAGCACACCAGGGCGGTCCTCCACGCCGAGACGCAGGTAGTATTTGGAAATCGTATCCTCCACCGGCTTGCAGCGCCCGTAGAGATCATGAGAGGTGAAGCCGAGACAACGACGAGGGGACTGCATGAAAGCCGCCGCCTCCGCGAGGTCGCCAAGGACCGAGCTGGATGTCGGATCCTGCCCCGCACCGCGTCCGTAGAAAAGAGCATCCCCGACCACATCGCCCTTCACGGCGACGGCGTTGAAGACGCCATTCACCGAGGCCAGAACATGGGTTTTCGGGATGAGCGTGGGAACAACGCGCACCTCGATGAAGCCGTTTTCATCGGCCTTGATGGATGCGAGCAACTTGATGCGGTAGCCGAGTTCGTTGGCAAATTGAATGTCAGCGGCGGTGACTTTTTCGATTCCCTCGACGAGAACATCCTTCGGATCGATCCAGAATCCATAAGCCAGCGAAGCAAGGATGATCGCCTTGTGCGCGGCGTCCCAGCCATTCACATCCAGCGCGGGATCCGCCTCCGCATAGCCCAGTTTCTGGGCCTCGGCGAGGACCGGAGCGAAATCCAGCCCCTCATCCGTCATGCGGCTCAGGATGTAGTTGCTCGTGCCATTCAAGATTCCATGAATCGCCTCGAAGCGATTTCCCACAAAGGCCTCGCGAACGGATTTGATGATAGGAATTCCACCCGCCACGGCCGCCTCGTAGAAGACCGGCACGCGCTTTTCTGCGGCGAGTTGGAAAATCTCATGCCCGTGCTCGGCAAGCAGGGCCTTGTTTCCGGTGATGACGATCTTGCCAGCGGCGATGGCTTTTTTGACGAAGGCGAGAGGGATGTCGATACCGCCCATGAGCTCCACCACGACATGAATCGCAGGATCGGCCAGCAACTCATCGGGCGAGTCTGTGAAAAGCTCCGCCGGTGCCTGCACATCGCGCGCCTTCGAGAGATCGCGCACAGCGATCTTGCGCACCTCGAATTGAACACCGATCCGCTGTTCCAAAAGCGCGGCATTGCGGAGAAGGTTTTTGTAAACCCCCGCTCCAACCGTTCCAAACCCCGCCAGCCCTATGCCGATTTTTTGAGTCATTGAGAGCGGGGAATATCAGCGTCCCTGCATTGGCCTGTAAAGACAGAACACGCCACGCGCTCGCTTTCAAACGGCTCTTGCATCCAGATCGAAAGTGTGGAAACTTCGCCGTTCTTCCACGCCGACATAGCTCAGTGGTAGAGCAGCGGTTTTGTAAACCGCTGGTCGTCGGTTCGAATCCGACTGTCGGCTCCCCCCTTTTTCCTTCCATTTGCGAAGACCTGTTGCACCTCGTGCGACAATGGAGAAGTATAATGAAAAGGCAGCGACTGACTGCAAACCCGAGAACACGAATTTCCATGTCCAACAACGAAACACTTGATTCATCCGGCTTCGGCACTCCTTTTCAGGCCTTGGTCGACCATTGTGAGGCCAACGAACTCAGCTTTGCGATTTTTCGCGAGGAAAAGCGCATTCGGCTGAACATCTGCCGCAGGCATGCGCTCTACACCTGCCATTTGAGGATCTCGAACGATGACGAGATTTTTCAAGTCCACATGAATTACCCCGTGCTGGCGAAGGACGAAAAAATGAGGCCGCATGTGACGGAATTTTTCACCCGTGTGAACTATGGCCTGGTCCTCGGATCATTCGAACTCGACTTGCGCGATGGGGAGTCGCGCTACCACATCAGCCACATCATCGGCGAAGGGCGTTTGGAGGATGAGGTCATTCGCCGCATCATCGGCTCGGCTCTTTCTACGGCGGACCGCTATTTTCCAGCCTATATGCGCGTCCTCTTCGGCGGCGACACGCCGGAAGATGCCGTGTTCCTTGCGGAGCTGGATTTGAACACCCAAGAAACGGAAAGCGAAACGGCTTCGGCGGAAACACCTGCTCCGCCAGCTCCCAAAGCATCCAAAAGAAAACCTCGCAAAAAGCGTGGCAAGCCGGGCAACTCCGACTCCCCTGAGTCCTGATACCGTTGCACAGGCTATGTAACTTTCGCGGCTGCCGAGTGCTGGCCGCCACGCCCGGAAATTTGTTTTTTGTGGTAGCGGTTATGTCCGACTGCTCGTGGTTTATTGCAAATGGCCGATGCCAAAATGAAAGGAAATGTTGCCTGCCCCCAGTTTTCTAATCTTTTGTAAAGATCAATGTGGCTGGTTGTTTAGGAGACACCCAGACGCAGAGTTCTGGAATCGCGCGCTCCGTGCCAGACCCTCAAGACTTCTACCGTCTTACGAGATTTATCAACATCATAGTAAATCAGGTAACGATATCGAAGCCTTTTGCGAACGCCGGGACGCTGTTTGACGGGCTGGCCAATGAACGGTCTTCGCCCCGCTTCCAATGCGCAGTCGAGCAGCTCATTGCCAATTCGGGATGCGGTTTCAGATCCAGATTCTTGAACCAAATAATCAATGATTTCCTGGAGGTCGGATAGAAAGAGATCGCTCAGGACGACTTTGTAATCCATTGGGCGATGAGATTGCGGGCGTGCTCGATGGAGTTTTCTTCTCCCGTGCGAATAGAGCACCGACCAGCGTCAATCGCTTCGAGCATTTCAGGAGTTTCCTCGACGCTTTCCATCTCGATTTCCTCCAACCGCTGCCAGACCCTTGCACGCTCCAGGCGTCCAAGCCGAGGCAGTTCTTCAAGGATTTCAGACATGCTCATAACCAGAAAATACTCGATTTCATTGCCACTGACAAGCCGTCCAGAGTGTCGGGAAGTGGACCAACTTCATCCAATTGTTTGATATTGGCCTCGGTGGATTTGCATCGAGGTGTTGGAGTCTTAAGGAAAAAAAGGGGGGCTATCGACTGGCTGAAACGAGGATAACTCGGCGAACACATAGCCAACGAAGACCTGCACCTCCGCGCGGAGAAGAATGCGGTCGGGATCGTTGCTGAGCCAGAGCGTGCCGGAGCGGAATTTGCGGTGGGGTTCGAGGGCGTTGCCTTTTTTGGTGTTCACGCTTTGGATTTTGATGTTGAGGCGCAGGGCGTCGCGCGGGGTGTTGGCGATGGTGATTTTCTCTGGCCCGAGGGATTCGATATCGACCAGAAAGGGTGAGCCTCCTGGGAAGACGAGAGTGCGGACTTTTTCGCCTTTGGCGAGGGATTGACTGCGAATCAAGAGGGATGCAGCGAAGAGATCGCGGATGGGGGCAATTTTGACAGGCTTCCACTTGGCAGGCTTGGAGTCGGGCGCGATCCACTCGCGGAGGGTTGTCAGGGAGCCCTTGTTGCCCTCGATGCGAGTGGACAGGGTGCGGGTGGCGTATTTTTCGTTTTGTTCCGAGCGAATGGTCTGGAGGCTGGTGCGGTCGACTGTGGCGTCCAACGAAGCGTCGAGTTGATAGAGTGTGCGGGCGAGTCCCGTGGTGGCACCCGAGCTCGTGAGGATCGCATTTTTCCCCTGATAGGAAATGGCGGCGCGGGCTTTCGCGGCTTCGATTTCCGCCCAGCCAAGGCGGTATTCCGCGAGGAATGGACGAATCTCGGGAAATGGGCCCGCGACGATTGGAGAGAGCGTGGACTGCCAAGCACAGGCGATCGGGAGCGCGAGAAAAAAAGCGGCGAGGAAAGCAGGCACGGAAATCAGGGTGCCGAGCGGAACCAGCCGAGCGGCTGCGGATTGATGCAATGGTTGATCTGCTTCACCTCGGTGTAGGCTTCGTAGCCGTAGGTGCCGAGTTCGCGTCCCATGCCACTCTGTTTGTAGCCGCCCCATGGTGCCTCGTTGAAGGTGGGGTGGTAGGTATTGATCCAAGTGATGCCGGCACGCAGGCTGCGAACGACGCGCTGGGCTTTTGCACCATCCTTTGTGAAGACGCCGGCTGCGAGGCCGTAGATGGTGTCGTTTGCGATACGGATGGCCTCTTCCTCAGTGTCAAAAACCTGAACAGTGAGCACCGGACCGAAGACCTCGTCCCGCACGATGCGCATGGAAGGTTTCACATCGGTGAAAATCGTGGGCTGCACGAAATTTCCCGCGCTGCGTTGGTCGTTGTAAGCAGAGCCTCCCATGAGGAGCTGAGCCCCTTCGCAGCAGGCGCTCTGAATGTGATCGAGGACTTTCTTCTGGTGGGCACGGGAGATAAGCGGGCCCATTTCGGTGGCTTCATCCATGCCGGAGCCGACGACGATTTTTTCGGCCGCGGAGGCCAGTCTTGGCAGGAACGACTCCGCGAGACTCCGCTCGAGAAGAAGTCGGGATCCTGCGCTGCAAACCTCGCCCTGACCGGCAAAAATGGCGAAAAGCGCATACTCAAGGGCATGGTCAGGGTCGCAGTCGGCAAAAACAATATTCGGGCTCTTGCCACCGAGCTCGAGCGAGACCTTTTTGAAATTCGAGGCGGCGGCGGCAAGGATTTTGCGGCCCGTCGCGCCGCCTCCAGTGAAGGCGATTTTATCGACCAGGGGACTTTCAGCGAAGCGCGCGCCGACGGGATCGCCCGGCCCATAAAGCAACTGCACGGCGCCGGGAGGAAATCCCACCTCGTCGATCAGCTCGAAAAGGAGCGAAGCCGAGAGCGGCGTAAGCTCGGAGGGCTTGAGGATGCAGCAATTCCCCGCTGCCAAGCCGGGAGCGAGTTTCCACGCGGCCATGAGAAGCGGGTAGTTCCATGGGATGATCTGAGCACAGACTCCGATCGGCTCACGAACGGTCTGGCAAACGATATTCGGGTCTCCGACTTCAAATGTCTGCCCCTGAGGTTTGGTGGCAAGCCCGGCGTAATAGCGGAAGCAGGCGGCAGCGTCTGCCACATCAAAGCGGGATTCGCGGAGGGGCTTGCCGCAGTTGCGCGTCTCCATTTCCGCAAACTCGGAAGCGCGCGACTCGATGAGATCGGCGAGTTTGAAAAGGCGGCTTGCCCGTTCCTGAGCTGGAGTGCGCGGCCATGGACCGTTGTCGAAGGCCTCGCGGGCGGCGCGGACCACCTTGTCCACATCCTCCACCGACGACTCCGCGACCTCGCCGAGTTTCGAATTATCGGCGGGGTTGTGAAACGGCCGCACATTGGCATTCCACGCGGGAACAAATACGCCGTTCACATAGTTTTTGAGAGTCATTACATCCTCCTTGGAGTCCAAAGTGCCGCGTTGATGCAGGACCAAATGTGGATCGTCCAGCCAAGCATGCCAAAACTGATGAACCAAACAACGGCGGCGCCCACAAAGAAAAGAAGCGCGGAAAGCACGCGGCCTTGGACCAACTGACCCAAGCCGGGAAAAAAGAAACTGCAAACAGCCGCAATGACATTTCCCGCCGATCCTTGATTTTCGTTCATAAAAAAAATATCCCGCCTCTCTGCGGCTTTCGCAAGCGATTCCATAACGGCGGGGCGTCAGGTTTTTCCATGACATGGCACCCTGTTTTTGGGAGTGCTTGGCGGTGTCCCGGCCTGCGATATCGACTGGATGGATGACGGCGCTCCTGAAAGCGGCTGTCATTTTTCTGGCCTGCTTTTGGATTTACTCGCCCGTTTACCACGGCGAGTGGCTCTGGGATGACGACTATCTGCTGACCAACAACGCGGATGTGCAGGCGCCCGATGGACTCGGCAGGTTGTGGTTCGCGCCGGCGACGGCGGATTATCTGCCGCTGACGATGAGCGCACTTTGGCTGCAGTGGCGGTTGTTTGGTTTGGATTCCACCGGCTACCACATCGTCTCGATCGCCCTCCACGCGCTTGCGGCCTGCCTGCTTTGGGGGCTCTTGAGGCAAATGCGCATCCGGGCGGCATGGTTCGCCGGTCTCCTCTTTGCCGTGCATCCGCTGTGTGTGGAATCCGTCGCTTGGATTTCCGAGTTGAAAAACACCCTGTCTCTCCCGTTTTTTCTGGCGGCGGCTTGGTGCGTCGTGCGCTTTGAACAGGGTTCCGGCCGCCGGTTTTACTTCGCCGCACTGGGGCTGTTTCTTGCAGCGATGCTGAGCAAGAGCTCGGTCGTCATGTTCCCGTGCGTGATGCTCCTGCATGTCTGGTGGCTGCGGGGTCGCATCGATTGGCGCGACATTCTGCGCAGCGCGCCATTTTTCCTCATTTCCCTCTTGCTGGGGCTTGTAACCCTGCACTTCCAACTGAACCGCGCCATCGGTGACGAGCCGATTCCGATCGGCGGCTTTGCCTCGCGGTTGGCGATTGCGGGAATGGCGCTGATTTTTTACCTGAGCAAGATTTTTTGGCCAATCACGCTGCTGCCGATCTACCCGCAATGGAAGGCGAATCCGCCCGAGGTTTATCAATTCCTGCCTTGGGTGCTTATCCTTGGCTTGGCCGCAGTTTTCTGGCTTCGGCGAAAAACCTGGGGCCGACCTGCGCTAATGGCGTTTGGATTTTATTTCATCACCATCCTGCCGGTGCTTGGCTTTGTGGCGATGTCCTACATGCGGGTCGGCTGGGTGGCGGATCACTTCGTCTATATCCCGATGATCGGAATGATCGCATGGGCTGCGGCGGGATGCGGTGAGGCCTTTGCGAGGGCAGGCGAAACGGGCAAACAACTCCTCTTCAGCGCAGGCATTCTTCTTGCAGGCGGGCTTACCCTTTTGAGCCACAATTACGCCGCCGTATGGGAAAATGAGGACAAACTTTGGAGCTACACGCTCCGGCACAACCGGGAATGCTGGCAAGCACACAACCGACTTGGAGCCAGAGAATTCAATCGCGGAAAAGTCGACATTGCTCTACCGCATTTCCGCGAAGCGGTGCGCCTCCGGCCGGACCTCGCCGAAACCCGCAACAACCTCGGTTCCGGCGTGCTGGCGACCAAAGACACAAAAGCCGCGATCACGGAATTTCGCGAAGCCATGCGCTTGTCACCGACCATTGTTGCGATCCAAGCGAACCTGGCGCGCGCACTTTGGCTGGATGGTCAATTTCAAGAAGCATCAGAGATTTACGGCGATCTTGTTAAGAGATTTCCCGACAACCCCACTTATCTTTGCAACCTCGGAGTCAGCCTCTTTCGCGAAGGGAAAATGCAGGAGGCCGCAGACTGCTTTGAGAAGGCCCTGCAGATCGACCCCAACCTGCAAGAAGCCAAGACTAATCTCGAAACCGCACGCAAGGCATTGTTAGAAAACTAACTCCCGCGACCTGACTTCGATTGGCTTTTCAAACGAAGCCAGCTTGGCGACCAATCCCGGCCATTCGAGAGTGTGCAAATAAACAAGCCGGCCGTCGAGGTTCGACTCCATTTCGCTTAAAATGCGGGCTCGCTCCAACCCGCCGGAAATCCCTGTTCCCTCCAATTTTAACACGGCCTCTTTGGCCGTCCAAAGTTCTAAAAAACGGGCACCAGCGGAAGCGCCGAGCGCTTCGATGGACAGCACCTCGTCCGATGTAAAAAAGCGCTTGGCCACAGCAAGAAAGTTGGCTCGGCGACCGGATTTTTCCATATCAAGTCCGACCGGCGAACGGGAGAACGCCAGCGCCACTTCGCCTTCCGTGTGGCTTAAACTGAAATGCAAACCGGGAACATCCAAGAAAAAAGGCTTGCCCCCCGGATGCGATGAAATCGAAAAGTTTCCGGAATGACTGTTTGTATAATTTTTTGCCAAACATTGAATTGCACACCTACTTAACAAAAAACTCCGGCGCGCACCGGTCTCTGGCATCGCTTGAAACCGCTCCAAATCCTGCGGATTTAAAAGACCCACATCAGGATTTCCCTTAATCCTCCATACATCAAAATGCCCATAATCAAGCATGTTGGGTTCTATTTTAAAATTTGCCACTGGAATAATTTTTCTTGCAACAGACTCCCATTCCTTGTTTTTTAAGCGCCCTAATGAAAGTATCAGACATCAATACGCAAACTTTGACGGCACTTCTCTCTCTGACCAAGAAAAAAGAAACGCTGCTGGCCAAAGTCGCTCAAGTCGAAAAAGAAATCGCCGGATTGGCCTCTGGCGAGGTCCTCGCGGCCACCCGCATCCTCCGCGCCAAATCCCTCAAAAAGCGTCGCGGCGCTGCAAAAGGCTCCAAAAAACCACGCTCACCAAAAGGCTTTATGCAAGAGCAGGTGATCAAACACCTTGAAGCAGCCGGAGAACTCGGTGTCAGCGTGCGGGAACTCGCCGAAAAAATCGGAAAACCAGTGGGCCAAGTCCATGTATGGTTCACCAACACAGGCAAAAAACTCGGCCAACTTCAAAAACTCGAAAGCGGAAAATGGCGGATTCTCTCCAACGGGAATCCCCAAGCCTAACGCTTCAGAGACTTAACAAGAAGGGCGCTTCGCAACAAAGGCGAAGCGCCTTTTTCTTTGTCATTAAAAAGCCTGCGCGACTTCCTCGCCGATGATTTTAAGCCCTGCGCGCACATCCGCATCGCTCATGGCGAATGAGATGCGGAGGCATTCCCGGCGGTGACGCCACTCCTCATCCGGCAAGCCAAAGAAGAAATAATCCCCCGGCACGACGAGGACTCCGCGTTTTTTCAGGATTTCATACAGTTCGCGCGATGTCTTTTTTGCTCCATCCAGCCAGAGCCAAAGGAAGAGAGCGCCCTCACTTTCGTGCAGGGCATAGGGCACATCGGGAGGGAAAAACTCCGCGATAGCCTCAAGTGCGGCGTCCCGTTTTCGAAGATAGAAGGGGCGAATGATGTCGCGACTGAGGCGAACGATTTCGCCAGTGGCAATGAGCGGACCAGCTATCGCCTGGCCGAAGTTTCCATTCGCGAGGCCAGTCACGGCCATCATGGAGGAAACAGCGGCCGCCACCTCGGGAGGCCCCACAACAAATGCGGTGCGTGTGCCAGGCAGGCCGAATTTGGAGAGGCTCATCACATGCACGGTCTGGCCAGTCCAGAGCGGCTTCACCTCGCCAAAAACGATGCCGGGGAATGGCCACCCGTAGGCGTTGTCGATGATGAGCGGAATGTCACGCTGCGCGGCGATGTCCGCCAGATGCTGGAGTTCGGAATCCGAGATCAGATTCCCGCTCGGATTCGTCGGCCTTGAAACGCACATGGCTGCAATATCGGAACCGGGGTTCAGATTTTGAAAATCGACATGGTATTTGAAGCGGTGCGCACCGGTGCGAGTGATCCCGGGCTGAACTCCAACGAACATCCCGGGTTCGAGCGCCTGGTTTGCATAGCCGATGTATTCCGGCATGAGGGGAAAGAGAATGCGACCCGGCGTTCCATCCCCGCGACGACCCCCGAAAAGATTGAAGAGGAAATAAAATGCCGTCTGCCCTCCGGGAGTCACTGCGATGTTTTCAGGCCCCACCGGCCACCCGAACTCTTGACGCAGCAGACCTGCGAGGGCCTCCAAAACGCCTGCATTGCCACGAGGCGGATCGTAAATCGCCAGCGTGCGCCGCAACACAGCAGGGTCGGCAGTGATTTGCTCCATGCGGGATTTCCACACGGCCTCCATTTCCGGGATCTGCGCGGGATTTCCTCCCCCGAGCATGAGCGGGGCCGGGCCGACGCCCGAGAGCGCCTTGCCCAGGTCGTCCATGAGGCTTTCGATTCCGCTGCCGCCGGAGAGATTACGACCAAGTGCTGAAAATTTCATGCGCGCCACGATGCGTGATGATCGCCTGCGGTTCAACCCCGCGCTTTTGAGTCTTGAGGACAGTGATGCCATCTGTTTCCCTCTCCCGCCTGTTGAATTTCGACGCTTTTCCAAACCGCAAAAAAACCTCACTTCGCCGCGCAGCCAGGCTGGTTTTGACCGGGTTGTCCTTGTGGCTCGCATCCTGCGCCTCCGTGAGCGTGGACAACATCCGCCAAACGAGTGCCAATCCGCCCGTCACCGCTCCAGACGAAATCCTCATCCTTCCCTTTGCTTGGAATGAAGATGGCCTACGCGTGGATAGAAAGGGGAAGGATTTCGAAACCTTCCGGGCTGAACTCCAGGCCCGCCTCAACAGGCATCTGATCAAAAAACTCGGCACCCATGTCGCTCCAGCGCGGGTGATTTCCACAGAGGACAGCCTGCCTCAAGGAAACTACTGGCTCCTCACCGGCCGCTTCGCACGAATCAACCAAGGCAGCCGTCTCCTGCGAAGCACGCTCGGCCTTGGCGCAGGCGGCACAAAAATGGAAACCATCGTCGTCGTGCAGGATCTGTCAGGGAAGGTTCCCAACAAATTTCTCGCCTTCGAAACCACAGGCGGATCGAACATCTCCCAAGGCATAGGAGGCATTGCCACGCTGACGGTGAGCGGCCCGATGGCTCTGACTTCACTCTTCAATGCGGTGGATGGCATCCGCAGTGGAGTCAGTTTCGACACGATGCGCACGGCCCATGAAATCTCAGCCACGCTGTCGAACTACCTCCACGAGCGTGACGCACTCGGCAAAAAGCCCCACATCAAACCCAAACGACTCGGAGAAGTTCCCATTCACCTGCCCTTCGCAACGGCGAAGAAAAAACCTGCCGAACAAAGCGGCACACCCTGAGATCACTCCCCGAGCAGGCAGTCCAAGACGCGCTCGGTATCCGAGAAATCCTCGAAAAGAAAATCCGGCGCGTGCTCTTCCAATTCGGCGAGCGAGTAACGCCCGGTCGCTATGGCCACGGTCTTCGCACCGATCGCACGCCCGCACTCGATATCCCGAGGCGTGTCACCGATCACATAAATCCGATCGGGTGGAAACTCGATGCCATGCCGCTCCAGCGCCCTTGCCTGCGCGAATTTTCCCAGCTCGTTGCGGTCGTGGTGATCATCCGCAAAGGCACCGAACTCGAAAAAATTCCACACACCATAGTGCGTGAGCTTGATCTCCGCGCCGCGTGTGAGATTTCCCGTAAGCAAGGCTTGGACAGCCTCCGGATGGGTTTCAAGAGCTTTGAGGACGGGCACAATTCCTGGCAGCAGCCGACCTTCATGCCGAGGCATGCGGCCTGCAAGGTGGTGCAAATATTCATCCAGAAGAGCCGAGATGTTTTCAGCACTCGCTTCGATACCGTGCTTCGCCAACAACTCGCGGGCGATTTTGGCATCCGTAGCCCCGGCCAGGAGAATGCCCTGCAAATCCTCTTCCACGCCGAAACGCCCCTTCATGGCATCCTTCAAGGCACCCTCGCCGGCACCTCCGGATGTGATCAGAGTGCCGTCGATGTCAAACAGCAGGAGACGCCGCTCAGTTTGCATCACCGGCAGGCGCGTCGTCCTCGTGCTCGTCATCCTCGTGGGGAGCCTCTTCGGGCTCAGGTTCGAGGATTTCGCCGTGTTTGGTAAACTTGCGATGGCGCTTGTTTGCAGGAAGCGGACTCAGTGTCATGCCAACGGCGCGACCCACGAGTTTGGGCTCCATGTCCACATGGGCCATTCCCGCCAAGTCATCCCGAACGCGCTGAACAACGAGCAACCCAAGATTCTGGTGGGCCATTTCGCGGCCTCGAAACTGAAGCTGGATTTTCACCTTGTTGCCCTTGTCGAGAAAGTCCTCCGCGTGGCGGATCTTAGTTAGGTAGTCGTGGGCGTCGATATTCACCCGGAACTTGATTTCCTTCACCTTGCTGACCGCGTGTTTCTTTTCCTTTTCCTGCTTCGCCAAATCGTAGCGGAACTTTCCAAAGTCCACGATGCGGCAAACAGGAGGCTGGGCATTGGGAGCGATCTCGACGAGATCCAACCCGAGAGCACGGGCTCGCCGAATCGCCTCGTCCAGGCGCATGACGCCCAGCTGTTCATTGGTTGCGGCAAGAATCACGCGCACCTCGCGGGCGCGGATTCGTTCATTGATACGAATGTCCTTGATGTTAATAGAAGCTCCTCTGTGAGGGGTGTGAATTTAGCGCACGAGTAAAAGTCATCGTGACGCCGGGTGGGTGAAAAACGAGCGCTTGCCGCGCGTTGAAAACAAAGAAATCAAGCGCCGCATGCAGACGAAACAATAACAGAAAAATGGCAAATCTCTTTACGAGGCATCATTTGTGTAAACAGGTAGATAGCAAACAGCGGTGCTCGGCAAGGGGATTTTGGAAAAATTTTTATTTCCCCGGATTCGCACCCAGACCATTTCAGCCTACCCTCGGGTTTTTGAAATCCCCCCACCTCAAGCATCTTCCTCATCCTGCTCAACAACCCACTCTGGAAACGGATCGCGGAACTTCGCCCACTTTTCCTCGCCCAAGGCGAGTTCGCGGTTGTCGAGCAGGCAGGCTCCCAGCAAGGCGAGGAGTTTTTCCTTTCGAGATTATGGGCGATGTAAACGAGCATCTGCCGTCGCTTAACTGCGCCTTTTCAAACCAGAAATTCGCGCTTTCAAAAAATCCACAGGAAGGTGTGGGCCGATAAAAAGGGCGACTGGTTCTTGTATCAACGGGTGCTGTCCAATCGGGAAAAAATGAACGGGGCCATCGTGCCCGACTTTTTGGAAGATTTGAAACTCGCCGGGGTCTTCGCGGAAGACGACGAGACCTTTGGCGCGGAGAACCTCCTTGGGAAGCGAATTCAGCAATTCTTCGAAAGCACGCTTGGACACGAATGCCGGAAGCGGAATTTCACAGGACGCGAAGTGATGCTTCGCATGGTGATGGTGGTGTTCCCCCTCGGAGTGGTGGTGTTCTGTATCGTGGCTATAGGGTTTGTGTCTGCGCGCTGATTTCAGCGTATCGGGGAGCGAGGCGATTTCTCTGGCGAAGGATGCCGGATCGGTCACGGAGGCGTCGATGCCAAGGGCGTCGAGGGATTTTTCGACGGATGCGAGGCGTTCCGAGGCGATAATGTCGGTGCGCGAGATGAAAAGATGGGTGGCCGTGCGGACTTGCTCGCGTTCGAGGGCATTGTGCCAGAAGCGGCGCTGCCAACGCTGACCGTCGATGATCGAAAGTTGAATGGGAGGAGTGAAGCGTTTGAGGTCCTTGTTGAAGGCAAGGGTTTCGAGGAGTTGCTCGGAATCGGTGGTTCCGTTGGTCTCGAGGAGAAGCACGCGGCCGGTCCGGTGCTCGAATTGTTCCAGGGCCGCGAGGAGTTCATCGCGCGACCCGCAGCAAACACAATCGCCGTTCAGCGCAGTGACTTCGTCGATGACCCCGCGGAACCTCTCGGCGTCGATGCGGGCGTTTTGATAGTCGTTAATCAGAAGCGACGGACTTAGCCCCTCGGCTCCGAGGGCTGGAACGAGGTTTTGAAGGAAGGTGGTTTTCCCGGCTCCGAGAAAGCCGACGATGACGATGAGCGGTGTCATAGGCAGAGGTTTTTGTTTGTTTGGTAAAAAACGAGTTTAGGAAGGGTAGTTGTGTCTTTGGATTTGATCAAAGGCGGCACGGCATGACGATTGAAGTTGGTTAAGACCCTTTGCTTCCGGCGAGTCCGGGGCAAGCGCTTGAACTTTTTCCACAAGCCTGTCGATGCGGCGATCAAGCTCGGCAATGGTGGGCACGGGTGGTTGTTTGCCGGTGTGGGTGACTCCCCGATGGAGGCGTGGCAGGAAGGTAGCGATGTGAGGAGCAAAGGTTGTGTAGCAGGTGGAACACCCAAGTCGGAGGCTCTTGGCGAGGCGGCTTTCATCAAATCCACATGCGGGACAGGAAATCATCGGAAGCTCCTCAATGCCCACTCGTGGGCGCGGGGTGTGTGGTTTGGGTGGTGAAGAAAGGATTCGAGCCAAGCCACGCCCTCCTTTGGCGCGAGCCATGGACGGGCGCCGGGCAGGGACTGCACATATCGCCAGCAGGCGCTTCGGTAGCACGGTCCGCATCGGGAGGAAATCCAGTTCTCGTGGGCAAGCATCCATTCCACAAAGGGTGCGGCGAGGTGGATAAGGTCGTCATTCGTTCCCCCGGCAAGACGATCGTTGTATTTGCCAGGTCGGGGAGGATCGCCGGCCGTGCAGGAAAAAAGGCGTTCGCGGTGGCGGATGAAAACAACGCCATTTCCCTTGGCTGGATACCATCCCGCACAAAAGCTGTGCAGTTCGATGCAGCCGTTGCGCCATGGTTTGCGATAGCGGCTGCTGCCTTCGGTGAGGGCGGGGTTTTTCTCCAACCGTTCGAATCCCGAAGCTACAAGGAGGTTCCCGTCCGGATAGCGGGCATCACAGCCCCAGAACCCCATGGATTGGGTGACGCCTTTGCAGAGGTCGCCCACGAGACTCCGCCGACGGGAGGCGGGTTGGGTGGGATACTCGGAAA